>RZZS01000062.1 GCA_009929775.1 Alphaproteobacteria bacterium
CCGCGCAAATATTCGAGTGCTTCCGCACACTACTATCCACCCAAATCCCCAGGAAATCGTTGATATGCGGCGCTTTGTGAAAGGGAGTCGGGTACTGTGTACCGTAATGACCATTATATTGAAACAGGTACTAAATTTATTTTAAGCCGGTTCGAGGATATGGCAATCCCACCGGGCCTGGTGCGGCCTTACCGAGCCAATCCGGATTCGCAGCATGGCACCCTGGGTTACGCTCTTTTTATCCCCGAACACCAATGTGTGGCGTTCAGGGTCAAGGCGGCAACTGTATTCCGGCAGCTGGCTGGCGCGAAACTGGCGGCGAAGCCCTAACCCCGGCAGGAGCAGTTCGATCCGGGCTCCGTTGACGTGGTGGAGCCGGGCGAGCATGGTCTTGCCCTCAAGGGTTTTGAGGTCTCGTAACAGGTGATAGCGCTGCCTGTCGCCCTCGAGCGACCGGGTGACATCGTCCAGTTCGTTGAGGTGCGCGATGGTGTCCGGCATTCTCCTGCGTTCCGCATCGGTCTGGGCGAAGCGTGCGAATTCCGGGTTCCTTTTGGAAAACTCGAGATGAAGCGCACGCTGTATCTGCAGGTCGGAATAGCGGCGCAGCGGGGAGGTGCCGCGAACGTAAGCTCGTCGTCGCAAGTCGAAATGGCCCCGGTTAATCATATCGTAATAGGAGCGATCCGCAGCCTGACGCAGGAGGAGGCGCACTTCGGCTTCGGCTCCTGTCCCGGCGGCCTGCCGTAACAGGTCGATCTGGACGCCGCTTGTGCAGGCGTCCGGATCTTCCGGCATTTCAAGACCAAGTCGGGCGATTTCGCTGCGGGTTTCCGCGTACAGGGTGGGGTTCCGTGTAATGCCGTTGTTGCGGTAGGGGATGATCGCATGCCTGCTCTGGAGGAATTCGGCGATGGCGGTGTTTGCCTGGAGCATAAAGTACTGGACCAGGGAATGGCTGCTACCTGTTTCTTCGAGCGAGCCGTTCCTGCCAAGTGTCTGCAGGGCGCTCCCTCTGGAAAGCTGCTCGTTGAATTCCTGCAGGCCCGTCAATGCCGGGTCGGTGATCAGCACAACGCCGAACTCGCCGTATGAGTAGGCGGCTGTTGAACGGGCAAGAGCAGGGAAGATGTCTGTGCGTACAAGAGAGAGATCCCGGTCGTATTCGATTTCGATGCAAATGGCCGGCCGTTCGGTTCCGGGTAACAGCGAGCCGGTTCCCCGGGCAATCGAGGTGGGAAGCATCCCGATTTCTCTGTCTCGCAGGTAGATGGTGGTTCCGCGTGCTTTGGCTTCGTGGTCGATGTCGGTTCCGGGCAGGACAAGAGAGGCGACATCGGCAATACTGGTCCGGGTGATAAAGCCGCCATTTCCGGATCGTTCGGCCCAGATCATATCGTCGATTTCAGCCGGGTTTTCGCCGTCGATCGTAACGCCGGTAACGATTCGTCGCCCGGACGGGTCTGGACCGGCGGCGGCAAGTGTTCTCGCTTCCTCTATGATTGCATCGGGCCATGGTCGGTCGAGTTTATGGCTTTCGACGAGAACATCGTCAATGTTGCGCCCGGTATCAGCGTCCGTCTGCTGTCCGTCCAGGAGAACGGCGGTTGGGGTGCGGACGTCAAAATCGTCGGGTAGTTCTACGAAACAGACTTCACGGTGCTGCATTCTGGCGGCTCCGCCGTCCCAGGTTCGCAAGTTGAATGCAGTTTTGATCTGGGCGTTGCCTGCCGTGAACTTTGCACCACCCGATCGGTCGTTGAAATAGCCGGACAAACGGCTCCGCTTTCCTCGATTGAGTCGTTCGAGAACAAGAGCCCGCAGACCAAAGCCCGGCCCAGGGCGGGTGAGGCGGCAAAGGATGGTGTCGCCGGGCCGAAGGTGATGTTTGTCAATCTGGGACCGGGACAGAAATACGCGGACAGGAGCATCGTTCGGGAGGTTTCGAACAGGCAGGGTGACCGACCCGTTATCGGGGAGGTCTTCCGGAACGGTCGCGTAGGCAACGTCTGCCCAGGGATGGCTGGGTATGCAGGTTCGGCCCCTTTTTAAAAGCCAGAGCGCGTTTTTTCGGGAAAGCCGGGTCAGAAGCTGTGTAATGTCCCGGTCAATCCCGTCGTAAGGGGCAAAGCTGCTGCGGATCGTGTCGCGCGTGACGGGAAGAGGGGAGAGATTTATAAGCAACGCAAGCCTGTCTTCGGTCAGGGCCGGGCGGTTCTCGCTGTCCGGAGGTGGCGTTTGCGCCAGACTTGTCTCGCTCATACTGCCCCGTTCTTATGTCTATTCCTTGCTTTTGTGCCTCTTATACATAGCCCGGGCGGGGACCGCAACGATTCAATTTTTCGGGGGATTGGTCGTTCTTTACGACTCGAGGATTGTAAAATTCTGAAAAACTGCGAATATAGAAGCACAGATTCACATTTCCGTTCGGTCGTTGTCGGGTCGCTGTCAGGGGAACCTTTATGGATCGCAAGCAGATCATAATGAACTTCTCTGTGCCTCCGAGCATCGAGGATTTGCAGGTTATCGCAACAGAGGCGCTCGAATTGCTGCCTGAAGAGCTGGTCGAATTCTGCGAAGAGGTCACTGTCGAGATCGAAGAGTTTCCAGACGAAGCCACGGAATCCGAGCTTGATCTCGACGACCCTTATGACCTGCTGGCCCTCTATCGCAGCGGAAAGCAAATTTCCCCGGGAGTTGAGCGGAGGACGGCAGATTCCGATGATGTGCTGATTTTATACCGCCGCCCGATTCTCGATCTCTGGTGCGAGACAGGCGAAGATCTGAACACGACTGTGCGTCAGGTGATGATTGAGGAAATCGGTCGGACCTTCGAGTTCTCTGATTCGGAAATCGAGGAGATGATTCGCCGCCATTTCCAAGGACTTCTCTAGTTTTACGAAACCAGATCAGTCAACGGGTACGCACTGGCTGCCGTTGTATTTGCATCCGGGGTTGGTGCAGATCGCGTCCGGAAATTCGCCATCGGGGTAGTTCTGGACCATCACGTGCGATCGCGATGTGGGCGCGGCGCACGAGTCCGGTGAAAGGCGGTCGTAAACCGCTTCATACATCAAGGAGGTCTCCAGCGCATATTCATCCCACCACGGCGGATCTTCAATGGCGAGATCGATCAGCGAGTCCCACTCGGGCGGGTTGTTGCACGGGCTGGGGAAGTAGCGAACCTCAAGGTCAGAATGCTGATCGTAGGAGAAGAAGCCGTCCGTATCTGCGGCGAGGAAATTTGCGCATTTTGCTCTCCACCAGACGGCGCGCATCGTGGAGCAATCAGTTGTCAGGCGAGAATCGATATCCGACGGAATGGCCCGACCGCCAAGGAAGCTGTGGGCAAAGTTGGAAAACAGGTATTCGGCGAGCGCCTCCATAATGGCACCTTGCAGGGCCCGGTCGAGAGACTCGGGATCGTGGCGGGGCACAGGCCCGAAAACCTGCGTTTCACTGGCCGATGGCCCGACATACAGGGCGGCTTGAATGACATAGTAATCGAAGCAGCTGTATTCGAAGACGCTGTCCGGTTTCGTCATGAGGGCCTGATTCATGACGTTTTCGACATGGGCTTCCAGATAGGCTTTGGCATGGATTGCATCCATGATTTCACTGTCGCACGCCGCTTCCTGGGCGTTCGATGGCCCTGCCAGAATAAATGAGGCGCACAACGCCGCGCCCCCGAGCAATACCCGGCTGCGAGCAATCACGTTGCGCACGTTAAAAGGAACCATGAGTGAGCCCCGCCATATTCAACTTATTAATTATAGTATCTATTGGGCGGGGCTGTAAAATGCTTATCCAAAAACGGCCTGATGGCTTCAGCCGGAAAGCCCCTTTTCGAGCGCTTTGGCCATGCGTCGGCTGAAGCAGGAAGGATCGGGGAGCGGCTCCCCCTGAATAATGCGGGCTTGGTCGAGCAGGAGGTGCGCGATGTCACCGAGGTCTTCGCTATCTTGTCCTTCACCGCTGGCTAGCCGGGACAGCTTGAGAATGAGCGGGTGAGAGCCGTTGATTTCGAGGATCCGTTTGCTCTTGGCATCGTATTTCTGATGGATCTTGAGGACGCGCTCGAGGTTCAAGTCCGCTTCGTTGTCCGCCGCCACGAGGCAGACGGGCGACTCGGTCAGTCGGCTGGACAGGCGCACCGTCCCGACGTCCTCCTTGAGGATGGTGGCGAGCGTTTCGATCAGTTTGCCGATATCTTCCGAAGGCTTGGCGGATGGCTCCGGGGCCTGTTCGCCGGTATCCTGTTTGAATTTCGAAAGGTCGATCGAGCCTTTTGTGACCGAGCGAAAGGGCTTGCCGGAAAAGTCGTGGACGGCCTGAAGCCAGAAATCGTCGATCGTGTCCGTCATGAACAGAACCTCGATCCCGCGCGATCGGAAACCCTCGATCTGCGGGCTGTTGCGCAGCGCGCCCAGGTTTTCGCCGCTCATGAAGTAAATATGCTCCTGACCATCCTGCATCCGGGCGACGTAGTCGGCGAGGGTGGTCAGGTCGTCGCCGGCGGTCGAGGGGAAGCGGGCGACCTTGAAAATCTCCTCGCGCAATTCATACGCGTCGTACAGCCCTTCCTTCAGGGCTGCGCCGAACTGGTGCCAGAAGGTCGCGAAGGCCGGGTAGTCGTCTTCCGCGAGTTTTTGCAGTTCGGACAGGACGCGGCGCGCCACGGCCTTGCGGATGCGGGAGACGACCGGGTTGAACTGAAGGCTTTCGCGGGAGATGTTGAGAGGCAGGTCTTCGCTGTCGATAACGCCCCTCAGGAATCGCAGCCACGGATAGAGGAGTCCCTCGCACTGCTCGGTGATGAAAACGCGCCGGACATAGAGTTTGACGGCGTTCTTTCGCGATGGATCGTAAAGATCCCACGGACGCATGGTCGGGATGTAGAGCAGCGCGGAGAACTCAACCGTTCCCTCCGCGCGCCAGTGGATCGTCTTGAGCGGTTCGTCGATCGAATAGGTGATGTGGTGGTAAAACTCCGTGTACTGCTTGTCCGTGACGTCGCTTTTCGGGCGGGCCCAGATGGCTGTGACGGCATTGACCGGCTTTTCCCCCTCTTTCCGTTCGCCGAGATAGATCGGGAAGTTGATGTGGTCGGAATAGCGGGTGATAACGAGTTTGATTTTCTCCTCAAGCAGGAAGTCGGCCGCCCCCGCTTTGATATGCAACGTGATGGCCGTGCCGCTTGTGCCTTCGAGCCGGGCCGCTTCCTCTTCGGTTGCCTCGCGGACCGTATAGCCGGTTCGGCCGTCCGAGTGCCACCGCCAGACGGCGTCCTCGCCCGCGCGGCGGCTGATGACTTCGGCGCTGTCCGAGACCATGAAGCTCGCATAAAAGCCGACGCCGAACTGGCCGATCATCTTGAGCGGGTCCTGTCCCGGGTTGGAGGCCGCTTTCATTTTCTCCATGAGGGCGGCGGTGCCGGACTTGGCGATCGTGCCGAGATTATCGACGAGTTCCTCGCGGTTCATGCCGATGCCGTTGTCGACGACGGTCAGCGTGCGGGTGTCGGTGTTCTTGAAAACCCGGACATGGAATTCGCCGTTATCGCGCGCCAGAGCCGGGTTCTGGACGGCTTCGTAGCGAAGGCGGTCGCAGGCGTCCGAGGAATTGGAGATCAGCTCTCTCAGGAAAACGTCCTGATGCGAGTAGAGCGCGTTGGCGACGATATCGAGAAGGCGCGAGACATCGGCGCTGAAATCGAGTTGTTCTTCGGCGGGTTTGCGGGCTTTGGTTTTCATGGCAGTCACTCAGGGCATAATCGAAATTGAAACGGTGCATCGGGCATTGACGATGCGCTCAGGGATAGAGCATGTGGATGCTCCAGCCGGTTTCTTCCCGGCGATAGACGAGGCGCCGGTGCAAACGGAATTCCTCGGCCAGCCAGAACTCGATTCGCTCCGGTTTCAACCGGTAGCCGTTCCAGTAGGGCGGGCGCGGTATGGCGTCCTCGCTTCCAAACTTTTCTTCATAGAGGCGAATGCGTTCGTCGAGTTCGTTCCGCGAAGACAGCTCCCGGGACTGCTGCGAGGCCCACGCGCCCACGCGGCTTCCGCGCGGGCGGCTTGCGAAATAGGCGTCGGCTTCCGCGGCGCCGATCAACTCGACAGGGCCTTCGGCGCGAACCTGTCGGCCGAGGGATTTCCAGTGAAAGCATAGTCCGGCCTGAGGATTCTCGGCGAGGTCGCGGCCCTTGACGCTCTCGCTGTTCGTATAAAAGACGAAACCGTTTTCGTCGTAGTGCTTCATCAGCATGGCGCGCACGGAAGGGCGGCCCTGCCGGTCGGCGGTTGCCAGCATCATGGCGTTCGGGTCGTCCGGTTCAGAGCCGGAGGCTTCGTCGAGCCAGTCTGAAAAGAAACTGTAGGGGTTTTCCGGAAAATCTTCCATCGCTCAATTCTGTGGACTTTGACATGATTTCGACTAATTTCATGGATAATGTACAGCCGCCATACGAAATGGCAACAAGGAGAAAGGTTGGACGATGAGAAGAATTTTTACCCTTTCCGCGGCTCTCGTCGCTCTGGCGCTTGCCGGGTGCTACGAGACAGCCGGGAACAAGCAGGTGGTCGGTACGGGAGCGGGTGCCGTTCTCGGCGGACTCGCCGGTTCCCAGGTCGGTAGCGGTTCCGGTCGCCTTTGGGCGACGGGCGCGGGCGTTCTGGCCGGTGCGCTGCTCGGCAGTGAAGTCGGCAAGTCGCTGGACCGGGCCGATCTGGCCTACGCAAATCGTGCGAACCAGCAGGCCTATACGGCGCCTCTGGGCGAAACGATCGCCTGGAACAACCCCGACAGTGGCAATCGCGGAACGGTCACTCCCGTTCGCGACGGCTACAGCACGGCCGGGCGCTATTGCCGCGAGTACCAGCAGGAAGTCTATGTCGGCGGCAAAAGGGAGTCCGCATACGGGACGGCTTGCCAGCAGCCGGACGGTTCCTGGGAAATCGTGAAGTAGACAGCGCTTTCCGCGCATCAAAAGCCGCCCCGCCGGGCGGCTTTTTCGTTGTCTCCGTTCGGGAATCAGGCTTTGTCACCTTCGTCAGAGTTGTCCGTGCTCTTCCCGCTTTTTCCAGCTTGTTGCGCCATAGAGATATGGCGCATGCGTGCCCCGTTTCCATTTCCGCCAAGCCCTGGAGCGGGCGTGGCAAATTGAGGACCTCCGGGTGCGGCGCGTGGCGCTGTTTTCGGCGCGGCATGCGGACTCGACGGCGCCAGGGATGGTTCGGCAGCAAGATCGGCTGCAGCTTCCAGTTTGCGCTGGAAGGACGGGTCCTTGATTGTATTTTCGAGAGAGTTTCGAACCGGCGTAAATTCGGGCATCTGGCGGCACAGCTCCAACAGGTCTGTGAAGGTTACGGCATATCCGAATCGGCGCTGTTCGATGATCTTGTCGCCCAGTTTCTTGATGGTGTCCCAGTCGGTTTTGGAGCGTTCCTGCTCGAACTCCTTGCGGGCGGCCTGACTCGGTGAGGAACCATCGGCGAGCGCAGATTCAAAGGCACCGGCCGCGGCCTGAAGCGCAGAAGCACACCAGCCGAAAATTTTCCCCTCCGTGAGGCGGTGGTTCTGCTCGTTGGCGGCAGCAAGAAACGGGTTGCCGCTGTTTTCGAATACGCCCTGCGCCACAATGCCTTCGAAAACCTCCTCAACGGCTTCGTTGTGGCAGCGGGCCGAGAGCTCGGCATCGGCATATGCGTTATATACGCCCGCGAGATTAGCACTTGAACTCGGCATAACGCCAGTGACTTCATAAATCAGCAGCCCCGTTGCACGAACGTACGGGTCGTCGCTCGTGTTGACGGCTGCGCCCAGAATTTCCTCCATTCGGTACCCGCGCCAAGCCATGTCCTGAGCAGGCTGGCTGAAGGCCCACCACTGGCGGATCGAGGCTTCCTCGAAGGTCTGGCCGACTTCCTCGGAAATTTGCAGGGCGGTGTGGACCATGCGGACTTTTGCCGAGGGGTTCTTCGAGGCAGCCCGGTATGCAAACTGCGCGGCTTCCATAGCGATAATATACGGATAGTCTTCCGCGCGGTATCCCGCATTTGGCGTAAGGGCTCTTAGCGACCGTTCCCGTGCCAGCTTTGCGATTGCGTCTTTCTCTCCCTGCATGGCCATCATGGCGGCGGAAAAAACATCTGCGCGAAGGTTCGCCCGGGCCTGATTCATCGGGCTTCGCTTGGGTATCATCGGCCCGTTCCGGAATTTTTCACGGTAGATCGGTCGCTCCCGGATTTCACATAGGTCGAGGGCGTGCCAGACGAGATGATAGAGGTGCTGCCTCGCCTGCTTCGCGTCTTCGTATATGTCGGCGTTCGCGGTCAGGAGGGCGAGGAGGTGGCTGCGGGACGATAGTCCAAACCACAGCCTTTCCGTGGCTGATGCGAGACCGAGAAACGCAGAGGAGTCGTCTTCGACCCGGCGCCGCAGGATGCTGCGGGCATACTGGCCGGCCGGGTGCCGGAGGATGTCGTGTTCGTCCAGGGCGATGGCCTCGGCGCGCTGGCCGCTGTGGTAGGCGATACAGTGCAGCTTCAGGGACTTGTGGGTCTCGCTGATCTGTGAATTAATGGCGTTGCATAGCCGCAATAATGTGTCTGTTGTCACACTCATGCGTGCATCAAACCCCGCTTCAACCTTGGTCCGTCACGCGAACAATTTGGTTCAAATTTTAACGATCCTCTCAAGGCTAGCACAGTATTCTTAACGAAACCTCAATCGACTTTTTGCGGAAAACGTTCGTTAGCGTGGCGAAGCGCATAGAGGCTGGACGCGGTACGTCAAATGTGTAGGATGCTTTGACCTTTTTTGTAATAATGGTCGACACAGCAAAGACGGGATATGAAATATGGCTGAAGTGCAGCAGTTGATGGCGGGCAAGCGCGGTTTGGTGATGGGCGTTGCGAATGATCGTTCGATAGCCTGGGGAATTTCTACGGAACTTGCGAAACACGGCGCGGAGCTCGCATTCACCTATCAGGGAGATGCGCTGGAAAAGCGTGTGCGCCCGCTGGCCGAAAGTGTTGGGTCCGATACGATCATGCCGTGCGACGTCACCGACGAGGACAGCGTCGATGCGGTCTTCGCGGCGCTGAAGGAAAAGTGGGGCGGGCTTGATTTCGTCATTCACGCCATCGCCTTTTCCGACAAGGCAGAGCTTGACGGCGAATATCTCGCGACCACGCGGCAGAACTTCCTGAAGACGATGGATATTTCCGTCTATTCCTTTACCGCCGTGGCCCGGTGCGCCGCTCCGCTTATGAACGAAGGCGGCAGCCTCGTGACGCTCAGCTATTACGGCGCGGAACGGGTCATGCCGCATTATAACGTCATGGGGGTCGCCAAGGCGGCGCTGGAGGCGTCCGTGCGTTATCTCGCCGCCGACATGGGCAAGCGCGGCGTGCGTGTCAACGCGATTTCCGCCGGCCCGATCAAGACTCTCGCGGCCAGCGGCATCGGCGATTTCCGCTATATCCTTAAATGGAACGAATTGAACTCGCCGCTGAAGCGCAACGTGACCATCGGCGACGTCGGCAAGGCCGGCCTGTTCCTGTGCAGCGACCTCGCCAGTGGCATGACCGGCGAAATCATGCATGTCGACGCGGGCTACCACACGGTGGGCATGGTCTCGGTCGATTCGGCGCCCGAGACGGCGGAACTGCTGCAATCGATTTCGCCGAAGGGGTAGTTTCGAGCGGATATGCAAACCATCCTTGAGGGTGAGATGGCCTGTTTTAGGCTGCTGCTTTGCTCGACATTTGCGGGGCTGGGCGACCGGATAGACGCGGCGACGGGCCTGTCGCTGGAAACGTCTTCCGTCCTGTGCATTCCGACAGCGGCCTATGCTGAGGACAATCACGACTGGCTCAAAGAAGAGATTGCTCCTGTCCGCAATCGTGCATGTTCTTTCATTGAATTCGACATCGCGGGAAAGTCCTTTGAGGAGGTCCTCCGGGCGGTGGAAGGGGTCGATGCCGTCTTCGTGACCGGCGGCAATACCTACGTTCTCCTTGAGATGATGCAAAAATGCCGGTTCGGCGAAATAATCCGGGAAAAGCTGAGCGTCGGCGGTTCCTATCTCGGGTGCAGCGCAGGGGCGATCCTCGCCTGTCCGCGGATCGATTATATCGGGGATATGGACGATCCCGGCAAGGCGAACCTTTCGGATTTCAGCGGTTTGGGGCTGGTCGATTTTCTTATAATGCCGCATTCCGATGACGCCCGATACGGCCCGAAAAGAAAAGAACGGATCCGGATGTTACAAAGTGGCTCCGAAATAATCGTCAGTCTGCGCGACGATCAGGGCCTTTACGTCTGCGGAAATTCGATGGAGGTGCTTTCATGACCGGCAATGGTCGTGGATGCTGGTTCCCGCGATTGTTTCCTTCAGCTTTACCGAATATATTGGGTTCATGGACACGGAGACGGTTTTTAGAAAACTGAAGGACTTGAAACCGCACCTCAAGGGCATGAACGTTCGAAGGGTGGCGGTATTCGGGTCGCATGCGCGTGGGGATGCGCGGCCGGATAGCGATGTGGATCTGCTCGTCGAATTTATCGAAACGCCTGGTTTTTTCGACTTTGTCGGTACGAAAAACGCCTTTGAAGACTATCTGGGTTGTCCCGTCGATATTGTGACGTTCCGCGCTCTCAAAACAGAAAGGCACCGCGAAATATTAAAAGAGGCCGTGGATGTCTGACGATCGGTTGCACTGGTATCGCCGGGTAAGGGACATGCTTGGATTTATCGACACGCTTGAGCGCATACTCGAGGGCAAGGTGTCCCGTGATCTTGAAAACGACGAAGTTCTTTTCTTCGCTGTCGAGCGGCTTCTTCAGAATATTGGAGAGGCCTCAATTCACCTGCCGGAAGAAATCAAGGCAATGCAAGCGCAGATTCCATGGAGGCAGATTGCAGGTATGCGCCATGTTCTCGTTCACGGTTACGATCTCGTTGACGAAACGATTCTCTGGAAGGCGGCAAAAAGCGACCTGCAACAGTTGAAGAACTTTCTCATCACCCTCAACAGCGACGAACTTCAATGACCGGCAATCGTTTCGGCACGCTCTTTCAGTACCAGACCTTCGGCGAGAGCCACGGTCCCGCCATTGGCGCGATTGTCGATGGCGTGCCGCCGGGGATTGCGCTTGTCGAAGACGACATTCAGCATTATCTGAACCGGCGCAAGCCGGGGCAGTCGCGCTTCACGACCCAGCGGCGTGAGCCGGACGCGGTGCGCATTCTCTCGGGCGTTTTCGAGGGGGTGACCACGGGCACGCCCATCGGCCTGCTGATCGAGAACACGGACCAGAAATCTAAAGATTATGCCGATATCAAGGACAAGTTCCGGCCCGGTCACGCGGATTTCACCTATATGGAGAAGTACGGCCTGCGCGATTACCGGGGCGGAGGGCGGTCTTCGGCGCGCGAGACGGCGATGCGGGTCGCGGCTGGGGCGGTTGCGCGCAAGGTGCTCGAGGCGCAGATCGGTTCGCATGTCCTCATCCGGGCTGTGGTGGTTCAGATCGGCCCGCACCGGATCGACCGGGCGCGGTGGGACTGGGCCCAAGTCGACAACAGCCCCTTCTTTACCCCCGATGCGGCGGCGGCGGAAACTTTCTCGGCCTTTCTCGACGAGACTCGCAAGAGAGGCTCCAGCGCCGGGGCGATCGTCGAGGTGCACGCGGACGGCATTCCGCCGGGGCTCGGCGCGCCGGTTTACGACAAGCTCGACGCCGATCTCGCCAAGGCGCTGATGTCGATCAACGCGGTCAAGGGCGTGGAGATCGGCGCGGGGTTTGAGAGCGCGGCGTTGTCGGGCGAGGAAAACGCCGACGAGATGCGTATTGATCCCGAAGCCGGCACTCCGGCCTTTCTGTCGAACAAGGCGGGCGGCATTCTCGGCGGAATTTCCTCGGGACAGACGATTATCGCCCGGCTGGCTTTCAAGCCGACAAGCTCTATACTCAAGTCGGGCCGCACGATCGACGTTCAGGGGAACGAAACGGAGATCGCAACCAAAGGGCGTCACGACCCCTGCGTTGGAATTCGCGGAGTTCCTGTCGCCGAGGCGATGGTGGCCTGTGTGCTCGCCGACCATTGGCTCCGCCACAAGGCCCAGTGTCTTTAGCTCGAACGTGATCGAATACTGCCAAAAGGAGAAATCAGCCCATGCCCGGCAATAACTGGCTGAAGAAGCGAACAATCGTCTATTCGCCGCCCGAGCGGGGTACGAGACATGGCGGCGGCGAGAGCGGCAGGCCTGCGCCGATGAAGCGGTTTGGCGGCGCCGCGTGGCGGGCTCTCAAGAAGACCGCGATGGCGGTGGGTTTTGTCACCTTGATATGGCTGTTTATTTCCGGCTGGGCGCTGTTTTCGCTTGTCAATGCCGGTGATGAGCCGCTGCCGGAGGAGATGATCCTTTATTGGGGCGTCGATTCGGGGCTGCTGGAAACGCCGGGTGACCCTTCGCTTGCGAAGCCGCTGGAGGAGAAACCGACCCTTCATACGTTCGTGCGCGCTCTCGACAGGGCGGCACTCGATCCTCGCGTGAAAGGGCTTGTGCTGGATTATCGTGGCGGTGCTATAGCGCTGGCGCATATCGAGGAGCTACATGCGGCGATCCGCCGTTTTCGCGAATCAGGCAAACCGGCCTATTTCTATGCTGCGGATCTTTCTGGCGGTCTTGGGCCTTACTATCTCGCAACCGCCTTCGACGAAATCTGGATGCAGCCCGTAGGCTCGCTCGTGGTCAACGGCATCAATCTTGAAACGCCTTACGTCAAGGATGTCCTCGATCAGATTGGCGTCAGCGCCCAGTTTTACCGGCGCAAGGAATACAAAACGCTCTACGAATCGGCGACCCATTCGGAGATGACCCCGGCGCAGCGTGAAATGATGACAACGCTCGTCTCTCAACTTGGCGAAAACATTCTGACGACGATTGCCGCAGGCCGCGACATGCCCCCCGAGCGGGTCATGGAAGCCATCGATATGGGGATCCTGACCGACGAGGAAGCGCTTGCATCGGGTTTGATCGACCGGCTTGCCTACGGGCGGGAACTTGTTGCCTACATGCGCGAGGCAGTTTCCGGGAACGCGGAGGCGGAGGAGCCCCCGATGATTGGAATTGAATCGTATGGAAACCGTTCCGGGCACGCAGCAAAGAATTTTCCGTTCACGTTGCCCGCGCATGAAGAGGACTCGGGCAGCCGTGTCGCCCTGATTTACGTCTCGGGGATGATTCTGCCTGAAGACTCGTCTGGTGCGCCGCCTATCATGGGCGGAAACGTGGTGTCGGCGAACAGGATTGCGGGCGTCATAAACGAGGCGGCCAAAGACGGCGATGTCGAAGCCATCGTCCTGCGCGTCGACAGTCCTGGCGGTTCGCCGTCGGCGGCGGAGACGATCCGCTGGGCGCTCGTCAATGCAAAAAACAAGGGCAAGCCGGTCATCGTGTCGATGGGGCCCATGGCGGCCTCGGGCGGCTACTGGGTGTCAGCGCCTGCGGACCGTATATTCGCGCTTCCGACGACGATGACGGGGTCTATCGGCGTTGTTAGTGGAAAGATCGTTCTCGCCGGTCTTTGGGACAAGCTGGACGTCAATTGGGAGTCGGTGGAGTGGGGAAGAAACGCCGACATCTGGTCGATGAACGCGCCGTTCGGTCCGGCGGCCGAGCAGCGGATGAACGCGATGGTCGACAACATTTACGCCTCCTTCGTCCGGGTCGTCGCGGAGGGACGCGGCATGGCGCCGGAGAGAGTTGACGAGATTGCGCGCGGCTACGTCTGGACGGGGCGCGGAGCGATCGAGGCCGGTCTCGTCGACGAACTCGGTGGGCTTGACGCTGCGATGGATTATGTCGCCCGGTCGCTCGGTCACACGGACCGGCGAGATCTGGCGATTGAAATTATGCCACGACCGCAAACGACGCTTGAGCGCCTGTTAAACCTCTTCGGCGCGGAGGTGTCCGCGTCCCGTGCCCTCAAGGCTCAGGCAACGGCGCTGCAAATGTTTGCGCCGTTTCTGGAGGAGGCTGCGTATCTTCGCGGGGCAAGGGATATGACGACGCTTTTGCACGTGAAGGCGCCATGAACCGGGGACGGAGTAAAACCATCCCTTTTTATCCCGTCCCCGTTTTTGACGGGAGTGGCGGTCGGTGGAGAAGCTCCTCCAGCTTCGGGCGGAAATCCTCGTAGTTCATGATGATGTGGTCCGGTCCGACGCCGCTTTCCAGGATGGCGAGCGCGGCGTTGATCCCGTAGGCGAGCGGCTGGACTTTGCAGGGAAGGTGCGTCTGGGCGGCGAGTGCGGCCTTGACGTCCTTGTGGCGGTCGCCGACGTACCAGATGACGTCGTCCTGTTCCAGTTTTACGCAGGTCTTTCCAATCGCGCGGAGTAGTCCTTCGGGATTTGGCTTCGATTTGATGATGTCCTCGCGGAAGAGTTTGACGGAGAAATACTGTTCCATTTCGAACGTCGTCAGAACGTCGTGTCCGTAGCCTTTGCCAAGCCCGTTGCTGACGAGCGCGAGAATGACGCCCTTGTTCCGGAGCATATCGAGGAGGGGGAAAATGCCAGGGCAGGGTTCGACGATCTGCTCGACGGACTTGCGCCGGACCTTGTGCATGGCGCGGTGGACGAGCAGGCGGGGCTTGCGGTCGCGGTTGACGATTCCGGCCATAGGCGGGCGGGGTCGCTTAAGTCTGGCAACTTTCGAAAAACCGGCGGTAATTTTGAACGACAGGTCGTCGAGCTTTTCAAGAATGTTCAAAAGCTGCGGGTTTATATGGCGCACGACCGTGCCATCCATATCGAACAAAACGACTGTTGGTCTTTTAAGTGCCATATCCTTCGTCTTGACTGCGCATCGCGCGGGAAGCCCTGTAGACGCAGAATAATACAGGAGAGGGCGGGAAAGGTCAGCCTAACTCAGCCGCCGGACGATTTCCTGTGCATAAAGCCCGGCCTCTTCATACTGCTTCTCAGGTTCGTCCTGGTACTGGAAGATGTCCGGGAGGGTGAGGGTGTGAAGGCGGCAATTCGACAACAGGCCTGCTTCGTTCAGAAATTCGAGAACGATGGAGCCGAAGCCGCCGCGGCTGCCTTCCTCGATGGTGAGAAGGCGGGCGTGGTTGCGGGCGAGGGATTCGGTCAGTTCCCGGTCCAGCGGTTTGGCGAAGCGGGCATCGGCTATAGTGACAGAAACGCCTTTTCTTTCCAGAAAAGCGGCGGCTTTTTCGCATTCCTCGAGACGCGCGCCGTAAGACAGAATAGCGACGTCCGTGCCTTCGCGGACGATCCGGCCCTTGCCGATCTCCAACGTTTCGCCATTTGAGGGCAGGGCGGTGCCGCGTCCCTCGCCGCGCGGGTAGCGGAAGGCGATCGGGCCATCGTCGTAACGTGCCGCCGTGTTGACCATGCGCACGAGCTCGGATTCGTCGCTCGCCGCCATCAGGACCATGTTCGGGATGCAGCCGAGAAAGGCGGTGTCGTAAGCGCCCGCGTGCGTCTGGCCGTCGGCGCCGACGAGCCCCGCGCGGTCAATGGCGAAGCGCACGGGCAGGTCTTGCAGGGCCACGTCGTGGATCACCTGGTCGTAGGCGCGTTGCAGGAAGGTCGAATAGATCGCGCAGAATGGCTTGAACCCTTCGGCGGCGAGCCCGGCCGCGAACGTCACGGCGTGCTGCTCGGCGATGCCGACGTCGAACATGCGCTCCGGGAATTCATGGCCGAACAGGTCCATGCCGGTTCCGGCAGGCATTGCGGCGGTGATGCCGACGATCCGCTCGTCTGTCTTCGCGCACTCGATCAGGCTGTTTGCAAACACTTTCGTGTAGGCGGGCGCGGCAAGTTTGGGCTTGCTTTGCGCGCCGGTTATGACGTCGAACTTCACTACGCCGTGCATCTTGTCGCGCGCGTTCTCGGCCGGGGTGTAGCCCTTGCCCTTGACGGTGTGGCAGTGAATGAGGATCGGGCCCTTTCGCGGGGCGTCGCGCACGTTGCGCAGTACGGGCAGCAGATGATCCAGGTTGTGGCCGTCGATCGGGCCGATATAGTAAAAGCCCATCTCCTCGAAAAACGTTCCGCCGCCGAGCGCCGCGCGGGCGGTTTCCTCGGCCTTGCGAGCGGCCCGGCGCAGCGGGGACGGCAGGTAGTTCGTGACGTTCTTGCCGATGTCGCGCGCGGTGATGTAGGGTGCGGAAGAGACCAGTTTCGTCAGATAGCGGCTCAGCGCGCCGACCGCCGGGGCTATGGACATTTCGTTGTCGTTAAGGATGACGATCAACCGGCTGCCGAGTTCGCCCGCGTTGTTCAGCGCCTCGAAGGCCATCCCCGCGCTCATCGCGCCGTCGCCTATCACGGCGATAACGTCATTGTCCTCGCCTGCGAGGTCGCGCGCCACGGCCATGCCGAGCCCGGCGGAAATCGAGGTGGAGCTGTGGCCCGCGCCGAACGGGTCGTATCCGCTCTCGGTGCGCTTGGTGAAACCGGACAGCCCGCCGCCCTTGCGCAGCGTGGGGAGGCGGTTGCGGCGACCGGTCAGCATTTTATGCGGGTAAGCCTGATGGCCGACGTCCCAAATCAGTCGATCGCGAGGCGTATCGAATACCGCGTGCAGGGCTATGGTGAGTTCCACGACTCCAAGCGATGCGCCAAGGTGGCCGCCGGTTTTCGAAACCACGGCAATCGTTTCGCGCCGGACTTCTTCCGCGAGAAGGATCAGTTCCTCATCGCTCATGCCGCGCAGGTCGACCGGGCTATCGACACGGTCGAGAAGGGACCGCGGCTCGTGCGGATCAGGGGATGTTCGGCGGGTGCTTAATTCCATGAAGCGCATTTCTATCAAGCCTTCTGGCATTTAACAATCGTTTTTCAACTGAATACCGCGCATGAGGCGCAGGGCGTTTGCATATCTATGGCAAATGGCCTGGCGTGTCCTCCGGTGCCAATACAACGAACACAAACGGGGGCGAAAGGTTGCAAAAAACTCGTTTTGCGGAGGTGACCTCTGGCGGCGAATGTGGCTTATGGTGCAATGCGAGTAACCCTGTCCGCACTGCAATTCGCAGGTCGATCAGGAACTTGCGGAAATTGAAAGTTCAGTCGCTTTTGGTCCGTGTGGCGTTCCTTCTGGACGGAAGGTCTCGACGTTTCCGATTTTACGCCCGACGTTTTAAGACATAATGCGCCAGTTCCTTAAGAATGTCGGCGCGATTTTCGAATATCTTGAGGTGGCGCACGGCTTGATTGATGAGCATCTGGGCGCGTTGGCGAGCTTCTTCCTTGCCAAGGGTTGAGACGA
>RZZS01000128.1 GCA_009929775.1 Alphaproteobacteria bacterium
GAACACCGGGAACCAGGGCGCGCTGTCCACATCCTTGCCGCGGTCCTTGTCCCATTTGATGTTGAGCTTGGGCTTTTTGTTGTGGCGCAGGACCTCGGCTGTCATGAAGGGACGGATGTTGAGACGGACGCCGTCGTTCAGATCCGGGTTCCAGCCGATGGGCTGCTCGTCGAGCGGTTTCCAGCGCACGAAGATGTCGTAGGGGGTCTCGCCTTCGAGGATCAGCTCCAGGCGGCGCTTGAGATCCCGGGCGGCGGCGAGGCGGATCGGGGCGCCGTCGATGCCATCGCGCACGCCGGCTTCCTGCTGGCGGATCCAGTCGCCGAGATAGGTGTGGATGAGACGCTCCAGGTTGCGGGCGTCGAGCCTGTGATAGTTGACCAGGGCGCCGAAGCCGTCCTTCAGGCCGTCCCAGACGTGCCAGATGAAGGGGCGGTGATGGAATCGCCTGGCGTGCTGTTCGAAGAAGCTGTCGCGCAGCCAGACGTCCAGGCCCTTACCGGCGCAGCCGGCGTCGGCCAGCAGCTTGTCCAGGATGCTGGGCCTCCAACTGCCGGGCTCGACGGTCTCCCAGGCCGCGATCAGCAGGGACAGCAGGCGATCGTGGGCGGGCGGCTCGCCGCGCACCGAGGACAGGCAAACGATGCCGTCGTCGTCGACATGATCGGCCAGGGCTTCGCAGCGGGCGATCCAGACGCGGGCCTCGTCGGAGAGCTCCATCTCGGCGTCGGTCTCGGCGGGCCAGCGGTAGCCGAGCAGGCGGGCGACGGCGACTTGTAGCGGGTCGGTGGCGGGCTGGGGGTGGCCGTGGAAAATCCACTGGGTTGGGTCGTCGGAATAGGGTTTGGGGAGGCCGTTGGGGTAACGCTCGGACGCAACTTGGCGCCAGCGGGCAAGGTCGAATGGAACTTTGGTCAATGTAGCGACGGTTACATTGACTTTCTGGTCGATTCGGCGAACAGCTTTTGTGTAATCCCGGCTGGTACAGTAACACCACAGTGCAGGTAAGTTCTTTTCGTCATCCGGAATGAGGGTTGCTGCACTCTTGCCAAAGATTTCGCCCTCATAAATTGTGATTGACAAAACCCGCATCTGAGTGATTCTGAGGCCGCGATTTCCCCAGGCTGTTTTCCCTTTGATGTAGGCACCATGAAACCGCGAGACAAGTTCGCCATCGCGGCCCCACCGAATAACGTCGGAACGACCTGTGTAGTATTCCGTTTCGACTGCGTTCTGTACGAATGGGTAAAATGGTGACCGCCAACCAACGTCCCAAAACCGGAATACGAACCTATCGATGTCACCCGTCGTCAATCCTTCATAGCTATACGCATACCTTTCCAGCAGATCTCCCCCCTCACCAAGTTCCAGTGTTAAGCGGAAGTCCGGGTTATTTAGCTGCGACGACTGCGGGAGTCTCTCTATTGCGCCTGATTCAAGAAGGTGCTTTTTATCGTCAAGGGACTTATACGGTACAAGATTAATGCCAAGAAATGCAGATTCCTCATGCGGGGGCTTTCGGGACGTAAGCATCAAAGTGGCAAGTGGACCTCTTTCTCCAAAATACTCCCAAGACTCTTCGCCAAGCGCCGCAAGAGCGTTAAGCTCGCAGCTCTTAAGAAGCCAGGCTCTAAATGAGGAATACGACTGAAGAAACCACCAGTTCTGAGGGCTAACGATTGCGGCAGTACCCCCTTCATTGGTCAATTGGTAACATCTCTCAATAAACACGGTTGCTAAATCGTTTTTCGCATCTGAAAAAACGCTGGCGCAATAATTCTTCAGGATGACATTCTGTTTGCCGCGCACCAAATAAGGCACGTTAGTCACGACCAATTGATAGCTTGCATCCAGCAGCCGCGCGGCATCCAGCAGACCGCGCGCGGCTAGAGCCAAATCCCATTCATCGTCGTTCAACGCTTGCCCCGACCCCCGGAGCGTGGCCGGTGGCTCGGTCGCCAGCGCGCGCTCCAGCAGTTCCTTCAGGTTGTCGAAGCTGGAGGCCAACAAATCGTCCTTCAGGTCACGCGTGGGATCCAGCAGGCTGCCCAACAGCGGCGCCTGCGCAAAGCTCGCATGCAGCACGCGCAGCTCCTGCCGCAGGAAGTCGGCATTGGGCAACGTGTCCGGCACCAATGCCTCCCAGTCCTCCGGCTTGGCCGCGACCTTCAGACCGCAGCAGGCGATGTTCGGCGCCGGCATCTCCGGCCGCACGCCGAGCGGATCGCCGTTCTCGTCCGGGAAGCGCCAGGCGGCCAGGGCGAGCGCGAAGACGGCGATCTCGACGCAGCGGGCGTCGATTTCCAGACCATGCAGGTTGTCGCGCAACACGGCGTCCACCGCCTCACGCGCGCTCAGCCCCTCGGCCACCCTGCGCATCGGCACCAGCATCAGGAAGGCCGCCACCAGAAAATGCCCCGACCCGCAGCAGGGGTCTAGTAGCTTGAAATCGGCGAGGCTGTCCGGCCAGTCCGCGAAGCTGCCGGCCGCCGGGGTCCAGCGCTGCATGTGCATCTGCGTAGTCAGGCCATCCTGGCCTGACCATTCGGAACCGGACGCGCTGACGATGTGCGTCGTCAGGCCATCTTGGCCTGCCTGATCGGAGCCGGAGGCGCTGAGCATGCCTGTGGGGTTGTCAGGGCTAGAAGCCCTGACTACGCAATCGGAAGCGCTGACGACGGAGTGGGCAGCGGAATCCTGGTCGGCTGCCCAGCGCCACGGCCAATTCGGGATGTTCGCCTTGTCGGGATTTTCCCAGACGTAGCGAACCTGGTAGTCGTACTCCTTCTGCGTGCGGATGATGTGATTGTAGGCATCGGCCTGCCAGAGGGTTCCGCTGAGCCCGAGACGGCGGTTGATGGCGTTGGCGGTGAAGGACTTCCAACTGTGAATGAGGTTGGACAACGGGTAGTCGCCCAATGGCTCGACAATGACGTGGACGTGGTTCGGCATGACGCACCAGGCGTGCAGTCGGTAGCGCTCGCCGTCGAAGTGTTTGAGCGCATCGGCAACGATCCTGGCGATCTCGGGTTGCCGCAAGTGACAGGCGCCGTAGCCGGAATCGAGCCAGGTGTCTATTTCCTTGCGTTTGCGGTATCGGGCGTCTCGCTGTGCTTTGGCGGTCTGGTCGTCGGGGGCGGTGCGGGCCGTGTCTTCGGTCCAGAAGGCGAGCTTGGATTGGGGCACGGAATCGGCGAGGCGAAAGACGACATGGTAGACGGCGCCTTTGCAGGTCCAGTGTGGAAGATGCTCGCCGTGGCCTATAGCGAGGGTCTGTTCGTCCATCCTGAGGTGGGTTGGCGATGCCAATGGCGTGAACAGGCGATCGACGTGCGTCGTCAGGCCATCCTGGCCTGACCGTTCGGGGCTGGACACGCATTCTGGGTGGTCAGGGCTAGAAGCCCTGACGACGCAATCGGAAGCGCCGTCGTTGTGCGTAGTCAGGCCATCCTGGCCTGATCGATCGGAGCCGGACGCGCCGAGCGTGCCTGTCGGTTGGTCAGGGCTAGAAGCCCTGACTACGAAATCAGAAGCCCTGACGACGCAGTCGGAAGTCGCGACTGGGCCATCGCGGGTGGACGCCTCGGCGGGGGCGGGGATGAATCGAAGGTATTGCAGGGGGACGCCCGGGATGGCGGCCTTGCGGCGGAGATCATCCTCGGTCTCGGCATCGCGCAAATCCTGACCGCTCAGGCGATGGGCGGCCCACCAGGCGCCCAGGCTATTGTCTAGCAGGAAGTCCACCATGTAGGGCTCGGTGAAGAGCTGGGTGACGGCGGGTAGCTCGTCGGCACCGATCTTGACCTCGGAGGCGTTGACCTCGTCCTTG
>RZZS01000129.1 GCA_009929775.1 Alphaproteobacteria bacterium
GGTCTTCGAGGTGCAGGTCAGTCTCCGGAACCTCGCGACGGGACGCTGGTGGAACGGGCTGGCCTTCGTCTCGACACAGCAGACCTGGTTGAGGGCGGATGGCAGGGAGAACTGGTCCTACGCCTTCAAGCCGCTGGTCGCCGGGCTCTATGAGGTCGTGACCAAGGCGATCGACTATGCGGGGAACGAGGCGATACGGACGCACCGCTTCACCTATCGTTGATGTGAAGCGCCGCGGGCGCTGAATTCCTCTGCGCTCGCGGCGACACGGGGCCGGCGGCGGCACTCTTACCCGCCGATCTGCAGAGCCCTGCGCAGCGGAACGGCAGCGGAACGTGCGTAGCGCTCCGTCTTGCAGCGAGGGGCGTCAATCGCTAGGGTTCGGGCGACGGCGGCGAGTCCGCATCCCCGACAGACGTTGTCTATTGCCGCTCCTGCGAGACGGTGCGGACATCGACGAGTCCCAATCCCTTCAGGATCAGGCGATCCCTGAGTCGATCGGGGATCCAGCGGGAGAGGAACCGAAGGGCCTTGCTGTCGATTCCGACGACATACCGGGTGTGAGGCCGTTTAGAGGTGAGTGCGTGTGCGACCGCTGCCGCGACCCGCTCGGGCGAGAGTCCCCGACTGCCGATTTTCCGCGACACCTCGCGCAGTGTCGCGAGCTGATCCCCGTACAGCGTCCGGGCATCGGTACCGAGTCCCTCGTAGATCGACTCGCCGCGCGTACGGCTCTTGTCCCAGATCGGTGTGGCGACATTGCCTGGCTCAATGACGGAAACCGGGATGCCCCAAGGTGCGAGCTCCATGCGCAAGGCATCGCTGAATGCCTCCAACGCGAATTTGGACATGCTGTACGATCCCGTGAACGGGGATGCCAATTGACCTGCGATGGAGCTCATATTCACGATGCGACCGCGTCCGGATCGAATGAGATCGAGAAACGCTTGTGTCACCGCAATGGATCCGAGCAGATTGACGTCCATTTGTCGACGGATTTCGGCGACCGGCAGGACTTCGAGCGGGCCAACGACGACAATGCCGGCATTGTTGATCAAACCCTGCAGTCCATCTGTACCGACGATCGAGCCGATCTTGCGCCGCGCGCTCTCGATGGAGTCCGGCTCGGTGACGTCCAGAAGGATCGGCTTGAGCCGCTCGGACGATCCGACGCGCAGTGCGTCACCGTCCTCGATGCGCCTGACGCCGGCGAACACACGGAAACCCAGCCGATCGAGTTGAAGTGCACAGGCCCTACCGATGCCCGTGGATGTACCAGTAATAAGAATATTCCCGGTGTGTGTTTTATCGACCATGATGCAGATTCGCTCCCGTAAGCCCAAGCGGTGCTGGACGCAGCTTGCCCCGAGCTTAACACAAGACGACGTGGATCCGCGGCGAGCCGATCGTTCGCTTGTGTGCGGATCCCGGATGACCATCGGCCGGCTCAGCGCCTGCTGTTGCTCCGGCACCGCTCGGTGACGGTTGTTCCTTGTTCAGGCATCCACTGTGCAAACGAGGCAATATGGGGTGCGAGTGGGCCTTCCAGTGGCCGCGATAGGGTCACTTGAGCGTTGACGATGGTCTTCATGGCTGACTCCTGATGCCCTGACTGGGGCAGTGATCGGAGTCAAGACTATGCCGAGTCGACGTCGGTTATGTGCTAGTCAATGCTGGAAAGATCCAAGTACCCGGTAATAGTCCGGGGCTCGGAATAGTGTCTGAGTACATGCGGCGATATGCGCTTGGATGCCCTGGCCAAAAGGAAGGCTCAACGACCGAAGCCCCTCGAGATCGACTTTTGCATAGATGCGCGTGGTGTCGGGGTGCGCGTGTCCGAGCACTTGGCCGATCTGCGACAAGGTAGCCCCGGAGCGCAGCAGCTCACTGGCCAGGCTGTGGCGGAACAGATGTGCCCCTCGGTGCGCAAAGCCGCTGATTCCTGCACGTTCGAGCGCCGCCCGGGCAATCATCGTGATGGCGCTCCCGGAGGCAAAGCCGACGTGGGGCGCCAAGATCCGCAGAAACAGCCGGCGAGAATCGGACACCGGTCGATCCTCGCGCAGGTAGGCAACGATGGCCGTGCCGACATCGGCGGGGATTGGCATGCATGATCTGTCAGCTGCCATCGCCGGATGGACGGCACGCCGTCGGCAAGTTCCCTCGTGTTCGCCCCGCGTCGGTAGAGGTAGCGCAGAAAGGCAGGCAGGGACCAGCACATGGCCTTCCCGGACGCCGCGCTTGCGTCCCAGGCGTGGCGCTGGACGTAGCCGATGACAGCCTCTGGTCCAATGTTGACGAGAGTGCTGGTGCCGGCGGGACACGCCTCGCGAAGAAACCGGCGAACGATCGGTTGGTGGCGGAGGATGGACTTCGGTGCCAGTCCGCGTTCATGTCGCAGATCATCGGCGAACTGCTCGAAAATCTCCTCATCCGAGGACATCGGCGGCTCTGGTGCAGGCGCAACCGCCTTCGCTTCTCGCAGGACCTCAAGCAGGCGCTTCAGCGCGGCTCGGTCGCCCGACTGGATCGACTGCTTGCGGCCTCGGTGCCTCAGGTAGCGCTCGACCACGTGCTCATCGAGCCGACCAAGCTCCAAGCGGCTGCTTGTCAGCCACTTCAAGAGACCATCGACTAGACTCAGACATCGCCAGGTGCCCTGGCGATCGAACTACTCCTTGACCAAGCGGGTTGTATAGAGATCGATGAGATGTCCGTCGGGGCCGCTCTTCAGGCGTTGGAATAGCCGACTTTTACGCAAGTACTCTTCCGCCAACATCAACTTGCCCTCCGGTGTTGAACGCGGAGATACAAGACTATGCCGAATCCGTCACAATGGACTCTCGACGGTTCTTGGCAACCATTTCGCCGTTCGGCATAGTTCGGCGGGCGGCATAAACCGCCAAGGCCAACGGCCTGGAGCCCTGGGCATACCTCAACCACCTCTTCGAGCACCTGCCCGGTGCCAAGTCCCCGGAGGCGGTCGCGGCGCTGCTGCCGCACAATCTGAAAATGGACGACATCAGAGGGGAAGGGGCAATCCGGGAGTTGCCCGGACGCTTACGCTATCCGATGTAGCCTCGATCAGGGGACCCTTGTGCGTAACTCCGGCCATCGCTACCTGGAATTTTGGGGGCTCTCTTACGTTTGGTGTGGGTAACCCCGTTCAGGTACCCCTGGATCATGCTGACGGGTTCGCACACTTTCGGTTTTCAAACGGACAGGCCGGCAGATGGGTGAGCTTGCCCGCGACCAGGTCGGCGATGGTGATGAGATGGCGCACCGTGCCGTAGCCGCGAGCCTTGGCCTTGGCGGCCTGGATCTGCCCGTTCGCCGCCTCGACGCGGCCGTTGGTGAGCTTGGAATCGAAGGCGTTGAGGATGCCGTCCCAATGGTTCTTGACGGTCTTGGCGAAGTCCTTCATGGGCTCGAGGCGGCAACGCCGGGCCCAGCTGTACCAGCGCGTGAGCAACGCCTCGGCCTCCTCGCGGGTGTGGGCCAAACGGAAGATCTCGCGCAGGCTCTCCTTGATGCGGTAGGCCCGGTGGGTCTTGAGGTTGAGGCGGCGCAGATCGACGTACTGGCGCAGCTGACGGCGGCTCCAGTCCTGTTGGTCCTTGAGCCAGAGGTAACGGCTGCGCTTGAGCACGGGAGTGGATTTGACCTCCGCGCGGCGCACCGCATCCACGGCCTGATTGGCCAGCTGGATGACGTGGAATTCATCGAAGGTGATGTTCGCCCACGGCAGCTGTTCCTCGACCCCGCT
>RZZS01000063.1 GCA_009929775.1 Alphaproteobacteria bacterium
TCGGGAAAATCTCCATAAAATCCGTCATGGTCGCAGGGTACTCCATCATCGGCTGAAACACTACATGTAGTAGCGTGGGCAGTCAACTGCATAGCCCCGAAACAGAATATCAGCCGCGCCATGAAATGGTTCATGTCCGGGCGGCGGTCTTTTGTACTCCAGTCGGGATTGTTCCGCAGCAGTTCGATATAAAGCTTGTTCAGGCGGCTGGTGGCGCGAATATCAAAGGCGTTCTCGCTGATTTGCTTGATCGTGCTGATCCCGGCCAGTGGCAGGAAAAAACCGAAATGGTCAGGAAAATCTTGATAGGCGCAGGCAACTGTTTCGCCGCTGCATAGGTCTTCGGCCTGAAACTCCTCGCCGTCCGTGGCCAGAATAAATTTTGCTTTTTGCTTTGCGGTGGCCGGGCTTTCGCGCAGGGCGTCCAGCGTGTTCAAGACTTCCCCGGCTGAGCATGTCGCCAGATGGATATTGTTGTACTGGAGAACTCCGCCTTCTATATCGGATTTGTTGCTGTTTTGGAGGCGTTTGATTGTGGCGGGCTTGTTCCCGAACGCTTCGAGGAACGCATAAGGAAACGCGGCGGGATCAAAAGGTTCCTCCGCCAGCTTCGATATTGCTTCTTCGATTTCGACTGCGTTCACCTGTTCTTCTCCGTAGAGGATACACGCCTGGATTTCGGCCTGCCGCCCGATTCACGCAAAGGGGTTACAGAAATTAGTACAAAAATGGAACAGGATCGGCAAGACGATACAGGTCTTTATCCCGGCAATCCTGCCGCCTGATTGCCAGACATTTATCTTGCCTTACGCGGAGGTTGCGACCGACTTTGCGGTTCTGCATTGCAGATGTGTAAGCTTCACTTTCGGGCATCGCCTTTCTGGCACGTCCTGAATACCCGAAAACGTGCCGGAGTTCGCAGGATGACATTGGACGAATCCGGACAAAAAGATGCCCGGAAACCTTCAGATTCCCTGATCTTTTTGGACTTTACCGTTTTTTTTGGGAGAAGATAAAGTGGTGCCCAGAGGCGGATTCGAACCACCGACACGGGGATTTTCAGTCCCCTGCTCTACCAACTGAGCTATCTGGGCGCGCGGGCACGGAATGTGACCTATGGGCTTATAGAAGAATCCGGTAGCTCTGTCCAGTCCTTCTCACTAAAATTTGTAACGCGGTGGAGCCGGGCGGGATTTGGCTCAATCCACACTTGATAACCGGTTCGGATTCAATACAATTGCCGGAAGAACATGCCCGTTTCGGGTAAGCGTCAGGACGGAGTGAAGGCTGCGCAGAATGTCCACCGGCAATAACAATCGTCAGAAAAAAAGCTATAGCCTGCACCAGTTCACAATCCTGATCGCCGAGGATTTTCCCTTCATGGCCGATCTGTTGTCCTCAATGCTCAGAGAATTTGGCGTTGGACGGATAATCGTTGCCGAAAACGGTCGGGACGCCATTTCACGCCTCCGCTCCAGCAACGGCGATTCCGGTTCCCGTGAGCCAATCGACCTTGCGCTGATCGACTGGCTTATGCCAAAACAGAACGGGATGGAGGTCATTTCGTGGATCCGCTCCCACAAGCGTGACAGCTTGCGGTTCCTTCCGACCATCCTCATCAGCGCCTACACCAGCGAGGCCGTCGTCGAAGCCGGGCGGGACAACGGGTTTAACGAGGTGCTGGTCAAGCCCGTCTCTGCCGAGAAGCTCGCCCAGCGGATCCTCTACGTCATCGATAACCCCCGGCCTTTCGTCAAGGCCCCGAACTTTTTTGGCCCCGACCGCCGCCGCAAAGACCTCGATTACAGCGGCGAGGAACGACGGGTCACCCAGTCCGAGCACATCAAGGTAAATCATGAGCGATAAAGAAAAAAAGCCTGCCGAAGACACATCGAACGGAAAAACCGGCGAGAACGCCGAAGTTGAAATCTTTCACCGCATAAACCGGCTGAAGGTCAAGGCTGGCGGCGATGCAAAAAGCGGACCCGGCTTTCTGGACCCGAATGCCGTCGACCGCGCCCAGCAACGAATCGACGAGAAAGCAGCGACATATCCGGTCGAAGTCAAGGACGTCCTCAAAAACCTGACCGACAGTTGGAACCGGCTCAAAGGCGACACGGACAACAGGAACGCGAGCGAGCTGGAACAGCTCTACAACTACGCCAACCATGTCAAGGACCTCGCCGCGACATTCTACTATCCGCTTATGCAGCATTTCGGCCTGTCCTTGCGCGAGTTCTCCGAAAAGCTCGATCTCTCGAAACCTGCTCATCATACGATCGTGCAGGCCCACATCGACGCCATGTGGGCCGTCTATTTCGGAGGCATCAAGGATCACGGCGACAATAACGCAAAGGAACTGAAGGAAATCGTATCGAAAGCGATCGAAAAACATGGCAAAACGGATTGACCTTTTGTACCCGCCGTAGGATAGTCGACGGATATCTGTCTTATAGAAATTTAGACCATGGCCGTTAATTTTGCGAAATTGTCCGTCCTCGTCGTCGAAGATAACAAGGCAATGCGGGATCTCATCGTCTCTGTTCTTGATAGCCTCGGTGTGGGATCGATTGTCACCGCTGAAAGCGGTGCGAGCGGGTTTATGAAATTTAGGAACAGCAACGCCGACATCGTAATTCTCGACTGGGAGATGGAGCCGAAAAACGGACTGTCCCTTACCGGCGAAATCCGGCGGAACCCAATGTCCCCGAACCGGATGGTTCCAATCATCATGCTGACAGGGTATTCGGCGCCCAAGCGCGTGGCACAGGCCCGGGATACCGGCGTTACCGAGTTCCTGGCAAAGCCCTTCACCGCCGAAGGTCTCATCAACCGCATCGCCTATGTCATCAACAAGCCCCGCGACTTCATCGAGGCCGGTGATTTCTTCGGCCCCGACCGTCGACGTCGGCGCGTCGAGAACTACCACGGACCGCGGCGCCGCAAGATCGACCGGGAAGGCGGAACAATTCCGGTCGATATCGCCTTCAGCAACTAGCAAAAAAACGTAACAGCAAGCAAAGCCAATGCAGGGTGAAACGCGCGTAAATATTTACAAGGCCACCAAGATACTTCAGGCAAAGGTCGGCTCCGGTGCCGTCGAGAAGGAAAAGGTCGAGGTCTGTCAAAAGCAGATCGACGAAAACCAGACCGACTTCGGCCCCATGGCGAAGGAGTTTCTGGACGAACTCACCCGTGCGGTGACCTTTGCACGTGCCGGCAAGGAAGATCTCCAGTCGCTCCGCCAGCATGTGACCCAGCCCGTCATGCAGCTAAAAGCCAACGGGGCCATGTTCGGTTACACGCTCATTGGCGATCTGGCCAACATAATGCTGAACTTCCTCGAGACTGTCTCCAGGATCGACGACGACATCATTGCGATCGTCGAGGCGCACCAGAAAACGCTGGCGGCGATCGTCAATAACCAGATGAAAGGCGATGGCGGCGCTACAGGAAAAATGATGAAAGACGAACTTGTGGGCGCCTGCAAACGCTACATGGAAAAACGTCACGCCAAAGGCAACAGTTAAATCCAGCCTCAGGCCAGCAATCGACGCAAGGCCTGTTGCCAGCCTTCGTAAAGCGTTTCCCGCAACGGTTCCGGCATCGATGGCTCGTAACGCCGTCCGCTCTGCCAGATCGCAGCGATATCGTCGATATCCTCATAGACCCCCGCCTGCAGCCCGGCCAGACGGGCAGCCCCCAGGGCCGTCGTCTCCGAAACAGTCGGCACCTCGACCGGCCCGCCAATGATGTCGGCGAGGAACCGGCACATGAAGCGGCTTGCCACCATGCCGCCATCCGCTCTCAGTACCCCCGTCGAACGGCCCGTATCCGCTTCCATCGCGAAGAGAAGGTCGCGGGTCTGGTAAGCCTGCGCTTCGAGGGCTGCGCGGACGATGTGAGCCTTGCCGGTATCGCGCCGGAGCCCAAAGATCGCACCCTGCACATCGGGCCGCCAGTGTGGCGCTCCCAGTCCCATAAGAGCCGAAACAAAGTAAACGCCATGCCCGGAATCCCCGACCTCACTGGCAATCCGGTCGCTTTCGTCGGCATGATCGAAAAACTCAAGCTCATCACGAAGCCACTGGATCGCAGCACCGGCAATGAAGATCGACCCCTCGATCGCATAGGTCACCTTGCCGCCAAGACGATAGGCCGGTGTCGTCAGCAAGCGGTTTTGCGATTCCTCGAACCGGTCGCCGATGTTCATGAGAGCGAAGCATCCGGTGCCATAGGTTGCCTTGACCATGCCGGGTTCGAAGCAGGCCTGTCCGACCATCGCCGCATGCTGATCGCCCGCCATCCCGCGAACCGGAATCGGCCTGCCGAACAGCGGTGGCTGCGTCGAACCGAACTCAAACGCATTGTCGCGCACCTCGGGCATAAGGGCGCGCGGAATATCGAACAGAGCCAGAAGATTATCGTCCCAGTCCTGAGTCTGGAGGTTAAACAACATCGTACGCGCCGCATTGGTCGCGTCCGTCGCATGAACCTTTCCGCCCGTCAGCTTCCATAGCAGCCAGCAGTCAACCGTCCCGAACGCGAGTTCGCCGCGCCCGGCCCGCTCCCTCGCCCCGTCGACATTGTCGAGCAACCAGGCAATCTTGGTTGCCGAAAAGTACGGATCGATAAGCAATCCGGTCGACGATCGTATCAGGGGTTCCGCGCCCTTTGCCGCAAGCTCCTCGCAAATTCCGGCGGTTCGCCGGTCCTGCCAGACAATAGCCCGATGAGCGGGACGGCCCGTTATCCGGTCCCAGAGAATCGTCGTTTCGCGCTGGTTCGTGACGCCGATGGCCGCAATTCTGTCCGATGCCTCCGGCGCCGCCTTCATGACATCCCGGCATACGGCAAGCGTATCGCCCCAAATATCCTCCGGGTCGTGCTCCGCCCAGCCCTTGCGCGGATAATACTGGCGCAATTCCTTCTGGCTGGACACCAGAATGTCGCCGTCCCGGCTGAACAGGATGGCGCGCGTGCTTGTAGTTCCCTGATCGATGGCCAGCAGTGTCGGGGCAATCATGCGCAGTCTCCCTGAACCGGAATTTCAGAGAGCAAAGATATAACGAAACGAACGGAAAGCGAAGCCGGGCTTACTCAGCCTGGCTTTTGGGCGCGAATACCGTGCTGCACCACATGTCGACGCGCTCGGAGCGATAGTCGCCCTGCCGGTATAGATCGCACAGAACGTCGCCGCCACGTCGTCCGTCGATGGTTGTGTCAACCTTCCAGAAGCTCTCACCGAAGCGCTCGGCACAGGTCTCCCACATGGAAGCCGATTGCATGGTGATCGGCAGGAAGCCGCCCGACGCGGGTTCGATTTCCGACGGATGAGCTTCGCCGCGCCGCTTGGCTTCGACAAAAGCCTGACATTCTGAAATGCCCATTTTGATTTTCTGCTCACGCGATGTGCCGTCGATCACTGCGGCAACGTTCGCGGTTGGTACGCTGACCGGCACGTTACCGGAACCATAGCGACCGACAACAAACATGCAAACGATGAGGCTGACGAAAAAGAAAATGTAGTGACTGTACTTGCCGAGCGTCCGCCCCATGTCTGGCAGGGCCGCCAGGGCGATCAGGGCAAGAGCGATTGCGCCGACAATCAGAACTATATCCAAACCCACTGTCATAGATTTATTATCATCAAAAATTACTTACAAGCAATTGATTTTACGCTGCGTTTTTTGGAGGTTTAGCTAAAATCAGGAGAATACTTGTCTAAAATAACTTCAATTTCAGCACCAGGGTCCTCGTCGGCAGCCATATGCAATCCGAGCTTCGTCCGCCGCCACAATACATCCCCGGCGGTCCTTGCGAATTCGTACCGTCCAAGATAGGCAATTTCGGCTTCATAAAGCCCCTCGCACACCTCGCGCCCGAGCGACTCCAGAGACGCCTTCCCCTCAAGCACAATATCCATCCGGGTTCCGTAAGCCCGCGCGTAGCGGCGCAGGAGGTCCTCGGGCAACCAGGGATACCGCGCCTTTTTCCGGTCGAGGAACGCCTCGAAACTCTCGCCAAGGTCGCCGCCCGGAAGTACCGATTCCGCGGTCCAGCCCGGCTTGTCGGTCAGCATCCCCACAGCCTCCTCGGCAAGCGCGCGGTAGGTTGTGACCTTGCCGCCAAACACGCTCAGAATCCCGCATTCGTAATGCGAGGATTTCATCAGATGATAGTCGCGCGTTACCGAAGATATGTCTTCCTCACCGCCATCGAGAAGAGGACGAACGCCGCTAAAATGCCAGATGATGGACTCCGGAGACAAGGCAACCCGGAACGAACGGTTGACCGCGTCGCACAGATAGCTCATTTCCGCTTCGGATATGGCTGCCGCACCGGGATCGCCGCTTATCGGCTCCTCGGTCGTTCCAATCAGGCTGAAATTGCTTTCAAAGGGCAGAACGAAGACAACGCGCCCGTCCGGTTGCTGAAGAATGAACGCCTCCTCGCCGTCATGAACCTTTGGAACGACGATGTGGCTGCCTTTGACAAGGCGCAAGGACGGCGTTTCTTTCGTCACCAATCCATTTTCTTCAAGAATTGCCTGCACCCACGGACCGGCGGCATTGACGATGGTTCTGGCGCTTGCAGTCTTTTGTCTTCCGGCGCAGTCCTCCAGCCCGACCTGCCATATCCCGCGCCGCGGTATCGGAAGAAGGGAGCGACAACGGGTCCGGGTCATAACCGCCGCTCCGCGCTCCTTCGCATCCATGGCGTTCAGAACGGCAAGCCGGGAATCATCCACCCAGCAGTCCGAGTAGCGAAACGCCAGCTTGTATCCCTCCTTCAGAATCTTCCCGGTCGGATGGGAAGCAAGATCAACCCCGGACGAACCTGACAGCGTCACGCGCGCGGCCAGATGATCGTATAGAAAGAGGCCCGCGCGGATCATCCATGCCGGCCGGAGCAAACGATCGTGGGGCAGTATGAACGTGAGCGGCCAGATGATATGAGGCGCGAGACCAAGAAGGACTTCCCGTTCCCGCAAAGCCTTGCGAACAAGACCAAACTCGTAATATTCGAGATACCGGAGACCTCCATGGATAAGCTTCGAACTGGCCGATGACGTTGCCCCCGCCAAATCGCCCTGCTCCACGAGCAGAACCGAAAGGCCGCGCCCTGCCGCATCCCGCGCAATCCCGGCACCATTGATTCCGCCGCCGACGACGCAAACGTCGAATTCCTGATCCATGCCTGATCTTATATCACGAGCACCGGGGGTTTGAAACCGCGCCGCACTTGGTCAGGGAAACGTCTCAACGTCCAGGCATCTTGGCAAAAATTACCCGGAGCTTCGCTTCAAGCTGGGTTGGCGAAAACGGCTTTGCTATGTAGCCGGTCACGCCGGAGCTACGGGCCTCCATCACCGACCCCCTGTCCGCCCGCCCCGTCACCATCAGAAAGGGAAAGCTCGGGTCGGCGCTCCGCAACTGCCGCAACAGTTCGACGCCGGTCATCCCCGGCATGTTCCAGTCGCAGATCACGATGTCGATAAAATCGAAGGCCGTGTCCATGAATTGCAGCGCCTGCTTGCCGTCAGACGATTCGAATACCTGTGTGATGCCGAGTTCAATCAGCATATTGCGTATCAACGCCCGCGAGTCCGGCTGATCCTCCACAAGCAATACCCGCAGATCGCACAGATCAGACTTCATCCTGTTCATTTCCAGCCTCAAGGTTACCGTAGGTATCTTCGCAGGGCGTCTCTCCAAACAAGCCCGAAACAAGCAATAGAAGTTCGCGAGGATCGACCGGCTTTGGGAGAAGCGGGATATCGTCCGGCAGATCGTAACGAGACATTTCGCCTCCGGACGGATAGCCGCTCATGAAGACCACCCGGGTCTCCGGCCGGAGACTGCGGACGAGTTCCGCCAGCTTGATGCCGTTCATCTCTGGCATAACGACATCGCTCAGAAGCAGGTCTATGTCCCCGTCGTGGTCGTCCTGAACGACAAGCGCCTCGTTCCCGTCTCCTGCTTTCAGAACGATCATCCCGTGTTCCTCCAGCAGGGAGGCAACAAGCACCAGAAGATCCGGCTCGTCCTCTACCACAAGGGCCGTAAAACCCTCGAACCGCAAGCTGCCGATATCTGCAGTGTCTCCCGATACTGCTTTGGCGAGCGGGACGTGCGCAACGGGCATGAATACGGACATTTCCGTTCCCTTCCCCGGCTCGGACGATACTTCGATATGCCCCCCCATTTCGGTCACCAACCCGTAGACCATGGAAAGACCGAGCCCGGTCCCCTTGCCAATCTGCTTCGTTGTAAAGAACGGATCGAAAATCCGGCTGAGGTTTTCCTTGGGGATTCCTTCCCCGGTGTCGCTGACAGTCAGACGCAGAAAATCAACGTCCGGATATTTTTCCCGGACCAACAGAGGAAGATCGGCTCTCTCGCAATGCTCAACACCAACGGTAATCGTTCCGGAACGCGGCATGGCGTCTTTGGAATTGATAACGAGGTTCATCAGGATATTCCCAACTGCATCGGGCGGGCATTCGACGAAAGCCGGGATATCCGGAACACGCACCTCGATTTCAATGTCCTCCTCGACCAACGGCCGAAGCAGAGCGAGTTGATCTGCGACAAGAACACCAAGATCGACGGGCTTGCCGCCATAGGCACTGTGACGACCGAACGCGAGCAGTCGCCGGGTCAAAGCCGCCCCGCGTTGCACAGCGGCGCGTATTCGCTCGAGATACTCGTGGGTCGGCCTGTTGCACTGCCCCTTGCAGGCGTTCTGAGACAGTCGGCCGTAGCCGTCGATAATGGAGAGGACATTGTTGAAATCATGTGCCACGCCGCCCGCAAGCTGGCCGAGCGCCTCCAGCCTCTGCGCCTGGGAAAACAGCGCCTCGCGCACCTTCACGGACGTAACGTCAGTCAGGATTCCAACACAAAGCTCGGGTCCGCCATTCGGCGACGTCACCGGAGAAATCTGCAGCGAAAGCCATAACTCCTCCTTCGCATGCGGAAGCGAGAATTCGATTCCGATGACTTCCCGTTTCCGGATCGCTTCCTCAATCCGTTCGGCAGCACCGTAATTCCCCAGTGCATCCATGACGAAACGCCAGTCGTTGCCAATGACCTCGTCCCTTGGAACGGCCAGAAGGCCGGTGAAAAACCGGTTGACGAAAATGATCGGATTATGCGGCCGCCGGAGGTCGCTGATGATCACGCCGCTTTCAATTGCCTCGATCGCCGCAACAAGGTCGTGGTTTTCCTGCGACAGGTGCATCAGCTGCTCTTCCTGACTGACGCTGTGGCTGATGTCGACGAGGACGACCATCGTTCCCCCGCCGCAGGTCGGCTGAAACTGAACGAGACACATCCGGTCTCCCCCCCAGCCGATGACTTCGCTGAAACCATGCGCAAGATCGGATTGTGACGGGTTGCGGTCAAGAATTCTGCGGGTCGTCGGGTCGAGATCAATGCCATTATCCTGCATATAGGCCAGAAGCCCGGACACCGTTCCGGGACGCTTTGCCTGACTGGCGAGAATCGGAAGAAACTTTTCGGCGTTGCGGTTGTGACGCCAGTAACGCTGTTGATGGTCGAACAGAACCACGCCGTTAATCGGCGAATCGATGGCGTCGTCAACCAGGCTGAGCAAACTCCGCTGTTGAATTCTTTGTTTGAGGATGATTACAAAGCAAACGGTCGCCATTACAATTAGCAGGACGTTGCTCGCAACCATAAGCCAGAAAAGTTCAGACATTTTTTAAACTCGTTAAAGCCCGTGATGAATCGCAGATCACATTCTCATTTTTACATTTTTAATTTTGCGCGCGACAGTTGCAAAACTCTTTATCGAATACGATGGTGCGCACACAACTTTATAATAGTGGCCGCGGCCATCTGCCTTTCAACGACCGCGACAGCCGAAACGGCTTCGCTTATGGGCCCGCTAGGGCTCAATACGATACCGAGCGCACGCATGGATCCGGCAGGGACTGCGCGCGTGACCGCTGCGACCCTGGATCCGTATGTGCATTTCACTGCAGGCTTTCAGATTGCCGAACCGCTTTTCGTGGGTGTTCGCCAAACTCTCGAGGTCTCGGGCATAAATGACGACCCGGACCGGCTTTTCCCGGGCGTTGACGTCAAGCTGCGACTTGCGGAAGAAACGCAATGGCGGCCCGCCATCGTGCTCGGAATCAATTCGGCGATCGGCCACCAGCGCATGGCAGGCGAATACATCGCTTTTTCGAAACGCTACAAGAGCCTTGACCTCACCGGCGGAATCGCGTGGGGTCGCGCGGGAAGCGCGGGGCAGATCGACAACCCTCTCAAATCCCTCAGCGGTCACTTCGGTGATACGCGGACGCTGGACGGCGAAATGCCCGTCCGCCCGGACGACTGGTTCACCGGCGAGAAAGCGGGCCTTTTTGCCGGACTCGAATATTTCACGCCGATCGAGGGACTGTCCGTTAAACTCGACTGGGGCGCGGATCGCTACGCATCCGAGCAGACCGCATCAGGATTCGATGCGCCGTCTCCATGGTCTCTCGGCCTTGCATACCGGCCCGTGGACTGGGTCGATATCGGCGGCGCGCTTGTCGGCGGCGACAAGCTGCTCGGACGGATGACCTTGAAATCGCCAGTCGAAAGCTGGCCGGGTCGCGCCTTCCGGACAGAAGAACGAGGACCTGCGCTGCGCCCTTATCGGACTGGCCTTTCGCTTCCTGCACAAATGGAAATTGCCGCTGCCAAAGACGGCTTCCCCCTGCATAACGCCGAACGGAATGGAACCACCGCAAGCGCCGAATTCGAGCACAGACCAGGAATGCCGCTGCCGCGCGAGATGGGCCGCGCCGCCCGGTACATGGCCAACCACGCGGGCGAACGCGTCGAGCAACTGGTTCTGACGCCCGTCTGGTTTGGCCTGCGCGGACCGGCCACCTCCATCGCGCGGCGCGACCTCGAACGTGCCCTGATCGAGCGGCAGGGAAGCGCGGAGGAGATATGGCGCAACGCACGCTTCAACGTGCCGGAATCGCACGATCCCGCGGTGCCGCGCCCCGAAAGCCAGCCTCTCACGAACTGGCGGTTCGGGCTGGCCCTCGACAACCGGTTCAGTCTTGCGGAAGAGGATAGCGGCCTTTTGTACCGCTCATCCCTCCTCGTCGACGCGCGGCGGCGCGCCCTGCTCCCCGGATTCCTGAGCGGCATGACGTGGCGCCTCGACATCGCGAACAACCTCGACCGTCTGAAAGACTACCGCCCGGCCTCGCCGGAACCGGTGCGCAGCAACGTGAGTGACTTCGCACGGACCCGCGTCTCTCCCGACCGGCTCTACTCGGCATGGACCGGCACCGTCAAAAACGACATCCACGCTGCACTGTCACTGGGCTATCTCGAGGAAATGTACAGCGGATTCGGCGGAGAAGTCCTCTACCGCCCCTACGGACGAGCCTTCGTCGTCGGAACCGAAGCCTTCATCGCGACAAAACGGGATCCGGACACATTCATGACTCTCGGTCTCCTCGGACCAGGCAGACTCACAGGGCATGTAAATGCCTGGTATGAAGTGCCGGACAGTCCCCTGACCGTCCACGTAAAAGCCGGAAGGTTCCTCGCGGGCGACACCGGCGCGCGGCTTGCGCTGCTCCGCAGCTTCGACAACGGCGCAACGCTCGAGGGCTTCGTCACGGTTACGAATGCCAGCGATCCCGATATCTTCGGCGGAGCGACTCACGTCCATAACGGTTTGCGACTTGCCCTGCCCCTCGGGAATCTAAGCCCGATACCGGAAACATCCCGAATACGGCTCGCCGCCGAGCCGTTCGGGCGAGATAGCGGCCAAACTCTTGACAAACCGATCGATCTTTACGAAATCACGCGGAGCTTTTCTCACCGGGAACTGGGGCGGAACTGGCAGGCTTGGTTGCATTGATCGTCAGCATACAACCACCCAAAAACACCCGCTCTGCAACGCTGTTGGCAGCCTCTCCGGAGGGAAGACCGTACTCCTCGGCGAAATCGAGAACCTCGTCGACGGTATTGGCGATCCCTTCCACATGCCGCCGGAGGGTTTCGCGTGTGAGTTCGTGGCCGAGGGGATTTTCCGGCGCGCGCTGAAAGTGCTCGTAAGCGGCGGCGATCGTGGCCCCTGCATTGATGACGGTGTCGGGAACATAAAGGATATCGCGATCCGCAAGCCACTGGTCGTGCTGGAAATGATGAAGCTGGTTATTCGCCGAGCCCGCGATAATGTCGAAATGCATCTGGGGAATGCTGTTGGAATTGAGCTGAGCCCCCATGGCGCAGGGTGAAAAAATTTCGGCTTCAACCGAGAAAATATCGCTCGAGTCGATGAACAGTATGTCCGGAAAGGCCTCTTTGGCACGGCGAATGGCCTGGGGATCGAGTTCGCAGGCAACGAGAATCGCGCCCTCGTTATGCAGCAACCTGCACAGTTCGAATCCGACCGCGCCAACCCCCTGCATTGCAACCCGGACGCCCGAGAGCGATTCGACGCCAAGCCGCCGCTGCGCCGCGCGCTTCATCCCGCAATATACTCCATAGGCGGCGTACGGCGCGAAATCTCCGCCGATCGGCCCCCAGGTCTCGTGAACCGGCAAACCGACGACGTGGCCGGTCTCCTCACCCATAACACCGAGATCGTGCGAATTAATTCCGCTATCGCCGCCGACAATGATTTCTCCCCCGAGACAATCGATCGCGCGCCCCATGCAGCGGAACATCGCATCACTCTTGTTGACACCGGGATTCCCGATAATGACCACGTGTCCCCCGCCCAGCGGCAAACCGGCGAGTGCGTTTTTGTAGGTCATACCGCGCGCAAGCAGCAGCGTGTCCCTTACCGCCTGATCCTCGGAGCGATAATTATACATCCTGCACCCTCCCAAGGCCGGACCGAGCCGGGTGCTGTGGATGCCGATGAACGCTTTCAGACCGCACGCCTCGTTTTCCACGAAAAAGACTTTCTCGTGGCCGTCGAAGCTCGGGTATCCCGTGACATCAACTTTCTCGTATTTCATGTCGCTCGCCGCACGCTCGAATATGGGTCGTCCTTTTTACTCCAACAACTCTTTAAAATGCCAATAATTTCTTTAACACGGATGAGAATCGTCCGGTTCCAGCCATTTCCCGTAGCGCCTCCCCACAAAAAAGCCGCCATGAAAACATGGCGGCAAAGTTGAGGTACCAGATCGGATGAAGCTTAAGGAATAGCCGGATTGTACGTTCTTAACCCCCTCTTGATCGTCGTAAACCGCTGCCAGACCGGTTGGAGTGCCTGATGTGGTTTATCTAATTCCATGGTAGATAAAATTTGCCATAAATTCAAAATTGGCCGGAATATCGGCTGTTTTATTGTTTTTTCTCAATATCATAAACCCCATCAAACGACATCCAACAGTGCCGCCATATCATCCGGCGGCGGAACCTCGAACGCCAGATCCTCACCCGTTACCGGATGAACGAACCCGATTTTTGCCGCATGAAGCGCCTGACGCGGAAACCCGAGAAACCGCTCGCACCGCACCGCATCGAATTTGGCACGGTTGAGCGCCGCCTTGAGCGCCGTGCGCTGGGGACCGTAGAGCGGGTCGCCGACGAGCGGATGTTTTATCGCCGCCATATGAACGCGGATCTGGTGGGTCCGCCCGGTCCGCAAGGCGCACTCGACCAGCGCGAATTCCCCGGCGATTTGCTCACGGACCCGGTAGTGCGTGTGCGCGTGGCGCCCCCCCGAAGAAACGACCGCCATTTTCTGGCGGTTCGTGCGGTGCCGACCGATGGCCAGTTCCACGTCGCCGATAGCGGGCACGGGAACCCCGAGGACGAGAGCCAAATACGTCCGGCTCAGCGAACGATCCTCGAGCTGTGCGGCGAGCCCCTTGTGCGCCTTGTCGGTCTTGGCGGCGACCATCAGCCCGCTCGTGTCCTTGTCGAGACGATGCACGATGCCCGGACGCACCACGCCGCCAATGCCCGAGAGCTGGTCGCCGCAATGAAAAAGAAGCGCGTTGACGAGCGTGTGCCTCCAGTTCCCCGCGCCGGGGTGAACGACCAAGCCCGTAGGCTTGTTGATCACCAACAGATGCTCGTCCTCAAAAACGATAGCGAGCGGAATGTCCTCGGGCTCGACAGACGACGCTTCGGGCGGCGGACAGACAAGCTCGAGGCGCATGCCCGCCCTGACGGCGAATGACACGTCGGCGCACGGAACGCCGTCGATCTTCAGGTTTCCGGCAAGGACCAGCGCCTTGACCTGCGAGCGGGACAGTTCTTCCGCAAGACCGGCAAGCGCCTTGTCGAGCCGCTGCCCCTCGCTGCCGGACGGCACGGTGAAGACGAGCACATCACCTTCCGCTCCAGCCCCGTCGTCCCCCTCGTCCTCGAATGCCGCGGTCATTGATTGTAATACCGGCGCGGAATGCAGGGATCGTCATACGGATCGAGCGCGGGCGCAAAAATCATCCAGCCGTCGTCCGTTTTGTAATTGTCGACGTCGTCGACGTCGTCGGCCTTGTAGCTCTCTTCCGCCGAGCCGATCAGGAAACGGTGGCCGCGGCTGTTAGAGTGCATTTCGTTGATCCGCACCGACTTGCCCTCGAGAAACGGATCGTCCTGAAAGATCACGCCGCGCGGCGACATGCTCAACACGCGTGCCAGTTCCGGCAATTCCCCGCCTTCCTCGTTATCCGTGTCGACCGCGGCCACGATCCGGCCGTCCGGGTAGCCGAAAATCTTGCGCCCGTATACCCGCATATCCTCGATCGCCACGTAACGCTCCCATTGCGGATCGCCGCTTTCTGACTCGAGACGCATGATCCAGGCGGATTGCTTGTACGGACCGTCCTGCGGAACAATATCGCCGATCACGACGACGTCGCCATCCGTAACAGCCGCCACCTCGCGAAAATTCGCGTTGAGGCCCCTCGGATACTGCTCGCCCCAGGCCATCCGGCCCTGCCGGTCGATCGCCATGATGAAGCCCGCGCGCCGCTGCGCATCCATATCGAGACTTCCCACCGCGATATAATAGGGGAGTCCCGCTTCGTCCCGTACCGTCGTAATGCCGTAAAGACGGTTGTCGAGCCCCGGCTTATAGCTGCGCTTCCACCGGTACTTCGCCTCTTTCGTAAGGCCGTAAACCACGCCGTGCTCTCGGGCGCGAAATTTTTTGTGGCGCGCACGCACCGCGAGGACGAATCCGTCCTCTTCGATGGATTCCGTCATATCCTCGAAAAACAGATCGTATTCCGAATCCTCGACGATCCGGGTGTCCTTCGGTTCGCCGTCCAGCCCGAAAAAACCGGCCCAGATTCGGTTTCCTTCCTTTGGCGAAGCGATATCGCCGACGACCAGAAACGTTTCGTCGTCAATCGCACGAACGGCTTTCGGCGTAATCCGGTCCCAGCTGTCCTCGAATCGCTTTTCCCACAACATCCGGTCGCGCCGGTCGATCCGGAACATGAGCGGACGCACATCCCGCTCCCGCCCCTTCGGAAACGTGTAACCGACCGCGACGATACTGCGGTCCGGCAGTTCGAGCGCGTCGGTCAGACGCTCCATTTTCCGCACGCCGTAAACATAATCCCAAACGCTGTAATTGCCCTGACTGTACTTTCGCAGCGTCACTATGATTTCCGGCGTAACGCCACAGGCCTGCGCGTGCGCGGGTCGCGCGCCCGAGGTGGATAACACCAACGGCAACGCTGCGGAAAGAAGCAAAAGGATGTAAGGTCTGATAAACGACATAAACGAACCCTCAGGGCCAGCTTGACCAAGTGTAAGAGCGCCGCGCACCGATGTCCATGAATGATCGCGCCCCCGAAACGGGAGCCTTGCAAACCGCGAAGAAAGTTCTGATCGTCAGCGACGCCTGGCATCCGCAGGTCAACGGCGTCGTGCGCACCTACGAGCATATCTGCGAAGAACTTGAGGAAATGGGTTACGACGTCCGGATCATCGGCCCGGCGGATTTCCCGAAGACCTTTCCCATGCCGGGTTACGACGAGATCCGGCTTGCTCCGTTCCCCTACCGACGGCTTGCCGCCATGATGGCAAGCTACCGGCCCGACCACATTCACGCCGCAACCGAGGGCCCGCTCGGCTGGGCAACGCGCAAGATATGCCTGCGCCACGGCTATCCGTTTACCACAACCTATCATACGCAGTTCCCCGACTACGCGGCCAAGCGAGCGGCGCGCTACCTTCCGTTCCTCTACAAACCGGTCCATAGCGCCGCGAAAAATTATATCAGAAGGTTCCACGCCCCCTCTCACTGCATGATGGTTGCCACGCAAAGTCTTGAAGACGAACTGAAAGGCTGGGATTTCACAGTACCCATGCACCGGATGACACGCGGCGTCAACACCGACCTGTTCTACCCGGGTCCGAAGAACCTGTTCGGCGATCTGAAGCGCCCGGTCGCACTTTATGTCGGCAGGGTCGCCATCGAGAAAAATCTCGAGGCCTTTCTCGGCATGGAATGGGCGGGTTCGAAAGTCGTGGTCGGCGACGGGCCCGCAATGGCCGAACTGAGAGAGAAATTCCCGGAAACCCGCTTCGCCGGAAAAAAAGTCGGCCATGAACTCGCGGACCATTACCGTTCCTCCGACCTCTTCGTTTTCCCATCAAAAACCGACACGTTCGGCATCGTGCTGATCGAGGCCCTCGCCTGCGGTCTGCCCATTGCGGGTTACGACGTGACAGGCCCGCGCGATATCGTCAGCGAGCCGTTCCTTGGCGCGGTGGGCGACGACCTCGCGCGCTGCTGCCTCACGGCGCTCTCATGCGGACGTCCGGAAGACCGCTTCAACCATGTACGCGCAAACTATACATGGCGGCGCGCGGCCGAGCAGTTTATGGAAGCGTTTGCATAGGGTCGGATGGAACGAACCGGCGCACAACGCAAAGTAAGGGCTCGTCACGAAATAACCTGAAAGATTTTTTCAGGATTTTTGTCAGCTCACAAGGCGCAAAAACGGCGCATACCGGGAGTATGCAACGCTTTTTGCAACGCGGTGAGCCGACAAAAAGACGAAAAAAGATAAAGGTTACGGGGCTATGCAGTTAAACGCCTACCCACAAGATGTAGTATTCAACGTATCCGCTGGAACCGGGCCGATTTGTAAAGCCTGTTCGATCAGTCGATA
>RZZS01000130.1 GCA_009929775.1 Alphaproteobacteria bacterium
CTGATTGCGCCGATCGCCATGGAAGAAGGGCTGCGCTTTGCCGTGCGCGAAGGCGGCCGCACCGTCGGTGCCGGCGTCGTCGCGAAGATCATCGAGTAAGACGGATCGCTGCGGATCCCCGGGCGGTGCCGAAAGGCCCGTCCGTTCAGGTTCGCGATCGATCCGGGAAGTTTTAGGCCAGTAGCTCAATTGGCAGAGCAGCGGTCTCCAAAACCGCAGGTTGGGGGTTCGATTCCCTCCTGGCCTGCCATACACCATCGCCCCGTTAAATTTATCGCTTAGGCGACACCCGATCCCATGAATTCACGTGTAGAGGCCCGAGGGGCCGGCTTGGATACAGCCAAGCTGGCAATCGCCGCGTTGCTTTTGGTGGCAGGCATCTTCGCCTTTTATTTCTTCGAAGGCTTTTCGGTCCTGCTTCGCGTGATCGGATTGCTTGTGATCAGCGGTGCAGCGGCCTTTATTGCATTGCAGACCGAGCGTGGTCGCGCATTGTGGCAATTCATATCCGACGCACGGATGGAAGTCCGTAAGGTCGTTTGGCCTTCGCGTCAAGAAACCTTGCAGACGACCTTGATCGTCATCGTCATGGTGATCATCGTCGGTATCATCCTCTGGCTGTTCGACATGATGCTGATGGCGATTCTCAGGTTCCTCACCGGTCAGGGCGGCTGAGTATGTCCAAGCGCTGGTATGTCATCCACGCCTATTCCGGATTCGAAGGGCAGGTGAAGCGGTCTCTCGACGATCGTATCAAACGCGCCGGTCTGGAAGATCTGTTCGGGTTGATTCTCGTCCCCACCGAAGAGGTCGTCGAGATGCGTGGCGGCCAGCAACGCAAAAGCGAGCGTAAGTTCTTCCCGGGCTATGTCCTGGTCCAGATGGAGATGACCGACGAAACCTGGCATCTGGTCAAGAGCGTTCCGAAGGTCATGGGCTTCATCGGCGGTACCGGAGACCGTCCGGCACCGATTCCTGACTCGCAAGCCGACGCGATTCTCCAGCGCATCCAGGACGGCGGCGAGAAACCGCGGCCGAAGGTGCTCTACGAGCCCGGCGAGGTCGTTCGCGTCGTCGACGGCCCCTTCACCGATTTCAACGGTGTCGTCGAGGACGTCGATTACGACAAAAGCCGCGTGAAGGTCTCGGTCTTGATCTTCGGGCGTTCCACGCCGGTCGATCTCGAGTTCGCGCAGGTCGAGAAGGCCTGAGGCGAGGCCCTCGGATCGGGTCGTTCCGATCGTTGCGGGTGTCTTGCCTTCAAGCCCCGTTCACCGCCGTCGCCTTGGTGCGGCGTCGATACCCTGTCCCGATGAGGGACCTTTGTCGGGGGAGCCGGGGTCCGATCTCCGGCGCGACTACCCCACTGGAGAAATGTCGTGGCGAAAAAGATCAACGCCTACATCAAGCTGCAGGTCAAGGCAGGCGAGGCGACACCGAGCCCGCCCGTCGGCCCCGCGCTCGGTCAGCATGGCGTCAACATCATGGAGTTCTGCAAGACGTTCAACGCGCGTACGCAAGATCTCGAAAAGGGCATGCCGACCCCGGTCGTGATCACGGTCTATTCGGATCGTAGCTTCACCTTCATCACCAAGACCCCGCCGGCTTCGATCCTTCTGAAGAAGGTGATGGGCATCCAGAAGGGGAGTCCGAATCCGAATACCAATAAGATCGGTGTCGTGACGCGCGAGCAGCTCGAGCAGGTCGCCACCGCGAAGATGCCCGATCTGACCGCAGCGGATATGGATGCGGCCGTTCGCACCATTGCGGGCAGCGCCCGTGCAATGGGTCTCGATGTCGAGGGGGTGAACTGATGGCTCGTCTATCCAAACGCATGCGTGCGATCCAAGAGCGTGTCGAGCGCGGCAGGCTTTATCCGGCGGAAGATGCGTTCGCACTCCTCAATGAGCTGTCGCGGATCAAGTTTTCCGAAAGCGTCGATGTCGCCGTCAATCTCGGCGTCGACCCGCGCAAATCCGATCAGGTCGTGCGCGGATCGACCGTCCTGCCGCACGGCATCGGCAAGACCGTACGGGTGGCGGTGTTTGCCCAGGGTGCATCCGCCGATGCGGCAACCGAAGCCGGCGCCGATCGCGTGGGCTTCGATGACCTCGCCGAAGATATCAAGGCCGGTAAGCTCGACTTTGATGTCGTGATCGCCTCGCCGGATTCCATGCGCTTGGTCGGCCAGCTCGGCAAGATCCTCGGTCCGCGTGGTTTGATGCCGAACCCCAAGGTCGGCACCGTGACGCCCGATGTCGCCGAGGCGGTTCGCAACGCGAAGGCCGGGCAGGTCCGCTACCGCACCGACAAGGCCGGCATCATTCATTGTCCGCTCGGCAAGGCCGACTTCGAGCCGGTCAAGCTGCGCGAGAATCTGGAAGCCTTGCTCGGGAACCTGATGCGGTCCAAGCCGAGCAGCTCCAAAGGCGTCTACATGCGTAAGGTCACGGTCTCGACCACGATGGGTCCGGGCCTGACGGTCGACCACTCCGGACTGAATTTCTGAGTTTGCTTTTCAAGGTGATTCGAGGGGCTCTCGTCCCTCGAGCACCGGTTTTCTTTGGGGCTCCGGCGTAGGCCGGAGGCCGTCAAAGACCGCAGGTGTCGCTCGCCCGGCACGGATTCGGTGCGAAGGACTTAATGGCCCGCCTGCCTGCGCAGACGGTGCTCCCGAATCAGTCGTTTTGCTGGTGACGGTGCACGTGATCGCCCTAGAGTGCGCGCGGGACGCGCGTCCTCGACGGCCCCGGCCAGCGCCGGGTATACCGACAAGAGGTGACGAGCATGGCGCTCAATTTTGCGCAAAAAGAAGCCATCGTCGCCGAGGTCGCGGAAGTCGCCAAAGGTGCCCATTCGGCCGTCGGGGCCGAGTATCGGGGCTTGACCGTGGAACAGATGACCCGCCTTCGCGTGGAAGCACGCAAGGCCGGGGTCTATGTTCGCGTGGTCAAGAACACCTTGGCTCGGCGTGCGTTGCAGGATACCGATTTTGCGTGCATGAGCGACGGGCTGAAGGGTCCGTTGGTTCTTGCTTTTTCGCAGCAGGATCCGGGTTCGGCCGCGCGCGTCATGGAGGCCTTTGCAAAGGACCACACCAAGGTCGAGGTGCGTCTGATCGCCCTCGGAGGCAAACTGCTTGATCCCTCGGAGCTCGGCAATCTCGCCAAGATGCCGACCCGTGATCAGGCGATCAGTTTGCTCATGGCCGTGATGAAGGCGCCCGTGCAAAAGCTTGCAGCGACGATCAACGAGGTGCCGGGCAAGTTGGTCCGCACCATCGCCGCGATTCGCGACGCGAAAGAGGCCGCTTAGGCGGTTTCCTAGACCAGCAATTCAATACTAGAGATATCTCAGGAGCTCAATCATGGCCGTCTCCAAAGACGAGATCCTTGAAGCGATCGGCAATATGACCGTGCTCGAGGTCGTCGACCTCATCAGCGCGATGGAAGAGAAGTTCGGCGTCACCGCGGCTGCCGCCGTGGCCGCTCCGGCTGCCGGTGCCGGCGCGGAAGCCGCCCCGGTCGAGGAGCAGACCGAGTTCGACGTGATCCTGGCGTCGTTCGGTGCCAACAAGGTTGCGGTCATCAAGGTCGTTCGCTCGCTGACCGGCCTCGGGTTGAAGGAAGCAAAGGACGCCGTCGAAGGCGCCCCGACGACCCTGAAGGAAGCCGTTTCCAAGGGCGAGGCCGAAGAGGCCAAGAAGCTCCTCGAAGAGGCTGGTGCCACGGTCGAAGTGAAGTAACGGCGC
>RZZS01000131.1 GCA_009929775.1 Alphaproteobacteria bacterium
GTACCAGCACGATATTAATCAGACACGCCTGGCGCGCAGCCTCGAAGATACCGTTATGAGCTGCGTGAATGCCGTAGGCGTGGAGGTAAACACCGCCAGCAAACAGTTGCTCGCTTTTGTTTCGGGCGTTGGCCCGGCGCTGGCAAAAAACATCATTGACTACCGTAACCAAAGCGGAGCATATAAAACCAGAGAGCACCTCACTAAAGTTCCCCGTTTTGGACCAAAAGCATTTGAACAGGCAGCCGGTTTTCTGCGAATTGCCAACAGCAAAAACCCACTCGACAAAAGCGCTGTACATCCCGAAAGTTATCACATCGTGGAAAAAATGGCGCAATCACTCGGCGTTTCAGTGACAGCGCTGATAGAAAATCAAGAACTGAGAGAAAAGATCAACATCGAAGATTTTGTGACCGAACAGGCCGGCATTCCTACTTTGCAGGATATCATGGCCGAATTGGCCAGGCCCGGACGCGACCCGCGCGAAACCTTTGAACAGGTTGGCTTCCGCGAAGACGTCTGTGAAATCACCGACCTGCAGCGCGGCATGGAGCTTAACGGGATCGTCACCAACGTCACCGCTTTCGGGGCGTTCGTGGACATCGGCGGTCTCGAGGGCATGATCCATATCAGTCAACTTGCCTTCGGTCATGTGAAGCATCCGAGCGAGATCCTCAGCGTCGGCCAGTCGGTCGAGGTTTCGGTCCTGCGCATCGAGCCGCCGAGCGGTCCGAAGGGCCGGGAAAAAATCGCGCTCTCGATCCGCGCACTCGCCCGCGATCCTTGGCAGGAGGCCGCTGACAGCTTCCCCGTTGGTCAGCGGTTAAGCGGCAAGGTGAGTCGGCTGCAACCCTTCGGTGCTTTCGTCGAGCTTGCCCCCGGGATCGACGGCCTAGTCCATATCAGCGAGCTCGGCGTCGGGCGTCGCGTGAACCATCCGAGCGAGGTGCTGAACGTCGGCGACTCCGTCGAGGCGACGGTCTTGGGTGTCGATTCGGAGCGGCGTCGGATCAGCCTGTCGCTCGACGAAACCAAAGCGGGTGATGCTGGCTGGCAGGCGCCTGGCGGCACGCCCGATGCACCGGCCGCCGAGGCGCCGGAGAAGACCATGGGCAGCTTCGGCGCGCTTCTACAGGCGTCTTTGAAGAAAAACCAATCGTAGGCATCTTCGGGCCCCGCGGACTTGAACGGCAGCGTGGGGAATGAGCCGGCGTTCCGCCCTCGAGTCCTCACCACGACAAGCAAAACATCAACAAGCAGATTGGAGTAAGTGGATGCAACGCCGCGATTTCATCAAAGGGGTTGGTGCCGGCTCGTTGGCGGTTGGGGCATTGTCCGGCGGGATGCGCTCGGCGCATGCCAAGGCCGAGTATTCGTGGAAGATGGTCACGACCTGGCCAAAGAACTTTCCCGGCCTCGGCACGGGAGCGAACAACCTCGCTGCCTTAATCGGCGAGATGAGCGGCGGTCGGATCGAGGTCAAGGTCTTCGGTGCCGGCGAGCTGGTCCCCGCGTTCGAGATCTTCGATGCGGTCTCGCGCGGGACCGCCGAGATGGGCCACGGCTCGGCCTATTACTGGAAAGGCAAGAGCGAGGCCGCTCAGTTCTTCTCCACTGTGCCTTTCGGTCTGACCGCGCAGGAGATGAACGGCTGGATCTACCACGGCGGCGGGATGGAGCTCTGGACGGAGCTCTACGCGCAGTTTGGCTTGGTGCCTGCCCCTGCGGGGAACACCGGCGTTCAGATGGGTGGTTGGTTCAACAAGGAGATCAACTCGGTCGAGGATCTGAAAGGCCTGAAGATGCGCATCCCCGGCTTGGGCGGTGAAGTTCTGGCGCGGGCCGGCGGAACCCCGGTCAACCTTCCCGGTGGGGAGCTCTTCACCGCACTGCAGAACGGTACGATCGATGCCACCGAGTGGGTTGGACCCTACAACGACCTGGCCTTCGGCCTCTACAAGGCGGCCAAGTATTACTACTATCCGGGTTGGCATGAGCCCGGCACCATCCTGGAGGCCATGATCAACAAGAAGGTCTACGATGGGCTCCCGGCGGATCTTCAATCCATCGTCACAAACGCCTGCAAGGTGGTCAATCAGGACATGCTCGCCGAGTACACGGCGCGCAACCCCGTTGCCCTTCAGACGCTCATCACCAAGCACAACGTCGACCTGCGACGGTTTCCAAACGACGTCATCCTCAAGCTGCGAGCACTCTCGGAGGATGTCGTCGCCGAGATCGCACAGAAGGACGAGTTCTCCTCCAAGGTCTACAGCTCCTACAAAAAATTCCTCAGCCAGAGCAAGGAGTGGAGCGGGATCGGGGAGTTGGCCTACCTGCAGGCACGCGATCAGGCGTGACCGAATCCGCAAGCAGCAGCGACGGCGCGCAGGGGTTGCCGCTTGCGCTTTACGTCCATACCCCCTGGTGTGTCAGCAAATGTCCCTACTGCGATTTCAACTCGCATGCCGCGGACACCCCGCCCTTCGAACCCTATGTGACACGCCTTCTGGCGGATCTGGATCTCGAGCTCGACCGGGCCGGGGCACGACGGCCGCTGAGCTCGGTGTTTATCGGCGGCGGAACACCCAGCCTGTTTCCCGGCCCGGCCGTGCGGCAACTGCTCGACGGCATTCGGGAGCGTGCCGACCTGCTCCCGGGGATCGAGATCACCCTGGAGGCGAATCCGGGGACGCGCGATGCGGCCCGTTTCGCGGATTACTGCGAGGCAGGGGTCAATCGACTCTCGATCGGGGTACAAAGTCTATCGGCAGCCCGCTTGCGTGCGCTGGGCCGGATCCACGGACCCGACGAGGTTGACGAGACCCTGCGGATGGCCCGCGCAGCGGGCTTCGACACCATCAATCTGGACATGATGTTCGCGTTGCCCGAGCAGGGACTCGCGGAGGCGAAGCAGGATCTCGAAGGGCTGATCGCTCTGGAACCCGAGCACATCTCCTACTACCAGCTGACGCTTGAGCCCAACACCGTGTTTCATGTGCACCCGCCCCCCATGCCGGATTCCGACCTGGCCGCCGACATCGCCGAGCAGGGCCTCGAGGACCTGGCGCGAGCCGGCTACCGTCAATACGAGGTCTCCGCCCATGCGCGGGACGGCGCGCGCTGTCGCCACAACCTCAACTATTGGGAGTTCGGCGACTATCTCGGAATCGGTGCGGGCGCCCACGGCAAGCTCACGCAGGAGAGCCCGGGGCGAGGCGGCCGGCAGGTGTCACGAACCGCGAAACACCGCCATCCCTCGGCCTACCTGAACGCCTCCATGGACAACTTGGTCGGCAGCACGCGCATCCTTGACGAGCAGGATCTGATTTTCGAGTTTGCACTCAACGCCCTGCGTCTCACCGAGGGATTCCCGTGCGGTCTTTTCACCCGCACCACGGGACTGCCTTGGTCGCGCATCTCGAACATTGTCCGAGGCGCGGAGCACGACGGTATGGTCCGGGCCCTTGCCGACCGCGTCGAGCCTACCCTTCAGGGTCGCCGTTTCCTCGACGAGCTTGTCGCGCGCTTCGCTGCCGAGTCATGATCGGCGTCTGGCCGAGAAGCCGGGGTCGGGAAAGGACGATCGAGGTGCAACACATGGTTGCGGGGTGGTGGCCAGGGTTGTATCCTACTGCGTTCCATTGATTTTTCAGCGCCCGATCGGGGCCAATGCCAACGCCAGGGTCATCATGAAAGAAGGAATCCATCCCAACTACGCCGACGTCAAGGTGGTCTGCAGCTG
>RZZS01000132.1 GCA_009929775.1 Alphaproteobacteria bacterium
GACCGTCCTCGAAACGGCGCCAGGAAGGTTTGGTCTTCATTTCGTCGGTTGAAGTCGCCATGTCGATCACTCTCCGTACCGGTTGAACCCTGATACATCATCAGGGGGTTCGTATCAGCTCGCAGCTCGGGGCCTTCGGGGAGACCTGCGCCTTGCGGCGCAAGCCTGCCGGGGTCAGGCGGCCTCCTCTGCCTCTTCTTCGTCGTCCTCGTCGTCCAGGGTAGGAGTCAGCACGATGGCGTTGGAAACCAATTGGTGCAGACTGACGATCTGATCCATCTCCATACCGTAATACGGCAGGACCTTCGTGAACTGGCTCTTGCAGATGGCGCAGATAGCGGCCATGTGCGTCACGCCCTTTTCGAGCATCACGTTGTTCAGGGCCTCCACGCGTGGTTTGGCGCCCTTGACACGCAACTCCATCAGGTCGTCCGTCAACAATCCGCCGCCGCCGCCGCAGCAGAAGGTCCGATCGCGGATGGTGTCCTCGTCCATGTCGTAGAAGTGATTGCAGGTCGCCCGGATGATCGCGCGCGGGATCTCGAACTGCCCGCCGGGCGTATTACCCATGCGCGAGGCACGGGCGACGTTGCAACTGTCGTGATAGGTTAAAACCTTGTCGTCGTTCTCGCCTTTGTCGAAGGTCAACTTGCCTTCCTGGATCAGGTCATAGGTGAACTCGCAGATGTGCTGCGGCACCGGATAACGCGGATCGAGGAAATCCCAGGGCCCTGCCAAGGTGTTCAGAAAACTGTAGGCAACGCGCCAGGCGTGGCCGCATTCGCCGAAAACAATGCGCTTGACCTTGAGCTGGATAGCGGCCTCGCGGATCCGTTGGGCGACCCGACGCATGTTCTCGTAGGAGCCGATGAACATGCCGAAGTTCGCCGCCTCGGAGGCGTGCGAGCTGAGCGTCCAAGAGACTCCCGCCTCGTGAAACACCTTGCCGTAGCCGATCAATCCGTCGACATGGGGCTCCGCGAAAAAGTCCGCCGAGGGCGTGACCAAAAGGATCTCGGCGCCGACCTCATCGATCGGGTAGCGCACGGCAACACCCGTGTCGTCGAGGACGTCCTCTTCCAAGCCCTCGAGGGTGTCTCTCAATGCCGGTCCGGGCAGGCCCAGATTATTGCCGATGGTATAGACTTTGCTGATGATCTCGTTACAGTACTTCTGCCCCACACCGATACTGTCCATGATCTCGCGTGCGGCCATGGAGATCTCGGCCGTGTCGATCCCGTAGGGACAGAAGACCGAGCAGCGTCGACACTGCGAGCACTGGTGATAGTAGCTGTACCAATCGTCGAGCACTTCTTTGGTGAAGTCCTCGGCCCCGACCAGCTTCGGAAACAGCTTGCCGGCCAGGGTAAAGTAACGCCGGTAGACCTTGCGCATCAGGTCCTGCCGACCGACCGGCATGTTCTTGGGATCCTTGGTGCCAAGATAGTAATGACACTTGTCGGTACAGGAACCGCATTTAACGCAGGAGTCCAGATAGACCCGCAACGAGCGATACCTTCCGAGAAGCTCGCCCATCTTGTCGAGTGCCTTCTCCTGCCAGTCGTCCATGAGCTCGCCGGGAAAGCCAAGGGGCGCCTGGAACTCGGGCTTGGCCACGAACGGCTTGCTGTGAGCCATGGTCTGCGGCGTCACGGGCGGGACGTCGAGGTACTGACTCAGCTCGGGAACTTCAAACGTTGCCTTAGCCATGGATCAACCTTTGCTGCGGACGGGATGGCGCGAAAAATCTATTCCTGCTCGAGGCGTTTCGCCCACGGCGCAATGTGTCTGCGCTCGCGCGGGTTGTCGACCTGATTGCGGCTGGGACTGAAGAAGAGACCCGGCGCATGAAGCAGCTTGCTGTAGGGAAAAATGATCATCAACGCGGCCACTAGAAAGAGGTGCAGCAGTAGAAGCGGATCCCCGGGCAGAGGCTGCGGGTCGAAGCTGTAGAGCCCGATGAAGAAAGACTTCACCGCGACCACGTCGGTGTGAAAGACGAACTTCATGAGCAAACCGGTGCTGCCGATCGCGATCAGCAGCGCCAAGATCAGATGATCCGAGGGCGAGGAGATGTAACGGACTCGGTCGACGAAGAAACGTCGCGCCCATAAGCCCGCAAGACCCACGACCATCGCCATGCCGCCATAGATTCCGAAGGGCTGGACCAGCTCGATCGGCAACCACACCGGCTCCATGAAATAGCGCAGATGGCGCAACGTAACGAGAAAGAGTCCGAAGTGAAAAATCCAGCCGAAGATCCAGGTCCACTTGTTGCCGCGAAACAGGCTCTCGAATAGAACAACCTCGCGGGTCATTCTGAACACGACCCCGCTGCGGGTGGTCGGTGCCGGTGTCGTCGGAATCTTCAGCGGTGCCGGGGTGCGCGCATACTGGACGACCTTGAAGGTCAAGCCGGCCAAAAGCACCAGAGCCGCGAAGTAGTACAGATAGGCGTAGACCACGGTCAGGAACGACATGTGCCTGGTACCTCAGTGGATCGGAGAGTCGCCGGGGGGCGAGCTCGCAAAGAGCCCGCCCCCGGTCACGGCTGACGGATCAGACGCAGCCGGTCGGCTTCGGGAGGCCGGCGAAACGGCATGCCTGCTTGGCCGGTCCATAGGGGAACAGGCTGTAGAGATACTTGCTGTTGCCCTTGTCCTTGCCGAGCTTCTTGCCGACCGCCTTGGTGAGCACGCGCACGGCGGGAGCGATCTGATACTCCTCGTAATACTCGCGCAGGAAGTTGATGATGTCCCAGTGCTCGTCGGTCAACTCGATGTTGTCCTGCGCCGCCATGACGGTGGCGATACCCGGCACCCAATCGTTCAGATTGGCCAGGTAACCTTCCTCGTCTACACCGTATTGCTTGCCGTCGACTTCGATCGTGTCTGACATCTCGATACTCCTATCGGTTTCTAAAAAACTACAACCAGGACTGAACTTTCCCGTTTTCCGCGGCAAGATCCACGAATCCGGCATAGTCCACGACGCTGACACCCTCGATGATGCGCTCCGCGGAGAAGCCGCGCGCCTGCAGGTCAGGGCCCAGCACATAGACCTTCAAGCGGGCGAGCGCATCGCTCACATGGGGTTCGATGGCGGTCCCTTTAAGGGCCGCGTAAACGCCGTCTTCAAACAGCAACAAGGCCGACCCGTCGGTGGCGAACTTCAGACAGGACTCAAGCGCGTTGCGCTCGAACGGGGACTTGTTGACGGTGTGCAGAATACTCATGACTTCCCCCTAGAAGCTGAAGATCGCATCGGATTCGTTCATCAACTCGCCCACGCGAGCCGAGTCGATCACCTCGACGATGTTCTCGATCTCTTCTTCGGTCTCGAAGTCCTCCCAGGCGATCTCGACCAGATCGTCCTGAGTCAGACCGCGGGCTTCCAGCGAGGCACGATCCACGAAGATCTTCTTCACCTCGTAGTCGCCCAGGGTCCGGAAGGTCGGCGAGAAGTTCTTCATGCCGATTGCCTTGGTATCTTGGCCCTTGGTGAGCTGATAGACCCCGTCGTCGATGAACATGACGCTGACGTCCTGATCGAAGGCGGCCCCGATCAGCACCACTTCAAGTGCCTCCCAGGCATAGATGGTCCCGTACGGCGCCTTGCGATTGAGGTACATGAATTTCTTCACGACTTCCGACATCTCAGCTCTCCTTTAGTCGCCGAAGACGACGAGACGGTCGGCTTGAATGGCCGCCTCGACCAGC
>RZZS01000133.1 GCA_009929775.1 Alphaproteobacteria bacterium
GGGGAACGGTGGTTGAATGCCCTACTGAGAGACTACGGAGAGCGGTGAGCAAGAATCGTTAGGGCCAAAATCGTCCGGACCGCATCCTTGCGGACAACGCGATGTTTCCAGCGGCTCACGCCACCTCGGGATCCGAAGTTGCCGGATCGAATCCCGGCCGGCCCGACTCGAATCGGACCAGCCGGGGTGATCTATCGCGATGGGAGGCGCCGAGGCGACGAAGGGAGGATTCGACAAGCACTCGGCTCCCATCGCTGAAGGAGGAGGACAGGGTTACCGCACCGGACCCACAGGCAGTACAGACGCTTCGAGCCCCCCAAACTCCACGCCGTTCCACATCTGAGAGTAAGCGATGCGAAAATAACCCTCCTCGCCCCAATCCGTATCCCAACTGTTCTTGACGATGAAGTACTCTTCATCATCATTCCATCCCACGACCAAAACGCCATGGCCGCCGGTCGGCGTCTCGTCGGGAGAACCCGTGTGCGAATAGACTCCACTTTCATATGAGAAGAAGTCTTCGTAGACGAGGAAGCCAACCGCAACAGGTCCCCGATAGACAGCAGCCTTCAGCAAATCGAGATCGTGGGGCACATTGGACCATCGGAGCAGGCGCAAGAGTTCCCGGTTTTCCCGGTGGCAAGCCGCCAGCGCCAGATCGTCTGCACGGTATGGCAGACAGGTCTCGCTGATGCTGCCCCGGGACTTCAAGAATTCGGCTGCGATCCGCATTTGCCCGCCATCGCAGCCGGCATTTCCGGTGTCGAAGGAGACGAGGTACTGTTCGGACTCATCGCCCGGCCGATAGGCACTACGAGACAGTGGCGCCCGGTTCGACCAGCGTTCCGCTTGAATGATTGCAGCCGACTCGAAGGCGCCGATGATGGAAAAGGCCCAACAGCTTCCGCACTGCCCTTGGTCCTTGACCGGCGTCACGGCCGCCCTCGCACGCCAATCGAAGGACGACGGCAAAGCCAGCCGTGAGTCGAAGGTAAAGACCTCCGCCGGATCCGACCCGGACGCAGCCGTCACGCCTCTGTCGCTTCGAAGACCGAGCCGTGCAATGCGCTGCTCCCGTGGTAAACGGGAGATCCGGGACTCCGCGGCGCTCCAGCGCGCTCCCGCCGCTTCGATGGCTTCCTGGACGGCGGCAATGTCGATTCCATCCGGCGACGTGATTGAGGTCGTCTCACCCTGGACGCCCAAAGACCAGATAGCCGTCAACGCGACCAAGATCCACTTTCTTCGCTTCATGTTAACCCCCGTACCTTCCGGCCGTTTAACTGACCATACTCAGCATCGAAGGATGCGCATGGATGTTCGTAGCGGATACCGATTGGCCATCTGTACTGGCAGCTGGTGAATGGAATCGGTTCTTCGAAGCATGGTAGCCTTGCGTCGACCGATCGTACGATCGCCTTACCTTTTCTGAAACGATCCGAGCGCGCGGACATCTGCAAGGCACTCGTCACGAAATGCCGAAAGTGGTATCGCCGCTTCGGGCTGACGCGCGCTCGTTTCCAAGAAAATCGCCCAGACCCGACTGGATGCCGTTGCAATGTCGTTTATCGGAGTCTTTCTGGGTAGCGCATCGAGCAACGGCTTGCAGTTGTCGCGATAAATCGAAATCGCCTGGCCAAGGAACTCGGGTTGTCTTGCTCCACCATCCATAACCCGTTCGCAGACGTAACCCAACCCCGCCACCACGCCTGAATCTCGGGAGGCGCGGTAGGACATAAGATCAGTAACAGCTCCGGAGAAGGAAATCATCAAATCGGGCAGGAGCTCGGGGTTTCGAGCAGCCTGATCGATCAGACTACCGCACAGCAATCCAAAAGCTTCGCCCAGCCCCTGCTGTGGAAACTGCCAATCGATTTGCGACTGATCAGCAAGCGCGTGATTCGACAACGGCAAACAGACCAATGCGACCGTTAGTGCTTTTCCAAGAAGACCCATGGTGAATACCTCATCATCGACGGGCATCAATCGAAACCATGATTTGACCACGCCCATCTACAGGTCGTTAGCGAATAAGGGCTTGAAGATCGAGCGCAGTACAGATATTTCGCCCTTTAACAACAGTCCATTCCAATCGCGCAGGATTACCTCGACCGAGAAGGACAGCCATCGTGGCAGTCTCGATGAGCCTTGCGCTTTTGGTCTCGCAACTATGCAGCTGCCCTTCTTCTGCGAATTCGCCGACGTCGGAACTCGGCCGTTGACTGGGCGTACCCTCAACGCAGGTCACCGTTGACCTCGTATCCCAATCGGTTATGCTGGCGGTGCGAACGCCAAGGAGATATCCATCACAAAAACCGCCCTGCGCCCCCGCGTAGACGTGTGTACTACCGATCACGAGACAACAGAGTGCAATGCCTGTGAAGTTTCTGGTTCTGCCGGATTTCATTATAAATACCTATAGGCAGGTTATCGCGAGAATTCTTTCAAATCGGCGTTGTTCATAAGCCCGCCCAAGTCCGAGTCAAGGGCTTGGTGATGTACGTGCGGGGATTTGGCAGAGCCCTTGAAACTTCATAGCCTTGCAAGTGCAAGCTTGCCGAGGGTTCAGAAGGATGTATGAAGATCCTGCCAAGATTGACTTTAGACCAAGCGCGAGTGCTGCGCTACCCGGCCATTCGAGACTCGGCCGTGGGATCGGGTCGTGACGCGACGCACACGCTTGGAGCAAGCTGAGCATGTCGCGGCGACCGAGACACGGCTGGCGACAGGGGAGACGCAACGCGGCGTGGCCACCGATCTGGGTATTGCGCGCAGCACCTTGCGTGACTGGTGCGGGGAGGTTACGCGCGGGGATCCGCCGCAGACCGCACTGCGGCGGTCCAGGTGTTCGGGCGATCCCTACCTGACACACGGAATAGATCGCACCGCAAGCGACGGCAGCACCCAGGTCGGGCGTACCGTATGCCCGCCCGACCGATTCCCCGGCGCCAGCCCGGTGCCGACCAGCACCGCATCGAGACCCGCACCCAGGGCACCCGCGATGTCGGTCGCGAGCTGATCGCCGAGCATGACCGGCCGGGATGCACCGAGCCGCCGACAGGCCGCATCGAAGATCGCGCGGCTCGGTTTGCCCAGGCGCGTAAAGCCGATGCCCCGCTCGGGCCAGCGCTCGCGGATAACCGCTTCCAGCATCGCGGCCAACGCCCCTGCCGTGAGCGCGACCCGCCCGGGGCGCACCGGATACATCAGATCGGGGTTGCAGAGCAGCAACCGCAGCGGCGCGCCGGCATCGAGGCGGCGCACCAGCAGACTCAGCGCGAGATCCAGGTGATCGGGCCAGCACAGGTCCTGCTGATCGGCGACGATGAGGGCCTCGGCGTCGACATCCTCCTCGAAGGGCACGACGATGGCGCCCGCCCGCTCGGCATAGCGGCGCGACCCCTCCGGTCCCAGCACCAGGGCGCGCACCCCGCGGAGATCGCCGGCCACGCCGGGATCGGCCAACAGCGCACCCGAGGTCAGAATGCGCTCGGGCGGGATCGCCAACCCCACCGAGGCGAATCCCCGGCTCAGCGTCTCGGGGAGCCGGCTGGCGGCGTTGGTGACCACCATCCACGGGCAACCGTCGCGCTCCAGGTCAGCGAGCAGCGCGGCAGCCCCCGGAAGGGCACGTTCCCCATCGAGCAGCACCCCGTAGGCATCGAGCAGGAAGCCATCGTAGCGACGACGCAGCGCCGCCAGGTCGGTGAGCGGT
>RZZS01000064.1 GCA_009929775.1 Alphaproteobacteria bacterium
CTGCTGCAATACGGCGGCGGAAACCGCGCTTCACCCCCAAAATTTACCTCAACGGTTCACGCGTTCCGGATTTCCGGGGTTTTTAGAGGTGCCCTTAAGGCGAAAGGGTTGGAAGACATGGTAAGATATCGTTTTCATCATCGAATTTACCAAGATTATTTGAAGTCTGGCAAAAAATGAAAACATAATGTTGGATGCAACTATATTGCACGAGCGGCTAATCTTCTTTGCTCTTGGCTATCTGTCAAAGGATGATTCCCACGTCTATACCGCTTATCATTCGCAACAGTAAACCGAAAAAATGTGCTGCGCGCCAACTAGTTCATTTTCCACGCAAAAACCTGAAGGTCATTTTATCGTCTTCCCCAGAGCTTTGGAGAAAAACGGTCTTTTGGAGAGAGAAAAGGGGGAGTTGGCGCCGGGACGGGTGGGGTTTCGCCTTCGGCTATTTGGGCGCAGAACGCCGCAGGGCTGCGGTTACCGCAGCCGGACGCATCGCGCATATAATTGTTTCAATTGGAAGATTGGTTGCGGGAGTAGGATTTGAACCTGCGGCCTTCAGGTTATGGGCTCGATTACCGACATTATGCCAAGTTTGCGCATCAAATGGAAAGAAAATCTATCATGCTGCTCTCTCGCGCGCGCAGGTCTGTCATCTCCGATAGTGAGCGGGGTGCGAGGCATTTGGGGGTGACGAATCCAGAAGTCGCATTTTCAAGCGCAAACGAAATTCAGGCAAATTCCACTGCCCACTTCGGGGCACCCAGAAACAACAGCCCCTCTACATACGCTTAAACCAGATTTCTTCTGCTACCTATTTGCTACCTGGAATTCTGAAGCCCGATTTTTAGGCTGGATTTTAGCGCTAACCATTTGAAATCATTGGAGCGGGTGAAGGGAATCGAACCCTCATAGCCAGCTTGGAAGGCTGGTGCTTTACCACTAAGCTACACCCGCGTATCGATTTGCTCATTGGTAGCCCCAACCATCGGAAAAATCAAGCCCGCAATGCCGGTGGTTGTCAGCGCGCCAGCGATTTCTCTAGAAGTGATAACCTTGGCGCCGGTATAATGGCGTCATGCGGAAAATTCTCGAAACCGTTTTTCATCCGCCGGTCGGTCGCGAACCGGGTCCGTTCTATTATCCCCAGAGCGATGACTTCACCTGCGGTGCTGCGGCGCTGATCATGGCAATGAAGGCCGTTAAGCCCGACCTTGTCGTCAGCCGCGAACTGGAATTCGAAATCTGGCGCGAAGCCAACAACGTGTATATGGGAACCGGGCATCCGGGAACCAACCCCTTCGGTCTTGCGCAAAGCGCAAGAAAGCGCGGTTTCGAAGCCGCCGTACTTGTAAACGAACCCGAGAATCTGTTCACAACATGGAACCGGATCACGGAAAAGAGGCTGGTCTCCCGGGCACTTATGGCTTTCGATTTTTTGCAATGCCGCAAGTCGGGAACTCCTGTCTATCAGGGCCCTTTCGGGATCGAGCAGCTCGGGGCGTTCGACAACTCCGCTGTTGTCGTTCTGACTGGAAGCGGTATCGAAAAACACTGGCTGCTCCTGGTCTCTATTGACGATGCCAGCATCACGGTCCACGACCCGTGGAGAGACACGCCGAACCGCATTGAAACGCGCAAGTCCATGTTTCGGACCATCCCCCGGAAGGAATTCGCCGGGCTTCTCGGTGATGGCGCGGGAAAGGCCCAGGCCGCGATAATCGTGCATGGCAGGCGTCAGCCCGTCCCGTTTCCCATACGAACCACCATGACGGACAGCTTCAAGGATGAGGGGCTGGTTTCGCAAATCGCCGAATCCGTTCCTTTTGAAATTCCCAAACGGCAAGTCACCGACTTCACCTGCGGGCCGCACTGCCTGTGCCTTCTGCAAAAGGACAGTTTCCGGTCGAAAAACGACATTCTTCTTGAGGAACTGCGAATCTGGCGAGAGGCGAACATGGTGTTCGCGGGATCGTCGCTCCCCGGGTGCGGCCCCTACGGTCTAGCCCTCGCTGCCATGGCGCGAGGCATGAAAGTTGCGTTGTGGGGACACCAAATCGTTGGCCTTCTGCTCGAAAAAACAAAGGACCCGGTCCGGCGGGAAATCCAGACGATCATGGAAGGCCATGATCGGGCCCGCCTGCTTCGGGCAGAGGTTCCGATCAGCGAAGGCCGCTTTGGCCTGACGGAACTGGCAGGCGCGCTCGGGAAAGGTGCCCGGATCGTCCTGCTGGTCGAGAGCGGTCGTTACGGGCACTGGATTTTGATGCAATCGATTGAAGATGACTGCGTCCGCTATGTCGATCCGTGGATCGACTCCGGGGACACCCAGACAAAGCCGCGGGGCGAATTTCGAAAATGGATGAAATTCGGCCCCCGGCGCTCGCAGGCGGCGATCATCGTTTACTGATTAACGATCTACCCCTCGGCCCATTTTACAGCCGCCCCGCCTTTGGGCTTTTTGAACAGCAAAAACGCGTTGCCGGAGCGGCAGACGATTTCCGTGAAGCTCCTGCGCGTGCCGTCCGGGAGGGTCCAGCCGGAGCTGCCCTTCGCCATGCAAAGGTGTCCGTCCGGCACGTCGAAGATCGACCGCCCGGCCTTGACGAAATGCTTCTGGCCGTTGACGGAGACACTCAAGTACTTGCCGACACTGTCCGCGAGTTTCTCCGGGTCGATGGAGGTCTTGAGATTGCCGTAGCCGTCGGTGATGCAGACGACATCTTCGGGCGCGTCCGGAATTTCCGGCTCGCGATTTGTAAGCCGGTCGTAATTGTCATGAGCGATTTCGCCGAGCACCTTCGGATAGAAATCGCGCGAGCGGAATTGCGAGCCCGCGTTTTCGACCTCGACGACGCGGGCCTCCGCGATGGCCGGTTTGATGAAGGACAGAGAATAGCCGCTGTTCACCGCGACGATCCGAACATCGTTCGTCAGCCTTACATAGACAAGCTTTTCGCCTTCTGAATCGGCCTTCGGGTTTTCGTCGTCGTGGCGCGGGGCCGTGTTGACGTAGAAGAAATGGCGCTTGCCGAGATGCGAGTTGATCGCGGTTTCGGCAAGAAAGAACCCGGTCGCGTGCGTGTCGAAGGGCGGCACGGAATATTCCTTAAGGCGCAGCTTCAGATGGCCCATCTCCTTGTAGATGGACTGCGTAACTTCGGCGAACGCCATGTCGGACAGCGGGCCGTAGTCGGCAATGACGGAAATCGAATAAGGCAAGTGACTGGTCATGATTACACCCTCGTTTTCTTTTCAGATTATTGGCAGGAACCGGGTTCCGCGGTCCTTCATATAGCCGATCAGCTCGATTGTGACATCAATTATTTCCGGATGGTCGTGAAACAGGGCAATTCCCGTGTTGCCATCCTTCATGAGCCACGGGTCATCGTCGATCTTCTTCTTGAGATCGTGGATGCTCGTGTAAGCCCATTTGCCCTTGTGCACGTCCCGCAGCATCCAGTCGCCGGCTGTATAGGTGAAAAAACAATCCGCCGCGCCCGCAATTGCCGGGTTGCGGTAGAGAGGATGGTTGCAAAGCGCAAAGGGTTGCCGGAATTCCGTACCCTGCAGGAAATCCTGCAGCATGTCGACGTCTTCGCTTCTCGCGCTGCCCGCATGCAGGCGCAGGGTTCTGCCCTGTTCGGTCGCCTCGACAATTTCTCCGAAGCGCCGTTCCAGCCGGTCTCCGTCACCCCGGTCGACATAGGGGAAACGGAAATAGTATCCGGGTCTCGCTTTTCCTGCTTCGATGTACGCTGCTTCGATCAGGGCTTCCGTTCTCTCGACCTCCTCCATCGTCGCATCGGCGCCAAGTTGCCCGGACGGCGTGTGAGAATAGCTGTGATTGCCGAGGACAAAGCCATCCTGCACGAGCCGGATCGCGGGACCCGGATTAAGATCGAGCATATCCCCCCGGCAGAAGAACAAAGCTGGAATACGGTTCCTGTTCAAAAACTTCCGCAACGCGTCAGTGCTCGTCGAAGGCGAATCGTCGATGGTCAGATAGACCTGCGCGGTCATGTCGTCTCCGTGTCCTCGCCGGGGCCGTCGCCTTCCGGGTGACGGCTGTCGGCCTTGTCGCCGGCCGGGTCCATGTGAATCATGATCTCCGCCTGCGGGAATTTTTCGACCAGCCTGCGCTCGATCTCGCGCGTTGTCTTATGAATTTCGCAGAGCGGCTTGTGCGGATCCATTTCGATATCGAAGGAAATCGCCCAGCGCATGCCGATCTGGCGGGTGCGCAAATCGTGCACGCCGCGCGCCTCCCTGTGCGCGAGAATGATGTCCTTGATTTCCCGCCGGGTCTCACCGGGCAGTTCGCGGTCCATCAGCATGTCGACCCCCTTGACGGCGATATCGCGCACCGTCCAGAGAAGATAGCCAACCACGAGCAGCGCGAAGAACGGGTCCACCCAGCCCGGTGCGCCCGCTTTCAGGACGAGCAGCGTCAGGATCGTGCCGCCGTTCACCAGAATGTCGGACGTGTAGTGCGCGCTGTCGGCTTCGACGGCGAGCGAAGGAGCTTTTTTCATGCAAAGCTTCTGGATCGTCACCATGACGATCGAAACGACCATCGAAAGCGCCATGACGGAGATGGCGAGATCGAAATCGACGACCGCTTGCGGTTCCAGAAAACGGCGCACGGACTCGAGCAGCAGGAAGACGGCGATCCCGGCGATAAACGCGCTCTGGAACAACGCGGCGATCCCTTCCGCCTTGCCATGGCCGTAGCGGTGTTCCTTGTCCGCAGGCATCAGCGAAATGCGGATCACCATCAGGTTCATGGTGGAAACGCCCACATCCATAAGCGAATCCACCAGCGACGCCAACACGGACGCCGAACCGGACTCCAGCCACGCCCACGTTTTTGCAAGAACGAGGACGCTCACGAGCGTGATGGTCGCTATGCCGGAAATCAAAGCGTACCGGGAGTCGGCCGCAAAGCGCCGCTGTTCGTCATTCGTCTGGTCCATACGTATGCAGGCCAAGCTGTTATCGCGATGCGATCATCTTCCCCAATGGCCACATAAATGCAAGAGGAAAGCGATAACGTCACTTTGCGGGCAATGCAGGAGGCATGTATGACTGCGATTCGGGCAGAAGAGACTTAGGAATGGGGTCAAGCGCGGGGATAGTTTCGAGGAAGGACCAGAAAAAGAAGGAAACCGCCACCAGAACCGTCCAGACGAGCCCAATGAATAAAGTAAAACGGGCTTGGTCGGACCATATTTTGAGGTAATTCCAAATGAAGCCGCCGGAGGAATACATATAGGTTTTGCTTATCGTTAGTCCGATAGCGATAAGAGTAATCAATACGCAGAATACCAGCCATACGGAAAAAACGGCCATCCTGGGTTCCCCGAGTGAAATGAAATAAAGGGGAAACCCAACAACAAAAAACAGGAAAATCGCGCCAATCAAACCCCACACGAACCTGTCAGAAAGAAAAAACATTCTTGCCCTATACGTATGACATCTGCACAACGATAGCTCATTGCGATTTCCTCGCAAACCGTTTGCTTCGTAATCCCGTTGAAAAACGGGATCCATTGAGCCTATCGATCAGCGCGGTACGGATTCCGGCTTCCGCCGGAATGACGACGGAGGAGTTTCCGGATACCTAAAATCTGTACCCCACCGCCGCGCCGCCGGAGAGCTGGACTTCTTCCTGAACGACAGGGCTGTCGGCGGCGTCACCGACCAGACGGCTGACGCGGCCGAAGCCGCTGGCGAACCATTCGCCCTCGCTCCCGAACGTGTAGATCGCGCTGCCGTCGAAGGCGTAGTCGCGGAGACCGCTGTCGGCGCTGTACCGACCGAAGCGCGAGGCGGCGGCCTGCCGCGCGTCGACCCCGAAGTAAGATTGCATGTAGTCTTCGCTGGCCCATGTGAGCGACGGGCCAAACGAGACGAAGAGGTTCTGCCCCGATCTCTGGCGGTATTCGAGCGCGACCGTCGCCGTCATGCCTTCATGGCCGTTGGAGATGGCGTCGCCCGCGACCTCGCCTTCAACCCAGACAGGCCCCCAGCCATATTCGCCGTAGGCGCGCGCCTCGATAGTCGCGTCGATATCGCCCATGCCGCGCAGCCAGTTATCCTCGCCGTCATCGTCGTCGCGCCCGAAATCATAGCCAAGCCCGCCGCCGACGCGGTAGTTCGGAGCTTGCAATACGTCATAGGCAACGCCTTCGCGCGTGTTGATGGTCAGGCGATTCTCCCAGCGTGCGTCGATCATCGGCACCGGCATAATTTCGTAATCCTCGGAACCCATGAATTCCGGCTTGAACAGCACGCCGCCGCCAACGGAGACGTCCCAGCCTTCGGCCACCCGGTCCATCCATGTCATTTCCGGCCCCGCCTTGAACTCGGAATAGCCGAGCGTCTCGGCACCTGCTGACAAAGGCGTGGCAATGAAAGCGAAAAGAGCGGAAAAGCTGATAAAACGACACAAGCGCATGAAAACCTCCCTGTGAGCGGTCGGGAAAGAAATGGCGTTGGACTACGGCGAAGTCAAGAACCGCCTGGGCGCACTGACCTTGCTATAGAGGCGATCCCCGCAGCGGCGAGCGCATAGGCACAGACTAACGCGGGACCCGTGGGCATATCAAGAGCGAGTGAAGCGACGATCCCGCCAGATACCGCTATTGCGGCCGTCACGTAGCCCATGAGGAGCCGCGTGCCTTCACCCCAGGGAGCCGCAGCAAGAGCGGGCAGGATCAGGCTTGCGAAAACGAGATAAACACCAACCAGCTGAACGGAGAAGGTCACTGCAAGTGGGAAAAGCACGTAGAACAATGGGCCGCGAACCATTCTTAAGGCAAACCAGCCGTAAAGAACGATCCCGGAAACCAGAGCGAAGACACCGAGACTTTCCCACCCGACCCACAAAATCTGGCCCGCCAGGATCGACTTGACCTCCTCGCCGCCATGCGGATCGTCCGCGAGAAGCAGGAGGATCAGCGCTGCCGTAACGACGAAGGCCGAGCCGATGAGCGCCTCCTGGTACCGCGGGGCAAAGCGTTCGGCAAGGCGGAAGAAGCAGCTTCCCGCGAGGGCGAACGCGAGAGCCGCCACACTGGCGAAGCCGCGCCCGGCACCCGGGAACGAAAGTTCCACCATGACTACGCCAAGAGCAGCGATCTGCGCAATGGCGAGGTCAATGAATATGACGCCGCGCCGAAGCACCTCCTGCCCCAGCGGCACGTGGGTGGCTGCCACCATCAACCCGGCTGCAAGAGCAGGGGCAACCAGACCGAAAAGCTCCGGCGAGACCATTACCGGACTCCCTTCAGCATCTCCATCGTTTCCGCGAACAGGCTTTCGATGTCGTTCGCATCCTCCGATCCACCAACGGTGTAGGGCAAGCGGAGAACGGGAATGCCGGTGCGCCCGGACAGCCAGTCGGCCGCCTTCCCATCTTCGTAAGGCGCAACGAGAATCGCCCGCACATCGCGCCCATCGACAGCCTGCAGAACCGCTTCAAGGTGAGAAGCCGTCGGCGGCAGGCCGGGTTTCGGCTCGAGCGACGCAATCTTTTCTATGCCAAGCCAGTCGAGCAAATACGCCCAGGCATCGTGGTATACTACGACCTTCGCACCCTCCAGCCCGGCGGCAGCCTCCTTCCAACTGGCGACCAGCGCCATCCAGCCTGTCTCAAACCGCTTGAAACTACCGCTGTAATCTTCAAGATTATCCGGATCGAGAATCAAAAGCCTTTCTGCAAGGACCCGCGCAACGGGGAGAAGATTGTTCGGGTTTAAATGCACATGCGGATTGCCTTCCGGGTGTATATGGCCCAACGATCGATCAGCCTCCTTCCTGGCACCGATCAGAGGCACAAAGTCGGATGCCATCAGGTATCCGGCGGTTGCCGGCTGCACATCCGGCCCGCCAGCCTTTTTCAGCAGGATCGGCAACCAGCCGGACTCGAGTGCGGCCCCGCTGCAAACGACGAGATCGGCCTTGCGCATCGCCACCAGAAGGCTTGGTTTTGCGCGGACATGATGAACATCCTGACGGGCCGTCGTGGCGACAAACACCTCAACATGTACTCCGCCAATCTCTTCGGCGAGCGCCCCCCATTCGGGGGCGCAAGCGAAGACATGTACCTTGGCGAGAGCCGGTGAAGGGGCTGCGGAAAGCAGCCCCAGCCCAGCCATGAGGATCTTCCAGGTTCTCACGGCGATCCTCCTAAAACGGGTGCGCACCGTGCGCCCCGATGCTCATGATGTACTGGATCGTAAGCTGGTTGTCCTCCAGTTCGTTCGCCAGCTCCTCATAACTGTACTGCAGGCGCAGTCGGCTGAATTCGCTGTTCGTCCAGTCGCCCATGACGGTCGCCGCCCACGGATCGTGACCGCCGTCATCAAGCGCGGTGCCGGCAAGACCGGCCGGAACGGCGTCCGCGTGGAGTTCGCTGTAGCGCGCACCGACCCGCCACTGCGGAGCGAACTTATAGACGGTTTGCGCATACCAGCCGCGCTGGCTTTCGTCGAAGGCAACATCATTGTAGGCGCCGTTCTCGTCCCGCCAGAAATACTCCCCCTGCAAAATGAGTTCCTGCCTGTTCGCGTTGCCCGTTGGCGCGAATGTCAGCCGGACGTCGGCAATGTAGAGATCGCTATCGCCGCGAAACGTGATGTTGCCTTCATTGGCCGCACGGCTCTGAACATCGGCCAGCAGCGCCGAAGCGCCTGCGCGCCAGGCGGTGTTGTCGCCAATATCGCCGCCCGTGCGTGCGAAAGCCGTCCAGGACCCGACATCGCTACCCTCGTTTCCGCCTGCTGGAAAGTCCTTGCCGCGAAAGAGTCCAGCGCCGACTTCAGCATACAGGTCGCTCGGCAGGATTACCGAAGCCTGAAGCCCGTCGTCGTTATAGGCACCGTTCAGGAACGCGCGGTATGGCAACGGCCGGTCGGCGAAGTCATCGCTATGTGCGTGATGCGCGTTGAGGTAACCGATATCGGCGAAAAAGCGCCCGCCCTTCAGGCTGGCCCCGTAGGGAAGCGCCAGTGTCTGGATGAACGCTTCCTCAAGCTCAACTTCCGTTTCGCCGTGATGCTCGGCAAGAGCAATCGTCGTGCTGCCATAGAACTTGTCGTCGACACTGGCCGAAAAATTGAGTTCGGTATGCTCCACCGACAGCCCCTCTTCCCCGCGCTCGCCTTCGTGGCCAACTGCAAAACCAGCCAGATCGGCTTCGTTCTCGGAAAAGGCCTTGTATTTGCCCTGAAGCATAACGCCAATAGCGGGATTAAAGCTGTTATCCGTAACTCTTCGGTTGCCGGTCGCCGGAACACCCGGCGCGGTATTCCCCGCCGCCGGTTCCACGCGGCTTGCTGATTCAACCTGACGCGCTTCCATTTCGGCAAGGCGGCTTTCAAGACCGTCGATTTTGCTTTCATACATTACCCGCATGGCCGCGAGTTCGGCGCGCAAGGCGTCGATTTCCGCGTCATTCGCAAAAGCCGGAGACGCGCCAAGGAGGACGACCGCACTGGCCGCCAAAAACGATTGGTTCTTCATAGGAAAAGTCCCTTCTTTCCTGAAAATGCTGAATAGTCCGGTGTTCTGTCTTCAGGTGAGGCCGGGAGGCGGTGCGCGCGGGCGAACGGTGATTTCATGGCGGGAAAGGCTGGGTGCCGGCGCCGGGAGGGATTCGGTCGAAACAGCGCGGGCCGCAAAAGGCACAAGGCCCGCGAACGAAGCCGCCAACGCCTTGGCCATACCGTGCGCGGCCATAGCACAGATAGAGCATTGCTCATGTCGTTCCGGTCGCGGACTGTCGTGATCATGGTGACCGGAATAGCCGGAGCCGGGCATGCCATGCGAAGCGAAAAGCGGCTCGTGCAACGCGAAATGCACACCCGCATGCGCCGCCAGCGCGAATTGCGCGGCGAGGAGCACGAGGAGCATCACAAAACCGGTTGCCCTGAACGACATGCGCCTGCTTCGATTTGTTACGGACGTCGACCGTTAAAGCAGAAAGCCCGGGAAAGGGCAAGGGAGGGCCTCAGCCATCCCACTTTTCGCAAGACGCCAGAGATGTCGCGATCTGCCGTTGCCGCTCTTCATCGTCACCGGAAGCGGCCGCGTCGTCTCTCTTGTGCTCAACCACAAACGTCAGCCCAGCGGACGCAAGCCATATCACGAGAACGGGAAAACCGAAAACCACAAGCGGAATCGAATAAAAAACGGCAGCGTAAGGGTTACCCGAGAAAGAAACGGCAACCAGAAGCCCCGTGAGAATCAGCCCCGTAACAGCACCGAGAATTCGAACCCCCAAATCCCTGAAGCTCTTTTTCATGGATGAGGGAACTCTGTATACCGCCTGGCCTGATAATGTACGAAGGTTGGTGGAGCTGATCGGGATCGAACCGACGGCCTCGTCATTGCGAACGACGCGCTCTCCCAACTGAGCTACAGCCCCGTACCTTTCGGATACGCATTTCTACACAAAAAGGAACGTCTCTGCCAAGGGGAAAAACGCGCGCGATGATGGCAATGATGTTAATGATGCTACAGCGGCTCGCGCTCGCTCCGGAGAAAGGTGTACCCGTCGATCCGCCATGCGCCCTCCGGATCGCGGATCAGGCGGATGATGGCAATGTCAGGCATACCGTCCGGCCCCGTGAGTTCGATGCGTTGCCATGCGACGTCCTCACCTGCCGTCCCGCGGAGAAGATCGTACGACATGTGCCGGTATAGCGGGCGATACCCGAAGCGAAGCACGCGGAAGAAGGTTTCGGCGTTGTCGTATTTCTTCTGATAATCCTGTGACACGTGCGCCCAGGCCGCGCCTTCGTCGCGCGCCCGGATTGCCTTCATCTGCGCCTCAACGACTTCATGGAACGATCGGTGCGATCTCACGCCATCGGCATTGGCGGTGGTCTCGGGCTGCGAGGGCCTGGCGGCAGAACCCGGCCCGGAAACAGGCTCACCGGACCCGCCCGCGACCAGCAGACCGAAGACGCCGGCGAGAGCGAGCGCCGAGATAATGCGGGTGGGTGACAGCATGAAGTGGACCGCCATTCGTTCTTTCGTTACACTCTTGGAACCAACCATTTTATAGCACCCCCATGAAAAGCTGGTTAACCTGCCTGATCGCCACGATTTTCCTTGTTTGCAATCCGGCTGGAGCGCAGGAAGCGAACCCAACCGGCGAGGAGGCAATTTCGGGACCCGGAAAAACGAGTGCACCGGATATATCGGAAATCGCAGCTTCGCACGGCCCCGTCGTCGTCGAACTCTTCAGCTCGCAGGCCTGCGTGTTCTGCCCCGCCGCCGACCGGTTCTTCGCCGATCTCGTACGTTCTCCGGACCTGATCGGTCTGGCCTGCCATGTAAATTATTTCGACGTCCGGGATGGCTCGCTCGCGCGCGATTTTTGCAGCGAACGGCAAAGCGACTACATGACCCTGCTGCGTGCCGGACCGAACTACACGCCGCAGATTGTCGTCAACGGCATGGTCGAAGCGGTCGGCTACCGTCACGAAGGGATATCGGCGGCATTGCGCGAAGGCTCCGGCTTCCCGGTCCTGCCTCTGGTTATCCAGAAGGGCGCCGAACCGGGCACGTTACTGGTTTCATTCCCTTCGGCGTTCGCGGTCCCGGCCAGCAGCGAACAGAAATCGCCCCCTGCGACCGAATTTACTCTCTGGCTTGCCCGCTACGACAACACGCATGACGTAACCATCGCAGAAGGCAGCCACCGCGGGAAACAGATGACCTACGCCAACATCGTCAGCGAACTTGAACCGCTCGAACCCTGGGACGGCGTTGAACGTCACCGTACCTTCTCCTCCGGCCTGCGCGCCCGCCACAAAGGCCTTGCCGTTCTCGTTCAGGACCCGAAGACAGGCCGCATCGTCGCTGCGGGGAAGTACGAGCGCAGAGGGCCGCCGAACCCGCTGACCGTAAAGAACTGATTCACTTTGTAACGGGCCAGGCGGCTTGACAGAACAGAGAAGCTGCTCAATAACAGACCGGAGAAATTTCTGAACTTCAACATAATGCAAGAAGTCTTTTCGGTCGCTAAGGCCCGTCAACCTCCCGACCAGCCACTTCCACGCTGAGAAGGGCGTGGCGTGATGCGGGCCGAAACCAAGACGGGAGCTGTCCACATGAATGATCTTTCCATCAGCTTCGAATTTTTCCCGCCAAAAACAGACCGCGGCAGGGAGTTGCTCTGGGAGAATGTCGGCAGACTTTCAACGCTCGGGCCCCGTTTCATGACGGTGACCTATGGCGCGGGAGGCACGGACCGGGACTGGACCATCGAAACGGCGCGCAACATCCAGCGCGACACACGTGTTCCGACTGCAGCGCACCTGACCTGCATTGTCACGCCGAAGGACGAAATCGCCCGGATCGCCGATACGCTCTGGGAAAATCAAATCCGCCATGTCGTCGCCCTGCGCGGCGATGCGCCGAGGGACGGTTCGCCTGCCCCTGCGCCGGACGACGAGCGCTATTATCATTTTTCGAGCGACCTCGTGGACGGCCTGCGCGCCCGCCATCCGTTCGAGATTTCCGTCGCCGCCTATCCGGAAAAACACCCGGCGGCACCCAGTCTCGATGCCGATATCGCGGCTCTGAAAAAAAAATTCGACGCGGGAGCGGATCGGGCCATTACGCAGTTCTTCTTTCGTAATGAGGATTTTCTGCGTTTCCGCGACAAGGCGCGAGCGGCGGGGATTAATGGCGAGATCGTCGCTGGCATTCTGCCGATTGCCGATCATGAGAAGGCCTTCGACTTCGCGGGAAAATGCGGAGCGAACGTTCCCGATTCGCTGCGCGAGCGGTTTGATGGCCTGGAGCCGCGTTCGGACGCGGCACTGGAGGTCTCGGCGGAACTCGTGCGCGAGCAGGTTCGCGCGCTTGTCTCGGAAGGAGTGCGGGAATTTCACTTCTATACGCTCAATCAGGCCCATCTGACCTATTCGGCTTGCGAAGACCTCGTGCATGGGATTAAATAGCCGCGCATTTTTTCTGAAAATTTCCACCAGAGGAGAAACACATGGTTCTCGCCACTAACCTTGGCTTCCCGCGCATCGGCGCGCAGCGTGAACTGAAGAAGGCGACAGAAAGCTACTGGAAGGGGAAAATCTCGAGAGAGGAGCTTTTGTCGACCGGCAGGGAACTGCGGATGCGCCACTGGACCATGCAGCGGGACGCCGGTCTCGACATGATCCCCTGCAACGATTTCTCCTTTTACGACCAGATGCTCGACACGGCCTGTCTGGTCGGCGCGGTTCCTGCCCGTTACGGCTTTGCGGGCGATACGGTCGATATCGACACATATTTCGCCATGGCGCGCGGTAACGACAAGGCCCCGGCGATGGAAATGACCAAGTGGTTCGACACGAACTATCACTACATCGTTCCCGAATTCGAGGAAGGGCAGGAATTCCGCCTCGCCAGCACGAAGCTGTTCGACGAGTGCAAAGAAGCGCTCGATGCCGGTATTCCCGTTCGCCCGGTGCTCATCGGCCCGATGACTTTCCTGCTGTTGGGCAAGAACCGTGGCGCGGGCAGCCGCGTGGAGCTTCTCGACAAGCTCCTGCCGGTCTATGCGGAAATCCTTAAGCGTCTTGAGGACACGGGCGTCCGCTGGGTGCAGATCGACGAGCCGTGCCTCGTGCTCGATCTCGAGAACCACTATCTCGAGGGTTACCGCAAGGCCTACGCGGCGCTCGCCAAGGCCGCGCCGGATCTCAAACTGCTGCTGACCACCTATTTCGAGGGCATTGAGCTTGAGCGCAATATCGACGTGGCCGTAACGCTTCCGGTCGCCGGGATCCATGCCGACCTCACCCGCGGCAGCGATCTGTTCTTTACGGAAATGCTGGCCAAGGTACCGGACGGGGTCGTGCTGTCGCTCGGCGTCGTCGACGGCCGCAATATCTGGAAAAACGATTTGTCGGCCTCTCTGGACAAGGTCGAGCGCGCGGTTCAGACTCTCGGTCAGGACCGTGTCTGGGTCGGCCCCGGCTGCTCGATGATGCACGCGCCCGTGGACCTCAATCAGGAAACCGCGCTCGATCCGCAGATCAAAAGCTGGATGGCCTTCGCAAGACAGAAGCTTGGCGAGATCGTCACTCTCACGAAAGGCGCGAACGAGGGGCGCGGCAAGGTTTCCGGCGAACTCGCGGCCAGTGACGAGGTCGTCAAGGACCGCGCTTCTTCGGTGCGCACCCATGACGAAGTGGTGCGCGCCCGCGCGGCCAAGGTAGACGAGGCGATGCTCTCGCGCAAAAGCGCCTTTCCGCAGCGCCGCAAGGCCCAGCAGGACGCTCTGCATCTGCCCGATTACCCGACGACCTCCATCGGCTCCTTCCCGCAGACGCAGGAAATCCGCAAGGCACGCGCTGCCTTCAAGAAGGGCGAGTTGTCCGGGGCCGATTACGACGCTGCGATGAAGGCCGAAATCGAGAGCGTCGTGCGCTTTCAGGAGAAGATCGGCATGGACGTCCTCGTCCACGGTGAGCCGGAACGCAACGACATGGTCGAGTATTTCGGCGAACAGCTCGAAGGCTTCACCTTCACGAAGCACGGCTGGGTGCAGTCCTACGGCTCGCGCTACGTCAAGCCGCCGGTGATCTTCGGTGACGTTTCGCGCCCAACGCCGATGACGGTCGAATGGTCGAAATACGCGCAAAGCCTGACGAAACTGCCGATGAAGGGCATGCTCACCGGGCCGATCACCATTCTGCAATGGTCCTTCGTGCGCGACGACCAGCCGCGCTCGCAGACCTGCCAGCAAATCGCGCTCGCGATTCGCGACGAGGTCGTCGACCTTGAAGCCGCCGGTATCCACGTCATCCAGATCGACGAGCCGGCGATTCGCGAAGGCCTGCCCCTGCGCCGCGCCGACTGGGACGCGTACCTGAAATGGGCCGTCGACAGCTTCCGGCTGAGCGCCGCGGGCGTTCAGGACTCCACGCAAATCCACACACATATGTGCTACGCGGAGTTCAACGATATCATCGATTCCATCGGCGCGATGGACGCGGACGTCATCTCCATCGAGACCTCGCGCTCGCAGATGGAACTGCTGGACGCGTTCGTGACCTACCACTACCCGAACGAAATCGGCCCCGGCGTTTACGACATCCACAGCCCGCGCATTCCCTCGAAAGAGGACATGGTCGACCTGCTGGACAAGGCCCGCAAGGTTCTTCAGCCCTGGCAGATCTGGGTCAACCCGGATTGCGGCCTGAAAACCCGCGGCTGGGCCGAAGTCGAACCGGCGCTCGAACACATGGTCGAAGCCGCCCGCGACATGCGCCAAAAGGAGAAGAGCGCGGCGGCTTAACGGCCTTTTCTAACCAGCATTCCTGCGGCGCGGCGTAACTTTTTCGCCGCGCCGTTGTCGTTTTGGCTTGAGAATCGAGGCCTGCGCGCCGTATAACGGGCCCATGCTTCTGACAATGCTGAAAGCAAAGATCCACCGCGCAACCGTCACCGAGTGCGATTTGCACTATGTCGGTTCGATCACTATTGACCGAGGTCTCATGGACGAGGTGGGCATTTTGCCCTGGGAGCAGGTCGACGTCCTTAATATCAACAACGGGGCCCGATTCACGACCTACGCCATCGAAGGCCCGCGCGGCTCCGGAAAGATCGGCATCAACGGCGCTGCGGCACGTCTTGCCCAGAAAGGCGATCTCGTCATTATCTGCGCTTATGCACAGATGGATCAGGACGAGGCAAAGGTTTTCAATCCCGCGGTCATCCAGATGGATGACCGGAACCGGTCCCACTCGGTCTGACGGACCGGAACTCACTTCACCCTCTCTCGTTGGCTTGCCGGATTGTCCAGACAACAAGGGAGGTGTCGTCCCAATGGCTTACGACGAATCTGCGGACATTCTCGACCGGGAAACTTTCCATGACTTGCTGAATGCAAAATCCGGGCTGTGCATTTCCATTTACATGCCAACGGAACAGGCTGGCCGGGAGACCCGCCAGAACGCAATCCGCTTCGACAATCTCAGGCGGCAGGCCGAAGAAAAGCTTGAGCGCTATGGCGTGCAGGGCGATGCGCGTGCCGCAATCCTTGCTCCGCTCGAGTCCATCGGACGCGACCATGATTTCTGGCAGCACCAGTCCGAGGGACTTGCGGTGTTTGCGAATCCGGTTTCGCACCGGGCGTTGCGTCTCCCGGTAGCATTCGACGAAGGGTGCATCGTGGACAAGAGGTTTTATATCCGCCCCCTCATTCCGCTTACCGACGAAGGCGAGCCGTACCACATTCTTGCCCTGAGCCGCGGAGAAACACGTCTCCTGCGCTGTACGGCGACTGGCTGCGTTCGGGAGGATCTCCCGGAGCATTTGGCCTCGTACGGCGCATTTCTCGAACAATACGATTACGAAGAGCATTTGCAGCAGCATTACGGCGATCGCGTCGGCGGCGGGGAGATGCACGCCATCTACCACGGTCGCGGCGGCGGTAAGGAAGCAACGCATCATGCCCATCTGAAGGAATATTTCAGCCATTTGCGGCACGCCGTGGACAAAGCGATCGCCTCGTCAAGTCAGAAGCTTTTTCTTGGCGGGGATAGTCATGAGGTTGGCCTCTACCGTGAAGTCACGGCAGGGCAACCGCTCGATGTGGCGATCCTGAGTCAGAAAAACGCCTCGGATCTGACGGATGCCGAGTTGCGGCAATCCGCACTTGAACAGGTGACTCCTGCCCATGAACGCGGGCTCCGCAGCGCACTCGACGAGTTTGAGCGGTTGCGGAGGGTCGATCCGCAGAAGATCGAGTCCAGCCTGCACGAAGTCGTTCGCGCCGCGCACGACAAGCGGGTCAGGGTCCTGTTCGTTCCCGGCGAGGACAGCCGCGTCTGGGGACATTACGATCCGGAGGACCGCCGACTTGAAATCGAAACGGTGCCTGATGCGAACGTCGGGGAGGAGATTACCAATCTTGCAGCGGCGGCGACCTTGCGCAACGGCGGGGAGGTTTATGT
>RZZS01000065.1 GCA_009929775.1 Alphaproteobacteria bacterium
GGGAACGGCGCCGATGAGAATGGGCGAGGGGGAAGTGCCAACAACTTTGCAGTAGCCGGCACCGGCGGAGAAGTCACAGGTGTCATCGGCGAGAGCGTCGATGTCGGCGCATGCTCCGAGACCCGCAGCCGCTTCGGTGATTGGTCGACCAAGAGGCGCCGGACACGGATAGGCCTCATTTTCAAGATAGAACTGGCCGATCGCCCGCGCGATCGACTGGTAATATTTCGTCTGGGTTTCTTCTGTCTCAAGCCGCTTGCGTTCAACGGTCAGATACTGAACGAACGGAACAAGCAGCAATCCGACGACCATCAGGCCGATCGCCAGCTCAACCAGGGAAAATCCTTTGACATCCTTGAACAACTTATGACATCCGAGTAGTTTAAAGTGCCCCTGTTAATATTTTTAACAAAAAACCTGTAAAAATCGTTAATTCCCCGGATTGCTATCCGAACGTTCCCCGGTTCCAGCCCCAATGCGATGCGGGAATGTCGGAAAATGTCAGGTAAACGCGGTCTTCCCGTATTCCGGCCTTGTCGGTAAGTATCGAGCAGATGGAGGCCGACAGCCGCTGGCAGAGGTCCGGTTTGAAGCCACCGATAGCCTTGACATCGCCATAGGCCAGCGCGCCGGGGGAGCCGCCCATGACGCCGCCCGCTTTGACGAGAGTAACCATGCAATAGGCCTCCGGCTTGTTGGTTGCTGAGGCCAGAGCGTCCGAAAGGGCTTTCATCAGGCCGGATGGATCGGTGACATCTTCGGTGATTTGCAGAGCGAGCAACGGCATATGTTCGTTTCCTTTTTGCGTGAGGGGAGAGAGGCGTCAGGGCATTAAATTCCAGTCGCGCAGGCGCCACTTCAAACCGTCATGGCAGAAAATGCAGAGTGCGCCTGTCGATACCTTCAGTTTATAGCACGCCGTGAAGTTATCGAAGTCTTCTTTCTCCAGGATGCGGGGCAAAAACCTCGCTATACCGTTCGAGGTGACCGCAAAAGCTGTTTCTCTGGTGATATCCGCGGCGATCGAGGCAGCGAACTCTTTCCATCCTTCGATTAGTTCGTCGGGGTCGACGCGCCACCCGGGTGGAACAATAGCCGATTCGTTCCAGTCGTCGATGGCCTTCCGACCGATTCGGGCGATGACCTCCTCTTCCGTTTTGTTTTCGTCCGGTCCGTAGTCGATTTCGCGCAGGAACTCACTGGCGACAATGTCGCTTTTTGCTTTGCATTCGAGCAGCGCCAGCTCGCAGGTTTCCCGGGTGCGCTTCAGGGGGGAGGTAAACGCGATCTGCGGTATGAGGCCATTCCGGCGCAAGTATCGTCCGACTTTCACGCCCTGTTCCTGCCCGGAAGCTGTCAGTGGAAGGTCGGTGCGCGCGCCGACCCGCCGCGGTGTCTCGCCGGGATTGAAGGTGTTTCCGTGACGGGCGACGACCAGCGTGATCATGCCGGGGGCTGCCGTGACGCTAGCGCATTTTCCGCACGGGCGATGTCTTCGGGTGAATCGATGCCGGAATGGACGATTCCGCCGTCGATGGCAACCGGAACAGCCTGAACGCGAATGTCGTTTTCGATCAGTCGAAGTTGTTCAAGGCCTTCGAGTTCTTCATAGACACCGGGCGGCAGGCTGCAGAAGCGCTCGAGAACATCAATCCGGAATCCATACAGTCCGAGATGGCGCCACACGGGGCAGGGTGCACCGGATTCCCGCATGGATTTTTCCTTGCGGATGGCAGGCAGGATACTCTTCGAGAACCAGAGCGCGCGGTTGTCCGGCGCGAGGATGGCGGTCGTGCCGCTGAAGGGCGTCGTTCTTTTCGCCTCCCGTAGCGCGTCGAGTTCCGACCAGCTCAAACGGTGGACGGGAGTTACGACCTCAAGCCCCGGGTCATTCCTAAAGGCTTCGAACAACACCCTGATCGCCTCCGGGGGGGTGAAGGGCGCATCGCCCTGAAGGTTCACGACGAAAGATGGCTTGTCCATCATCTGCCCGATGGCAGCAAGAACCCGGTCCGAGCCGGTCCGGCAGCTATCAGGCGTCATAAAACACTGCACGTTGATCTCTTCGCAGTGGCGGGCAATCCGCTCGTCCTCTGTTGCAACGGCGACGGCGTTTCGGGCGACCTCGCGGGCAACCCGCACGACCCGGGACAGCATGGTTTCTCCGGCGATTATCGCGAGCGGCTTGCCGGGAAAACGGGTGGAGCCGTGGCGGGCGGGGATGACAATCGCTGTGCTCATTCCTCTACCCACCACGTCGTGGATATTCCGGGAGTGAGACCGGAAAGTTCTTCCGGTTTCTTTAGCTTGTTCCACCACGCGATTCGCCAGTGGTCGATGTGCCATTGTGGAATGACGTAATTATAGGCGAGCAGGACCCGGTCGAGGGCGCGGGTGCGGGCGACGAGTTCATCGCGTGTCGGGGCGACGATAACCATTTCGACAAGCTCGTCGATCACCGGGTTCTTTACGCCGATCATGTTGCGCGAACCGGGCGTGTCCGCCTTGCCGGAGGCCCAGAAATCCCGCTGCTCGTTGCCGGGCGAGGAGGATTGCGGGATCGTGCCGATGGTCATATCGAAGTCGAAATCGTTTATCCGGTTGACGTATTGCGCGCTGTCGACGACGCGGAAATTCGCCTTAACGCCGATTCTCTCGAGATTCTGGACAAAGGGCAAAACCCAGCGTTCGAACTGCGGGTTCGAATCGAGAATTTCGAATTGGAGCTTGACGCCGTCTTTCTCGCGCACGCCGTCCGTTCCCATCTTCCAGCCGGCGTCATTAAGGATCTGGGCGGCTGTGCGCAGGTTCGCGCGGTAATTGCCGCTCCCGTCTGTTTCCGGGGGCTGGTACCGGCCTTCAAAGACGCTCGCGGGCAGGCGGTCGCGGAAAGGCTCGAGGATTTCGAGGACGCGGCCCGTCGGTGGTCCGTCTTCCGACGCCAGTTCTGAATTCTCGAAATAGCTGTTCGAGCGGGTGTATTCGCCGTAGGCGAACTGCTTGTTCGACCATTCGAAATCGAACGCATAATCGAGCGCCCTGCGCACCGCCTGATCCTCAAAGACCGGGCGGCGAATATTGTAAAGGAAGCCCTGCATCCCCGCCGGACGGTCGTGGGGAATCGTTGCCTTCGTGATGCGACCGTCCCTTACGGGCGGCGCGTCATAGGCGGTTGCCCAGAGCTTGGCGGTGTTCTCTTCGCGCGCGTCGTACTCACCCGCGAAGAAGGCTTCGAGCGCGACATTCGCATCGCGATAGTATTCGTAAACCACCCGATCGTAATTGAACTTGCCGCGATTGATCGGCAGGTCCGCGCCCCACCAGTTCTCAATCCGCTCGTACGTCACGGAGCGACCGGGCGAGACGCCTGCGATCTTGTAGGGGCCGCTTCCGGGTGGCGGTTCAAGTGTCGTCCTTGTGATGTCGCGCCCTTCGGCAGCCCAGTAGTGTTTCGGGAGCACCGGAAGCTGGCTGAGAATCAGCGGCAGTTCCTTGTTGTCGCCGTGATTGAACGTGAAGACGATGCGGTTTTCGCCTTCGGTCAGAACCTGATCGACGTCCCCGTAATAGGCTTTATAGAAGGGCAGACCGTGTTCCATCAGCGTTTGAAACGTCCATTTCACGTCTTCGGCGGTGAGCGGCGCTCCGTCGTGCCAGCGCGCCTCGGGGCGCAGATTGAAAGCGACCCAGGTGTTGTCGTCCGGCACTTCGATGGTTTCGGCGATAACTCCGTACTGGGAGAACGGCTCGTCCCAGGTTTGCTCCATCAGCGGCTCGTAGAGAAGGTTGCCGCCGAGATAGGTAAGGCCGGCGGCGGGCGTGCCTTTGACGATAAAGGGATTAAGACTGTCGAACGTGCCGATGGCGTGGGAACGGTAAGTCCCGCCTTTGGGTGCGTTCGGGTTAACATAGTCGAGGTGCTCGAAGTCGGGGCCGTATTTCAGTTCGCCGTGCATGGCGATCCCGTAGCGCGGCTGGGCCTTGTAGGCGCTCTCCTGTGCGGACGAGAGGGCGGGGGCGAACAGCATGGCGGCGAACAGAATGAGCAAACGCATCGTTTCTCCCAAAAGCAATTTGTTCAATGGACCCGAGTTTATACGTCCCGCGCGCAAAGTCACGGGAGCTCTTCGGAAAGGAGTAAAGTTATTTGGGGAAAGTCGATCAGGCCGGCGCGTGGTCTTCGAGAACGGCGACAATTACCTGTCTTTTCAGGCCAGGGGTGGCGGCTTCTACGGAGAGTGCTTCGCGGGAAACGGGACGGGCGTCTAACAGGCGGTTGGCAACAGTGACGTTGTGGTCGCCGAACGTTGTGCGCAGGCGTTGTGCCGCCGAGCGGTCACCCAGAGCATCGATTTTCGAGCAGTAGTCGCGGCAGGAATCCGCAAATTGCTCTTCTCCCAGAACGAAAACCGGGGACCGGTTGACCGGCGGATCATTAGGTCCGGCGGCCAGGGAAACTCTTGTAAATCCTTCATACTGATCGCGTTCCGCGTCGTAGAGCGGGTCGACGGGAAACGTTTCATCGACGAGAAATACAGGCCGGTCGAGGTCCAGCAGACGTTCGCGGAAAAGGGTGCCCATGGAATCGATGGCCGTCTGGTAAAGGGCGCTCATGTCTGCAGTGAGGCGTTCGCCCTCAAAGGCCAGAAAGCCCTCGAGTTAAGGGTGTGTGAACACGCTAAAGTTTTGCGGTGCATGGGCGTCATAAAAGCGGGCGCATAGTTCCCGGCTCCGCGCTTTCTCGACAAAGTCGAAAGTCATGCCGTGGGGGCCGGAAGGTGATGGCATGTTCGTTGCAATGTTTCGAAATCGTTGATGCATGTCTGGCACCCTGCACGAAAGCGACGGTTATGTCAAACGGAATTCACCAACGGAACGTCTCCAGCGTATAGGTCGGGCGGTATGGGGCGTTGTCTATCAGGCGACCGAGCGTTGCCTGATCGATCTTATTGTCTATGGTAACTTCATCCCAGTGCAGGCCGATAAGGTTCAGTGCGCTGTTCACGCCGAAATCGTTCGCGCCGTGGATGTCGGTGCTGATCGAGTCGCCGACGGCGAGAATGCGTTCCCTGTCGGGCCGCCCGAGGATCTTGTGCGCGTGGCGGTAGATTTCCGGGTACGGCTTTCCAACCCATATGACCGTACCGCCAATCTCCTCGTAACGCTGCGCGATCGACCCGGGGCAGAGATGCAGGCGCTCGCCGTGATGGACCTTGCGGTCCGGGTTCGCGCAGACGAGGGTCAGGTCGAGGTCCAGCGCCCGGGCGAGATCGTCCTCGTAATGCGACAGTGCGTTGGCGTCGTCCCTGTCGTTGTCAAGCAGAGCCGCCAGAATGAACCCGGCCTCTTCCATCCGGTCGACGCGCGTAAAGCCAAGCCCGTCCAGCGTCGTCGCGTTCGTTTCTTGCCAGAAATCGTAGTAGGCGGCGCCTTTCATTTCCAGTTCGGCGAAAGGGCCTTCCGCACGCTCGAACAGAAGGTTCGTCAGTTCGCCGGACGTCAGGATGTGGGTGTATTTGTCCCGTGTTACGCCGAAACCCGCCATCATGTTCGCGACCGTTTCGCTCCGGTTCGGGGAATTCGAGAGCAGGCAGACTTCCTTGCCGCGTGCTTTTAGTTCTTCCATGCATTCGATCACGCCATCATAAGGGCGCGCGCCGTTATGCACGACCCCCCACAGGTCGAGGATGAATGCATCGTACAGGTCGGCAATTTCGAAAATGCCGCTCAGGTGAGGGGTCGCCGTCTTCTGATTTTGCGCCAGTTCGATCATTGCTTGGAGGCCTCCGGTTTCGCGTGTGTCAGGCAGAAATGCCTGCCTATTCCTGAACAACCTGGCTGCGTTCGTCAAGCTTCACCGGTTCGGGCCGGCACGGCTTGAGTTCGAAATGTGGACATCGTCGGAATGAATGTTGTCACGGCGGGCGTTCCGGGCGAAGATTCGGTGTTGAACCTTAATGGTCCGGAGAAAGAGATGGATTTAAAAAATATCGATTACAAGGCATTGTTCCTGTCGCTGGACGGGCGCGTGAACCGCGAAACGTACCTTCTCGGCTTTGTCGTTCCGTGCATCGTCATTTACTTCATTCTCTCCATGATTGTTCCTGCGCTGGCAGCTCTGTTCAGCCTTCTGACCATTTGGCCGGGAATCGTCATGGCGACAAAGCGCCTGCACGACCGGGGCAAGTCCGGCTGGTTCCAGTTGCTCCTGCTGATCCCGCTTGTCGGTCTTATCTGGTGGCTGGTCGATGTCTGCATCCTCCCCGGCCAGCCGGGAGAAAACGAATACGGTCCGGAACCGGTTCCTGGCGAAATCGGCGTTGCCGTCCGCGCGGCGTAGGCGTCGGCGGTTTTTCAGGCCGTCTTTTTCCGTTTCAGGTACGCCCCGTAATAGTCGGGCTTGCCGAAATAATAGCCCTGACCGTAGTCAATGGAGAAATCGAGCAGTTCGCGCAGGTCGTGTTCGGTCTCGATCTTCTCCACCACGATATCGATCCCGGCGGCGTCCAGCCTGTGCTTCAGTTTCTTCATACGCTGAATGCCGCCGCGTTCGGTTGCTTCGTTCATCAGCCATCCTGCGTCCATCTTTATAAAGCTGATCCGCCGCTGGCGCAGGAGGTCGATGTCAATATCGCCGCGGCGTATATGATCCATCGAAAACCGGCAGCCGAGCTGCGACAGGCCACGAATGATCGGCTCCGCCCGCTTGTCGAGTTTTTCGACATTCTCCTGGCGCATCTCGAAAACAAGGCGCTGGGCCAGAGGACGGAATTGTGAGACGAACGTCAGCAGGTCGTTCATGAACTTCGCGTCGCGCAGCGTGCCTTCGCCGATATTGAGAAAATAGCCGGTCCCCGTGTCCTCACGCCGCATGGTGCGCAGGATTTGCAGGCAGCGCAAAAGAATGAGGTTGTCGATCGCGCCGACGAGATTGTTGGTCTCGGCCAGCCGCATATAGCGTTCGGCGGGCAGGTAGACGCCCGCCCGCGCGCGGATGCGGCCGAGCAGTTCGTAATAGCGCGACTTGCGTTGAGGCAGGCTGACGATCGGCTGGACGAACAGGTCGATCTGGTCGTGTTCGACGGCGTGGCGCAGCAGTTCGAGGACCACCGTATCGCTGTAATCGCCGCTTTCAGCGTAAGGCGGCGCTCCTGTGCTTCCGGTTTTCGTTGCGCGCAGGGTACCGGGCGGTTTCGCCGTGAGTTCGACGATATCGCTCTCTCTTCGTTCGTTCTTCCGGGCGGCGCCGATCGAACCGAGCTGTTTCGCGATGGTCTCGATCATCCGGGATTCGATATCGGAAATATCGTCCTGCTTCCGGCCTTGCGCCTCGACGGCTAATGCCGTGTCGGACAGGCCTTCGCGAATGTCGGCGATATCGTTGCGGTTTCCTGCGACTTCGCGGATGAGCCGCTCCTGCGCCTGCGTTAGCTTGCGGATTTCGTTCATGATGGTCTGCTCCCATCCCCGTCGGCCGAGAATGTCGAACAGCAGAAAGCCGCAGAGCGCGAACAGCGCGGCCATAAGGAACGTGAAATCCGGCGTCGAATGCTGGCCGATGATGAGCAGGACGAGAACCGCTCCGGCCACGCACAGCGCGGTAATCAACGCGACCTTGAGCCGTAGTCCCGCGAACGCGTCGCGCATGCGCGACGCCCCTTTTTTGCGTTTTTTGGCCGGAGAGGCGGGTTTTCGGGAGCTGGCGAGGGAGGATCGAACGTCCGGAAGTTTCATAACAAAGGATTCTACGATCAAACTCCCGCCGGACCAAAGGGAAAGTTACCGATGGTCCGCGCCGATGGCCTCGCGGACGTTCGAGAATCCGTCCCGCTTCAGGCAGGCGAGCAGTTCCTCGCAGATCAGGCGCGCGGTGAACGGGCCGCGATAGACGAAGGACGTGTATAGTTGCACCAGAGAGGCTCCCGCGCGAATCCGGGCATATGCGTCCTCCCCGGTGGAGATGCCGCCGACGCCGATCATCGGGATTTTTCCCGAGGTCATGGCATAAATATTACGCAGGACGCGCAGCGACATGTCGCGGATCGGCGCGCCGCTGAGGCCCCCGGCCTGCGAGGCGAAGCGGTCCGGTAGTCCTTCGGGCCGGTCGAGGCTTGTATTGGTGAGGATGAGTCCGTCCACTCCGGCTTCAAGAACGACGGAGGCGATATCATGCTGCTGTTCTTCGTCGAGATCGGGAGCCAGCTTGACGAGAAGGGGCGGGGGCATGGTTCCGCAACTCTTCCGGCGCTCTTCGAAAATGGCTTGCAGGAGCGGCATAAGCCTCTCGCGGCCTTGCAGGCGGCGCAGGCCCGGCGTGTTGGGAGAGGACACGTTCACGGCCAGATAGTCCGCCATCGGGCCGAGCGCGCGGATCAGGGCGCAGTAATCCTTTTCCGGATCTTTCTGGTTCTTGTTCATGCCGATATTGATGCCGATGACCCCGTTCGGCCGCGGTTTCTGGCCAAGAGCGCGCTCAAGATTGGCTTTGAACACGGTCGCGCCCACGTTCGGAAAGCCCATGCGGTTGATGACGGCTTCGGCCGAAGGACAGCGGAAAATGCGCGGCTTCGGGTTGCCTTCCTGAGCGCGGGGCGTCACGGTTCCGGCCTCCACGTGTCCGAAGCCAAGCGAAAAGAGCGGCCCGAGCGCCTCGGCATTCTTGTCGAACCCGGCGGCGAGACCGACCGGATTGGGAAAACGGCGGTCCCAGAGCGTCACTTCGAGCGCGGGGTCGCTGACGGTGCGGCATTTCGGTAACAGACCGGATTTGAGCGCGGACAAAGTCAGCCCGTGCGCGGTTTCCGGAGCGATCGTGAAAAGCGCGGGACGGGCGAGGCTGTAGAGTCGTGACAACATCCGGCGACTTTACCTCGTTTTCCCGGGTTTCGAAACTACGACGTCCCGTTATCCATCCCGTTCATATGTCTCAGACCGGTCGCCAGATATCCTCGGCCGGTGATGACGGTGAGCGCCATGGCGACCAGCAGCAGAATCTGTCCGGAGATCAGGCCGAGGGGAACGTACGGTCCGACGATGAGAAGGGCAATTGCGGCCATTTGGCTCGTCGTCTTCCATTTGGCGAGTTTCGTGACCGGGACCTTGATGTTGTAGGGACCCAGAAACTCGCGCATGCCCGAGACCGCGAATTCGCGCGCCAGTATGACAATCGGCACCGCCATCCACCAACCGGGCAGGCGCTCGAACCCGACAAGCAGGACGAGCAGCGTGGCGACGAAGATTTTGTCGGAAATCGGATCGAGAAACGTTCCGAAGGGCGTCACGAGGTTATGCTTGCGGGCGAAATACCCGTCGAACCAGTCCGTCACCGCCCCGACGACGTAAACGGCCAGCGCGGTCCAGGCCGCCCACGCCTCGCCGACCATGAACAGCACGAAAATCACCGGCAACAGAAAGAGCCGGGCGACGGTGAGGATGTTTGGGAGGTTCCACATAAAGAATTGCCTTGCTTGTGCCAGAGCGTTTGCCGTTCTCGAGTTTAAAGTTATGCCATGTTTGGCAATTTTCAAACGATCAATCAGCCGGGAACCTGGGTCATCCCATGTGGCTGATTTCGCAACCCTGTGAAGTGGCGAGCTTCAGGTAACTCTTCGCGCGGAGAACAAAGAACGGGGGGCGGGTCTGTCAGTGGTGTCCATGACGGGCGTTCATGTTCTGATCGTCGGCGGCGCCCTGTACTCCAAACGTCATCACCAGCGGATAGTGATCCGATCCCATCGCCGGGCCCCGGCCTTTCGAAAGCGGAACGAGACCGTCGCCGAACAGGATGTGGTCGATGGGAATTTGCAGGGCGGGTATGGGCACAAAGGACGGCCAGGTCGCGACGGGGGCGAGGCCGCGGTGCCAGTAATTCAGGCCGGAAATTTTGAGCGCGTTGGTGAAATGCGGCGAGAAGGGCGTAATGTTCCAGTCTCCGATCATAAGGCGATAAGGCGAATCGCTTTGCGCGGCGGCTTGCGCGGTGGAACGGATTTGCGTATTGCGCTCGTTGAAATCCTGTACGTTGAGCGGCGTTTCGGCGTGGATCGTGAAGACCTCGACCGGGGCATGCAGATTCGGGGCGTGCAGCAGAAAGTGCGTTCCCTTGTTCGTGTCGCCTGCAATGGACAGCGATTCCTCATTCGACAGCGGATGCTTTGAGAGAACATAAACGTCGTTCCAGAGCGGTCGGTTTCCGGATGGGACGCGGTAGGGATAGCTCTCCTGAAGCGCTTGCATTTCGCGAACCGTCCGGCCGGTCGCTTCGTGCAGGACGACGAGGTCGAAGCGGTCGGCGTGCGCGCGCAGCCATTCGCGGATTTCCTCATAACGGCCGTTGCTTCCGAGCTTGTTGTACTGAACGACCGTCAATGCAGGCTCTGTGGCCTCGTGCCGTGTGTCGGTAACGTTCCAGCGCAGTTCGAACCCGGAGGTCAGCAACAGGACGAGCGCGCACAGCGCGAAAATCCAGCGTCCGCTCAGCAGCAGTGCTGAAAACAGGAAGAACGCGGCAAGGAAATACTGAAAGACGAAGTGGCTGAACACATCGAATATCCAGCCATATTCACCAAAAAAGGAAAGGGCGTAGGCCATACACAGCAAGAGGGCCAGAAATCCGGCCCCCGTGCTCGCAATGCGGGTCGCTTTTGGCTTCAGGCTCACGCGTTTGCGGCCTTCTTGCCTTTCTTCTCTTCTTCCGGGTCGCGCAGGACGTAGCCGCGCCCCCAGACGGTTTCGATATAATTATCGCCGCCCGCGGCCGTTTGCAGTTTCTTGCGGAGCTTGCAGATGAAGACGTCGATGATTTTCACTTCCGGCTCGTCCATGCCGCCGTATAAATGATTGAGGAACATTTCCTTGGTAAGGGTCGACCCCTTGCGGAGCGAGAGGAGTTCGAGAATCCCGTATTCCTTGACGGTGAGGTGCAACGGCTTTCCAGCGACATCGACCGTGCGCGTGTCGAGATTGACGCGGACTTTTCCGGTGACGATCTCGCTCTGGGCGTGGCCCTGACTGCGGCGGACGATGGCCTGAATCCGGGCGATGAGTTCGCGTTTGTCGAAGGGCTTCGTTAGATAGTCGTCGGCGCCGAACCCGAGTCCCTTGATCTTGTTGTCGAGTTCGGACAGGCCCGAGAGAATGAGAATCGGCGTGTCGACTTTGGCGGCGCGCAGGCGCTTGAGCACTTCATAGCCGTCCATGTCGGGCAGCATCAGGTCGAGAATGATAATGTCGTAATCATAGATCTTGCCAATTTCGAGGCCGTCTTCGCCGAGATCGGTGATATCGACGATATAGCCTTCTGATTTAAGCATCAGCTCGATGCTTTTGGCTGTGGAGCTGTCGTCTTCTACGAGCAGAACGCGCATGGAATAACCCCCAGGGAGGAATGGGTCTTTAGGACCTGTTAATATTCGTTAATTCCCAGTCTATCAAAATGCGAAATTCTTAACAAAGAAAATCTGGCATTCTTTCGCCTCTTTGGTTCTTCGGCCAGTTGCTCTCTCCGGCCCCGGATAAGCGGCGGAAGGAGCCGCCCCAAGTCTCCCGCAAAGGGGGAAGATCAAAAAGGGGGTAACGGCGCTTGACGGAGGCTCTCTCCCACCCAGCTTCAGCTAAGGACCGCGCCGACCCAAGTTTTTGTGAAACTCCCCCTTTCAAGGGCGAGGGACTGGCCATCAAGCGATTGCCGTGGCCTGAGACTGCAACAATGGTCCGGTCCTGGAAAACGTGTATAATCCCGCCATGGATCGTCTCGCCGAACAAGCCTGCGCACTGATCGAGGAAGTCCCCGATGCCGAAATTTTCGGGCGGGTGACGAAGGTGCTCGGGCTGCTGGTGGAGATCGCCGGATTTGGGGCGGAGCTCTCCATCAGCTCGCACGTGCATCTTCGGCCGACGAACGGGATTGATATCCCCTGCGAAGTGGTGGGCTTTCGGGACGGGCGCGCGCTGCTGATGCCGTTTGGGACGCTGGAGGGGGTCGGGCTTGGTTGCCGGGCGGTGATTCAGCGCAAGCAGCCGGTTGTGTTCCCGGACGACCGTTGGCTTGGCCGCGTGATAAACGCGTTGGGGCAGCCGATCGACGGGCGCGGTCCTCTTGCGCAGGGCGCGCACGCCGTTCCGCTGAAAAACAAACCCCCGCCGCCCCACAGCCGCCAGCGCATGGGCAGGCAACTCGATCTCGGCGTACGGGCGGTCAACACGTTTCTGGCCACCTGTCAGGGCCAGCGGATGGGGATATTCTCCGGATCGGGCGTCGGCAAGTCGGTGCTGCTGTCGATGATGGCGCGCTATACCGAGGCCGACGTGTCGGTGATCGGCCTCGTCGGCGAGCGCGGACGGGAAGTGCAGGAATTTCTCGAGGACGATCTGGGCGAGGACGGGCTGACGCGCTCCGTGGTCGTCGTGGCGACCGGCGACGAACCGGCCCTGATGCGGCGGCAGGCGGCGTATCTGACGTTGTCGGTGGCCGAACACTTCAGAAATCAGGGCAAGAAAGTCTTGTGTCTCATTGATTCTGTTACGCGTTTTGCGATGGCGCAGCGCGAGATCGGCCTGTCGGCAGGCGAGCCGCCGACCTCAAAAGGCTACCCGCCGACCACGTTCGGGGAACTCGCGCGCCTGCTTGAGCGCGCCGGGCCGGGCGCGCCGGGGCAGGGCTCTATTACGGGGCTGTTCGCCGTTCTGGTCGAGGGCGACGACGTCAGCGAGCCGGTTTCGGACGCCGTGCGCGGGATCGTCGACGGGCACATCGTCATGGATCGTTCGATTGCCGACCGGGGCCGCTATCCGGCCATCGACGTGCTGAAATCGGTCTCGCGCTCAATGCCGAAAGCATTGTCCGACCGGCAAAACGCCGTCATCCGCCGCGCGAAACAGATCGTGACCACCTATGAAAACATGGCCGAACTCATTCGACTCGGCGCGTATCGCAAGGGAAGCGACACGTCCGTTGACGAGGCCATCCAGATCTATCCGCAAATCGAAGCCTTTCTCACCCAGAACAAGGAAGAAAACACCCCGATCGAGGAGGGTTTCCAGCGGCTTGCTGCTATTGTGAAGGTCGATTACCGATGATCCGAATCTCCGAATTTCCGAATCTCCGAATCTCCGGATGTGAGTCGGAGATTCGGAGATTCGGAATCACGGAGATTCGGTTGTGACCGACCTCTCTGCCCTCATTCGCGTCCGCAGGCATACCGTCGAGGAAAAGCAGAAATTCCTCGCCGAATTGTACAGACAGGTCGAGGCGATGCAGCTTCGCAGGCAGAAACTGGAACAGGATATCGTTCGGGAGCGAAAGACGGTCGATGAAATGGCGACAGCCGAGGCAATTGCCTACTTCGGGCGCTACTCCGAAGCAACCCGCAAAAAGATCGAGCAGCTCGGCCGCGAAATCCGCAAGCTCGAAACCCGGATCGACATCGCCCGCGAAGACATGCGCGCCGCCTTCGCCGAACTCAAAAAAGTCGAAATTACCCAGGAACGTCGCGCGGCGCGCGAGGCCAGGGAACGTTTAAAAAAGGAAAACAGGGAACTTGACGAGATCGGATTAGAGAGCCACCGGAGGAAGGGGGAGGAGGAAAGATGATTTTGCGGATCACGGCCCCGGCTCCGGCTCATGTATCCGCCACGCCGCGGGTGCTTCCCGGCGATATCCGTTAAAGTGGCGACCGCCATAGGGCGCGAGCGCGTCTTCGGTCAGTTCGATAACGTCGGACGGGTCTTCGTACTTAAAAAGTCGGTCAAAAGCGCTGACGAACGCAATTCCAAGCGCTTCGTCATATGCGTAAAGCAGGCCTGGGATTTTTTTTCCTGTACCGGACCATTTGCCACTGGCGCGCAGGATAAAATCCGCAAGGGAACCGTATAGCGCGGCTCCAATGGCGACAATATCGGCTTCAGGGCGTATTCCGCGCAGGTCGTCGAGCATGTCGGTAATTTCGTATCGTCTTTTCGATATATCTTCCGGCGTGAGAGAAGGCGGGCCTTTTGACAGCAGGCCGTGTGCTTTCTGACGGAATTGTTCAGCCGATTCGCGCTGAGCCGGGCCGATCACAACGCCTTCTGCGAGCATATTTAACAGCGGTGGTCGGCCTGAATCCGCGTCTTCGCGCATGAACCAGCGGAGCGTTTCCGGGTCGTGGACGAAGGCTTCGACCGGAACATCCTGTTCTGTGAAAGACTCGCGGTATGCGTTCGGCAGCGACTTGCATACGACAATCATATCGATATCCGACATGACAGTGCCGTTCCCCCTGATAATCGAGCCAGCGGCGAAGCCGAAGTCCGCACCGGGGAAGCGTGTGGCCAGAGCGTGTTTGGCGATCTGTAATGCCTGGTCTCTCGTTATGATCTGACTGTACATTCGAAAATCTCTCAGGTTTCTGATCGCAACATTTTATCTTCCTGAATAACCCGGACCCACCTTTCCGGGTCGTCCTGAAAGCTGATGTCTCCTTCAAGGCCGGTCGAGCCGATGGCGCCGGCGTATGTGCGGCGCATGTCCTGTTGCATGGCAGGACTTAGAGGTGCGCGTGTGCGGACGACGAGGTCGAGGCGGCGGCCGCGCAGAAGGCCGTCGAGTTGCAGTTCGCCCATAGCCGAAAGGTTCAGGTCGAAGATGAAGCGGGTTTGCTTTTCCTTATCCTTCCCGTCCTCATCGTTTCTGCCGTTTCCTCCATCGCGCCAGTACAGGGCGATCTTGTTGATTTCCCCGTTGTATGCAAGCGGCAACGCCATCGCTCGCCAGTCGCCCGCCGGCTCGGCTTGCACGCGGGCGAGGGTAGACATCTCGCCGCTCAGGCGGGAGAGCGTATTGCCGCCGCGGCCCTCGGCGCGCCGTAGAACGTTCATGGCGCGTTCGCCCATCCAGCTCCCAACGTCGCCGGACCGGACCGCTGCAAGGAAAAGAAGGGCGGCGGTGCCAAGCTGGGACGGATTCACGGCGTTTGGCAGCATGCGGGCAAAGGCGTACCCGGCCTGCGGGTCCTGCTGGCCGAGGATCTGAAGCGTTTCCTCGAAAACCGGCCACGGAGAGGGCGTAAGAAACTGCATCAGTGTCTGCGGCATGGCGCCTGGAAACGGCGGAGCAGCAGGAAATCCGCTAAGAGGAGAGACCTGAAGCTGCGTTCCTGCCTGAACGGCTTCGGCGGGAGCTTGAAGCGTGAAGGTTTGCAGCAGGCCGGATTGCGGCCAGAGCATCGAAAGAACTGGGAGGTTTAAGGCTGTCGTTCCAACCACGGTTGCGGTCATCGTTCCCGCCGCCGGGGCGTTCAGCACCGAATGGCTTGCCGTTTCCGCGAGAAAGGCGTGTGGCCGGTGGGCTGAATTGATGCTCCCGGCTGGAACGATCAGGGGCTTGGCAGGCAGAACGGCAAGAATGCTTGCGTCGAGAACACCTGGCCGTGCCGGGGACGCGCCGGGGTTGGATGCGGATGGAACGGGCGAAAAACCGTCCGCCGTGCCCAATCGGGGTGCCGGAAGCGACACGGATAGCCCGGACGTGGCGGTTCCGCTGATGGCGCTGGCGGGAAGAAGCCGAGGGGGCAGCGTGTTGAGGACGGTGGCAATAGGCGGTAATCCCGGCAAGTTCGCTGGCGGAACAGGCGAGGCGCCCGGATTTATCGGCGTGGAAAACGAGAAGAAGCTTCGACCGGGGGCGGGTGGCATGGCTTCCCCGGTTGCGGAAACCGGTCTTGAATCCGAAAAAGACTGGTTAACGGTAATAGGCAACTTTACAATGTCTTGTGAGGTGATGCTGAGAAGTTGCGCGAGAGTTTCGCTGCCGGTTTTGAGTGTGGCGATCATCGCGGAGAAGGCCGATGTCTGCATGATCGTTTCAGAAAACTGCGCGGCAAGGGGCAGTGGCTGGATTTGTGAGAGCGGGGTTGGCACGAGGCGAATCGTCTGCCCCGCTTCCGGCGAACGAACGACCGTCAGGGAAGCGGCAAGCAAGGTGCCTGTGACGGGAGGATTCGCGCGCGGAGGCCGGCCAAGATCGAGCGTGAGCGGCGTGCTCGTGTGCCTGACCGCCGGGTCTGACGGCACGATATCCCCGCGTCCAGATGGCGTGGCAGTGAGGCGCAATGTGGCTGTGCGGGGCGGATTCCCGGCTGGAATGTCGATGGTTACCCGCTGGCCGGGGCGGGGGTCCGGTGCATTCTGGCGGAGCCTGACATCGACGTCGCCCTCCGGTGTTCGGATGCTGACGCTGCCATCGCGGTTTCGACCTGCGACCTCACCTTCGACGGACCGGGCACGCCGGACGTCGCGAAGGCTTTCCGGCGAGCGCTCGACGCGTACAGTCTGGTCTCCGACCGTTTGGCGCGGTGCTTTTTCTGGACCTGAGGGACCCGTTGGGCTGTGTATTCCGGAATCGGCCATATGCGGATTTTTCGTTTATCGATCTTTCGACTATAATGGAAGGGTTGCCGTCGTTCAAACACCGCAGAGTCATCGGATCGTGTCATGTTCAAGCAATTCCGTTTTCCCTTTTTTGCCGCTGTCGCCGTCCTGTGTTGTTCGGTCGCTGGGTTCGCTCAGGAGGATGCTCCGGAATATGAAGGCGATCTGAACGCCGATCAGGTTGCACAGTTTTTTGCGGAGACGTGCATCAAGTATGGCAGTGAAAGCACTTCTGACTTCGAGCGGATCGTAAACCGGCGCTATTACCGTCTTCAGGGGGTCGCCTTTAAGAGCGCCGATGACGACTATGGTTTCAGGCGAGGCGAGTTGTGGTCTCCGACGCAAACGCCGGGGAACGTTCTCCTCGCCCGGCGAATGGGTGTGAATGCGGATAACGAAAGCTGCAAGGTTATCGGGGTTCTGCCGAACCCTAATCAGTCAGCCGCAAAAAAGCCTGTTTTGCACCAGCATGCTCGATAATCCGGTCCATTTCCAGGCGAGGAAAAACAGGAACAAAAAGATTTTCCGCAAAATC
>RZZS01000007.1 GCA_009929775.1 Alphaproteobacteria bacterium
TGTCGGCGCGATTTTCGAATATCTTGAGGTGGCGCACGGCTTGATTGATGAGCATCTGGGCGCGTTGGCGAGCTTCTTCCTTGCCAAGGGTTGAGACGAACGTCGCCTTTCCGGCCTTTTCGTCCTGATTGGCGGGCTTGCCGGTCTGGTCCGGATCGGCCTCGACGTCGAGGATGTCGTCTGTGACCTGAAAGGCGAGACCGAGGTCGAAGGCGTAGTTGGCAAGAGCCCGGCGTTGCGGCTCGCTGGCCTTGCCGAGGATGGCTCCGGCTTCGCAGGCAAAGGCCATCAGTTTGCCGGTTTTCATGCGTTGCAGGCGGCTAATCGTGCCAAGGTCGAATTCCTGTTTTTCGCCGATCAGGTCGAGCATCTGCCCGCCGACCATGCCGTTTGCCCCGGCGGCCCTCGCCAGGCAGTTCACGAGTTCGCAGCGTACGCGCGGGTCTTCGTGAGTATCCGGGTCGGTCAGAACCTCGAATGCGAGCGTCAGAAGAGCGTCACCTGCCAGAAGGGCGGTGGCCTCGTTATAGGAGACATGCACGGTCGGCTTGCCGCGGCGGGTTTCCGAATTGTCCATCGCGGGCAGATCATCGTGGATAAGCGAATAGCAATGCACGAATTCAAGCGCCGCGGCGGCGCGGCGGGCGCGCATCGGGTCGACGCCGAACAGGCGGGCGGCGTTCATGAGCAAGAACGGTCGCAGGCGCTTGCCGCCATTCAGGGTGCCGTGCCGCATGGCGGCATACAGAGGCTGCTCTGGCAGGTCCGATTCGGGCAGGAGCCGCTCGATCGTCTGGTTGACGTTGGCGACTGTTTCGTCCATTTGAGCCTGAAGGTCAATGCTGGCTTCTCTTGGTGAGGGGGCCATGCCGGTTTACTCCTCTTCAAAGGGCGCCGTTTGAAGGCGGCCATCTTCGGTTACTGTGATTTTCTCGATCTTGGACTGGGCCTCATGGAGTTTCTTTTCGCAATGCTTGCGCAAGGCAACGCCCCGTTCATAATCGCTGATGGATTTCTCGAGGGGTGCCTTTCCCGTCTCAAGGTCGCTGACAATGGATTGCAGCTCCTGCAAGGCTTCTTCAAAGCTCAGTTGGTCTATGGGCTTTTGCTCCGCCATTCCTCTCCCCGAATATGGATTTGCGCGTCGGAGTTTACGCCAGAAGGGGGCAAACTACAAGGAAACCATGCAAAAAGCGCGCACCAGTTCGGAGATATTAACAAAACAATTCGGGAACATTTGCGGGTATACTGAAAAGGTAGGTTAGGGATTTCGTGTGAAGGAGGTTTGCATGTACTCGCATGGTGTTTTCGAAGCAGAAAAAACTCACCTTAAGAAGCTGGATCTGCTGGCCATGAGTGTCGAGCGCAAGAAGGACGAAATGAGCGACCGCGAGATCCGTAAGGTCCTTTTTCGCCGCCCGCGTCAGCGCAGCACGGCGCACTTTTAGAATTCCTCTTCTTGTGTGACTCGGTACCCGTAAAACCCGCCTGTCAGGCGGGTTTTGTCTTTGCTCATATCAGAGGCGTGATATAATCCGGTCGGTTTCAACCGCGGGCATCGAGGGAAATGAGCCGAATTCTTGCGAAGGCTATATGGGGGGTAACGCAAGCTGCCACGTTTCCGCTATCCCGGCGATACCGCGACAGGACGGCAGCCCGGCTGAGCGGTCTCCTTTCGTCTGGGGGCATCCGGGAGGTCATGACAGAGAAGGGAGCTTTGCGGTTCTATGCGACACGCAGCGTTCATACTGTATCCTACGTGCGGAACTTCGGGAGAGAAGAGCCGGAGACGCTTCGGTGGATAGACGAGTATGTTTCGAAAGGCTCTGTTTTGTGGGACGTGGGCGCAAATATCGGCCTCTATTCCGCCTATGCCGGACTCTCCGAGGGAGTGCGGGTCTTCGCTTTTGAGCCGAGCGCGCTGAATTTCGGACTTTTGGCGGAGAATCTCGGCATCAACGGTCTTTCAAACGTATTTCCGATGTGCGTTGCCCTGTCGGATGAAACCAAGATCGACCAACTCCATATCCGAGACCTCGAGGTTGGTCACGCCTGCAACTCGATCGGGAATCCGGAAACCCAATTTGCATCGTTCAATCCTGTTTTCATGCAGGCAGTTCCATGTTTTCGCGCCGATGATATTACCAGAGTGCTTGGCGTCCCCGTTCCTGCGAACATCAAGCTGGATGTCGACGGAGCGGAGCCTCTCATTCTCGCCGGCGCAACCGGAATTTTGAAGGAGGTCGGATCCGTTCTGGTCGAGGTACAGGGGCGCAACGAGAAAAACGCCGAGGCACTCATTGACGCGCCGTTGCGGCAAGCGGGGCTGGTCGAGGATACAGGCTGGCGCACGGAAGGTTCGGGCCGTAACCGGCTTTACGTTCGTCCTTCAAGGTGAAGAACGGGGAGTTCAGGCTGTGAGCGCGAGAAGGTGGGCGGCAACCGAGCTTCTTAGTGCATCGATGTCGTAACCGCCTTCGAGAACGGAAACGATTCGCCCCTGGCAGCGCTCGTCGGCGATTTCCGCGATCCGTTCGGTGATCCATGCGAAATCGTCTTCGGTGAGGTTGATTCCCGCGAGCGGGTCTTCGAAATGAGCGTCAAATCCGGCCGAGAGAATAATCAGTTCGGGATTAAAGCGCCTCAGGGCGGGGAAACCTTCCGATTCGTACAGCGCGCGAAATTCGTGTGAACCGGAGCCTTCAGGCATCGGCAAATTCAGGAGGCATCCTTCCATATTGTCTTCCCTCCGCCCGCTGCCGGGGTAGAGCGGATGTTGATGGGAGGAGATATACAAAATGTCGTCTGCTTTGAGCGCAAGAGCCTGCGTTCCGTTGCCGTGATGAACATCGAAATCCACGATCGCGACCCGGCGGATCCCCTTTCGAGACTGCGCGTAACGGGCAGCGATGGCGGCGTTGTTCAGCACGCAAAAACCGCAGGCGCGGTCGGCTTCCGCGTGGTGGCCGGGCGGCCTCGCGGCGCAGAATGCCCGCCGGTATTTCCCGGCGAGGACGTCGTCGACGGCAAGGCAAGCGGCTCCGGCGGCGCGCAGGGCGGCTCTCCAGCTGTCCGGACTGGCCATCGTGTCCTCTTCGAGCGCCGTCAGGCCCGTTGCCGGAATGGATTCTTTTATGACCTCGATATACGATTCGTCGTGGACGAGACGTAGCCATTCTTCAGACGCCTCCGGAGCTTCGACGAACGGGAATTCGTTGAACGGCGCTTCGCGCAGCAGCGAAAGAATGGCATGTAGCCGCGCCGGACTTTCCGGATGCGCCGGACCCGTCTGGTGCGAAAGGCACATTTTGTGACTGTAAATGGCGCAGCTCATGTCCTAAATTATGCTGATGGAACCCGGTTATTCAATAGAAAATGGCGTGCGTGTCTATGCGATCGGGGACGTTCACGGCTGTGTTGCCGCTCTTGACGCTATGCATGCGCTGATCGACGAAGATATTTCCACCTTCCCCGTGGAGCGCCCTTGCGTGGTCTATCTGGGGGATTTCGTCGATCGCGGCCCGGACAGCGCCGGAGTTGTCGAGCGGCTCGTCCAACGCTCCCACCGCCGGGACGGGATCCGGCGTTACTTTCTTAAAGGAAATCACGAAGCGGCAATGCTTGCCTTTCCAAAAGATCCGGTCTTTGTTGAGTGGCTCCGCTACGGCGGCATCCAGACCCTGGAAAGTTACGGGATTGGTGTTGAAAACCGTCTGGCCCCGCTTCCCTCCGAACTGGAGCGGCTGGGGCAGAGACTGACGGACAGTGTGCCGACATCGCACCTTCGCTTCCTGAGCGCTCTCGAGACGAGCGTGACGATCGGTGGCTATCTTTTCGTTCATGCGGGCATTCGTCCTGGTGTCCCTCTGGCTGCGCAGGAGGAACGGGATTTGATAGAAATCCGCGAACCGTTTCTGTCCTGCGAGGATCTGCATGAATGGCGAGTCGTCTACGGCCATTCCGCGTATGACGAGCCGTTCGTCAGACCGAACCGGATCGGTATCGATACGCGCTGTGTATTTGGTGGAAAGCTCAGTTGTCTTGTCGCGGAGGGGCGTGGTATCCGGTTTTTGTCAGTGTCGCCACACGGGGAGCGGTTGGAAGAATGAAGCGAGGGACTTACACAACGGTGGACCAGCTTTCGCAACGCCTTCTGCGCCGGATCGTTCCGAAATGGTATCAGGCCTTTTGCGACCCCCGGACGGGGGGCTTTTACGAGCGACTCGGCCACGGATTCAGGCCGGAACTTACCGGCACCCGTCGCCTTTACTCCCAGTGCCGCCAGCTTGCGATCTACAGTCACGCAAGCCTTCAGCCGGAATGCCACTCCTTCCGACCGGATCTGACGCGTCATTTCGAGCATATTCTTCATTCTTACCGGGACGAAACGACGGGGGGATGGAATTTCAGTCTCGACGACGAAGGGAGGCCGCTCGACAAAGCCAGCGACCTCTATGCGCTCAGCTTCGTTATCTTCTCATTTTCCCACTACTACCGGTCGACAGGCGACGCGCGCGCCAAAGTCGAAGCTCTGAGGACGCTGACGTTTATCGACGAACGGTTCCGCGTAGCCGGGCTGCCGGGGTTTATCGAAGCCCTGGACGCGGAGCTGCGCCCGGCGGCGCGCATGCGCCGTCAAAACCCGCATATGCATTTGCTTGAGGCCTGCCTGTTCGCCTTCGAAGCGCTGGGGGACGCAGTCTATTTGCAGCGGGCGGACGAGATTGTCGATCTTTTCTATGCGTACTTCTTCGATCCAGCGGCATCCCGCCTGTCCGAGTTTTATGACGATTCGCTGCGCCCACATCCGGAGAAAGGGACTATCCTCGAGCCCGGTCATTATTTTGAGTGGGTGTGGCTGCTGAAAAAGCACGGTGCGCACAGGCGTGGCGCGGACCATGATGCGGCCTGCCGGATACTGCTCGGGTTCGCCAACCGCTTTGGCTGGGATCCCGACTTCGGCGGCATTTACGACGAAATCGGGCCGGACGGTGCAGTGGTGAAGGACACCAAACGGCTCTGGCCGTTTACGGAAGGGCTGAAGGCGAATGTTCTGATGCTGGATAGCGGCCTTGACAAACTTGCGCTGAAAGAACGTATCGGGGAAATGATCGCCGTCTTCCGTGATTGCTACATGGAGGAACGCGGCTTCTGGACCGAGTGGCTGACGCGGGATCTCAAGCCCGCGACCGATTACATGCCGGGGACGACGCCGTACCACGTCTATTTCGGTATCATGGAGGCACGGGATGTGGTACGTGGGCGCGGACCGAGCGTTTCTCTCACCGGGAAGACCGAAAACGCCCTTTATGGCTTGCGCCGCACGCTCTCGGAACGGGTCCGGTCGTTTCGGGCGACGATCGCCAGTCGGTAAGTGGATGTGCCGCAAAGACTGCGGGTGTCGCCGTTTTTCAGCCGCTGTTTTGCCCTACAGTGCCGGTTCCGTAAGATCGATTACCGCAGGCTTTGCGGTTTCCGGTGATGTCTCCGGCTTTTTCAATTCTTCCGGTTCCGGTTCCGGTTCCGGTGCCGGTTCCGGTTCCGGTTCCGGTGCCGGAGGAGCCATCTCCACTCGTTCGGCTGGCGTTTCCGGGGGGGCGGCGACGGGCTCAAGGCCACTCGAAGGTGGTTGGACGTCCGGTTCGTTCACCGGAACAGGCGCCGTGCTTTGAACGCGTGCCTCGTTGCGCAGCGAAGCGCCGATCGGGTCGCGACTTGCTTGCGGCGAAACCGGCTTGGCCGGAGCCGGGGTTGGCGGCGTGGCGAAACCGGCAGGCGCGATTGGGGGAACCGAAACCTGCTTCGGCGGGGATGCCGGGGCAGGCTCGATCGGTTGGATGTTTGTCGCCGCTCCTTGCGGTTTCCACGGCGTCACAACCGGTTCCGGCGGGGGCGCGTCCTGCAGGGCGCGGTTATAGGCGAGCTGGTCGTCCGAAAGCTGGAAACCGATCAGGATCGCGTAGTCGGGGCCGTCCGTGATTTGCTCGAGCGGAACGATCTGGCGCAGTGTTTCCCGGTATTCCATCGCGCCCTGATCTGCGGGGAACGACATCGACGCGGCGAACACTTCCTTGGCGACAATTTCATCTTCCGGGTTCGTGACGGCGAGGAAATAGGGATAGGCGAAATTGGGCTTGTCGCCCTTGTAGATTTTCGACCGGGGCCCGAGTCGGCTGCTGAAGGCGAGAGTCATCTGGACGGCGACACTGCCATGCTCCGGGCTGTAGACGCAGCTTGTACGCTCCACCTCCATGGTCGCCGCGGAAACAAGGGTCGTATCGGACGGCTGTTCCATGTCTGTGAATTCATGCAGCATGCCGAGGTCGGGCACGATGTTCACCTGAGGACAGGTATGGATGCCGTCCATGCTGAGAACGGCTTCTTCGGCCGGTGGTTCCCCGCCCGAAAAGCTCGGCATTTTGATGTCGCTCAAGGACTGGCGGAATTCGTCGAAGCTCGTCTGGCATGCCGCCAGCGGCAGGAGGGCTGCGGCACACAACAAACGGACCAAAAGTTTTCTTCCTGGCATCTCGCTCTGGGCTCCTGGTTTTCTTGTTCCGAAAGACATTACGGGAGAGGCGAGGCCAAGGCAAGAGCTTGCCAGAGGGACTCCACAACCGTATATACGAGGTTACCGGAGAAGTGCGGCATGGAAAAGACACGGAAACATATGAAGATTCTTCTGGCCAGTCCGCGGGGCTTTTGTGCGGGCGTAGACCGGGCAATCCAGATCGTCGAGCGCACGCTGGAAAAGCATGGTGCACCGGTCTACGTCCGGCATGAGATCGTCCATAATCGATTTGTGGTCGAGGGGCTGCGCGCGAAAGGGGCCGTTTTCGTCGAGGAGCTTTCGGAAATTCCGGACGACGGTCGCCCGGTTATTTTTTCGGCGCATGGCGTGCCGAAGTCGGTTCCAGAAGAGGCGCGAAGCCGGGAGATGTTCTTCATCGACGCGACCTGTCCGCTGGTGAGCAAGGTTCACCGCGAGGCCGAGCGACATTTTCGCGACGGTCGCGACATTATTCTGATCGGCCACGCCGGGCATCCAGAGGTCGTCGGCACGATGGGGCAGTTGCCAGACGGAGCCGTGCAACTCGTCGAGACGCTTGAGGACGTGGCCGGTCTGACCCCGAAGGATTCCGGCAATCTGGCCTGGTGCTCGCAGACGACGCTCTCGGTGGACGACACGGCCGACATCGTCGCGGCGCTCAAGGCGCGCTTTCCGGATATCGCCGGGCCGCACCGGGAGGATATCTGTTACGCCACCACGAACCGGCAGGAGGCCGTCAAGACCATCGCGCCGCTGGCGCAGGCGCTCATCGTTATTGGCGCCCCCAACTCTTCCAACTCAAATCGCCTCGTCGAGGTCGCAAAGGCCCATGGCTGTCCGCGCGCCCTTCTGGTCCAGCGCGCGGGCGATATTGACTGGAGAGAATTTCGGGGGCTTGAGCGCGTCGCTCTGACCGCGGGTGCGAGTGCGCCGGAAGTGCTCGTCGAGGAAGTTATCGACAGCGCGCGCGCGTTTTTCGATGTAGAGGTTGAGGAGATCGCAATTAAAGAGGAAAATGTCGTTTTCCAGCTTCCTCGATCTTTGAGAGCAGTTTAATGGCCGTATATACAAAAGTTCCCGAAGACGCCCTGCGAAGCTTTCTTCGGCAATATGACCTGGGAGAATTACGGTCTTGCGAGGGAATCGAACAGGGCGTCGAGAACAGCAATTTTCATCTGTTCACCACATCCGGGCGTTACATTCTGACGCTGTTCGAAAAGCGCGTGGATGAAAAGGACCTGCCTTTTTTCTTCGCTTTCAAGGAACATCTCGCCAAGGCGGGAATCGCTTGCCCTTCAGCGGTGGATTCCCGAAAGGGGACTGCAATCAACGTTCTCTGCGGTCGTCCAGCGGCGATTGTCACGTTTTTGGAAGGCGGGGACGTCAAGCCCGCGAACATCGCGGTTTCTCACTGCGCCCAGGTGGGGGAGGCTGTTGCCCGAATGCACCTCGCTGCCCGTAATTTTCCCCTGACCCGTGTGAACAGTGTCGGACTAGATGCATGGAAGTCACTTGCCTCCAGAACGGCTTCGCACGCGGACGATGTTGAACCGGGGCTGGCCCGGTTCATCGCGGACGAATTGCGGTTCCTCGAGGCGAATTGGCCTCGAAACCTCCCGCGCGCAGCTGTGCATGTCGATATCTTTCCCGACAACGTTTTTTTTCACGAAGGGCAGTTTGCAGGGATCATCGACTTTTATTTCGCCGCGACCGATTTTCTTGCCTACGATCTCGCGCTCGTCATAAACGCGTGGTGCTTTGATCCGGAAAACCGTTTTTCCGAAGCGCGTTACGATGCGTTGTTGAATGCGTATGAGAGTTTGCGCCCCCTGACGGAGGAAGAGCGGGCGAACATGACGCTTTTGTGCCGGGGGGCGGCGATGCGCATTCTCATGACGCGTCTCCACGACTGGGTATTTCATCCGCCGGGCGCGGTTGTGACGCCAAAGGATCCCGCCGAATACATCGAGAAGCTTCGTTTTCACCAGCGTGGCGGGACGGAGGTTACGGCTCTCCTGGAGGCGTCGGAATGAAAAAGCATATAAATGCTTTTTACGCCAGGGGCTACGAGCGTTTTCTCATTGTTATGGTTGTCCTGACCCTCATGGCAACGCCTCTCATTCTTCTTCAGATCGATCAGAACACGCCAGAATGGCCGGACACCAAGGGGGTTGTCGTCGCGCCCGAGGTCGGCACGGTCATGCGCTGGCAAAAGCGTCGTCTCGATGAGGGGCCGGTCATGCGCGAGAGCTGGTACTACTATTTCGATGATCGGCAGGCCTGTTTCCAGCGGCGGACGCTTGGCCAGAAGGAGGTTATGGCTGACTGCGACTCGTTCGAGGATATCCGCCCTGACGTTCTTGGGGAAATGGAAGCTCTGTACCGGTCCGCACGAGCCTTGTTCGAGGCTGGGGGGCACGAACCGGAGAGCCGTGACGGTATCGAGGTCAGCCGCGAGCTCGACAAGATCGTTTTCCATTCGCGTACACGAACGGCTCAGGCGGGCAAAGAGAGGAAGTGGGTTGAATTCAACTTCAAGCGCCGCCAGTTCTGCGTCCAGCGCTGGCTCGGGGCGCAGGTCGACTCAAATACCTACTGCGAGAATTTTGATGAAGCCGATCCGGGGCTGCTCGCGCAGGCGACGGAGCTGTATTATGCCGAAGCCGGGGATACAGGGCGGTGAGCGAGATCGTTGAGATTTTCACGGACGGAGCCTGCAGCGGCAATCCGGGGCCCGGCGGCTGGGGGGCGATCCTTCGCTTTCGTGGACATGAAAAAGAATTGTCGGGCGGAGAGGACCTTACGACCAACAACCGTATGGAGATGATGGCGGCCATCGCGGCGCTGGAGAGTCTCAAGCGGCCCTGTCAGGTCCGGCTGCATACCGACAGCAAGTACCTTCAGCAAGGCGTGAGCCAGTGGATCCATAACTGGAAACGCAATGGCTGGAAGGCGGCGGGCAACAAGCCGGTGAAAAATCAGGATCTCTGGCAGCGAATCGATGCGGTTCTCGGCCGTCACAGCGTCGAGCTCATCTGGCTCAAGGGTCATGCCGGGCACCCGGAAAACGAGCGCGCGGACGAGCTGGCGCGCGGCGGAATCCCCGGCCGGGAGAAAGGCGGCGTCTGACAGGCCCTGAATGCACAAACGAAGTGCAACACCGTAGAAAGGTGTTGCAATGGGATCCGGCACCAGTCCGTACGGCGGGTCTTCAACGGTTCAACTCGTAGCTCTCGCTATGCGGCTGCGGGGCGTCCAGAAGCCGGGACAGAAGAGATCCGAATCCCGATCCGGTTTCGCGACTGAAGAGTGTGTCGGGCGGGGAGGCGCGGTTGGCTGCTTCCATGGTTTCCCTCCAGATTCGCGCGGGCAGGGTTCCGCCAGTGATCCCTTTCATCGGGCTGTTGTCGTCGTTGCCGACCCACACAGCTGCGACATAATCTTTTGTGTAGCCGACAAACCATGCATCGCGATAGTCCTGACTCGTGCCGGTTTTTCCGAAGGCCGGACGGTCGGGGAGGCGAGCGGCTCGGCCCGTTCCATAGTCTACTGCGCGACCGAGCATGGCCGTCATTTCTCTTGCGTTCCGGAAATCTATGATCCGTTCGCTCAAGCTGATGGAACTGCGCTCGTAGTAGAGTTCGCCGTCCGCACTTGTGATTCGGGTGATGACGAAGGGTTCGACCGCACGGCCCTCATTGGCCAGAACGCCATACGCGCGCACAAGTTCGAACATCGGGATGCCGCTGCTTCCCAGCGAAAGGCTTAGGTCGCGACTCAATGGGGCCTCGATGCCCAGCCTGCGGGCGGTTGCGATTACTGTCGGGATTCCTACCTCCTGTGCGAGGCGGACCGTTGCCGTGTTGAGCGAGCGGGTCAGCGCTTCCTCCAGCGTCACCCGACCCGCATATTCGTCCCGAAAGTTTTTAGGCCGGTAATTTCCCTGTTCAACCGGGGCGTCCTCAATTCTGTCCGATGAGCGCCAGCCATTTTCAAGAGCTGCCATATACACGACCGGCTTGAACGCCGAACCCGGCGGGCGGTAGGCCTGAGTTGCGCGGTTGAACTGACTCTTTCCGTAGTCGCGTCCGCCGACCATGGCGACGATGGCGCCGTCCCTGTGCATGACGAGGGCGGCCCCCTGAGTGACCGCGCGGCTTTCCCCTTCGGCGTCGAGCGCGGATTCAAGCGCCTTCTCGGTCGTGCGTTGAATGTCCGGCATCAACGTCGTCTCGACGATGAGATCCTCATTCGGTGTGCCGACGAGTTCGTCGAGCCGGTCGACGACATAATCCGTGAAATACCGACTGTCCCGCGCGACCGGTCCCGGCCGCGTCGCGGGGGCGGTGAACTTCCGTCCTTTTCCTGCGGTTTCGGCGCTCTCGGTGATGTATCCCGCGTCCCGCATGGCGGCCAGAACAATGTCCGCGCGCTTGTCGGCGAGTTCGGGATTGTTGAGGGGCGAGTAGCGGGAAGGGGCCTTGAGAAGGCCCGCGATCAATGCAGACTCGCGCAGGCTCAGTTCGGAGGCGTGTTTGTCGAAGTAAGTGTTAGCGGCAGCTTCAATGCCATAGGCACCCGAGCCGAAATAAACGCGGTTCAGGTACGCGGTCAGAATTTCATCCTTCGTCAGTTCGTGCTCGAGCCAAAGGGCCAGCATGACTTCCTGAATTTTCCGTTTCAGCGTGCGCTCGTGGCTGAGAAAGAGGTTTTTGGCGAGCTGTTGCGTAATGGTCGATCCGCCCTGAACAACGCCGCGCCGGGCGAGGTTAACGGCGGCGGCGCGGACGATGCCGACGGGATCGATTCCGCCATGTTCGTAAAAGCGCCGGTCCTCAACGGCCATGACCGCGTAAAGGAGGTTGCTCGGCAGGTCCTCGATGGGAACGACGACGCCCTTGAGTTCGCCGTAGCGCGTGACGGTCGAACCGTCCGCTGCCTTGATCGTTATGGCCGCCTTGCGCTCGAATTGCGGGGTGCGCGTGACGTCGGATAAATCGCGCGCATACCAGGCAAGCAGCACTCCGAGTGCGATCATTCCCCAGAGCGCCAGCACGATTCCCCAGCGAAAAAGGCGCAGAAAAAGCGGCGTTTTCGCAGGTTGGCCCTTTTTTTTGCCTTTTGCGGCCTTCTTCGCTTTTTTTGCGTCTTTTTTGCCGCGCTTTTTGTCTTTGGCGGTTTCCTGTTTCTTTGCCATCGGTCTTCCGGGTTCAGGTGCAGTCTAGCCAGTAGCGCCGCCGCGCGGGAAAGCGCTCGGTTTCCGGGGGCTCGTCCTCGAAGACGCCGCCGCAGAATTCGATGATCCGGATGGCGGGCCGATTGCCGGGCGCAACAGTCAACAGCGCCTTGTCGATGCCGAGATAGTTCGCCACCGGCATGGCTTTTTGAAGGATTTTCTTTCCGAAACCGCCGCCGCGCATCGACGGGCGAATGATGAAGTTCAAATGCCCGCCCCATTTCTCGAGGTGCCAGTTCAGGCGGTGGCGGATTTTGACCGTGCCGATGTAAATGCCGTCCTTGATAAGCCACAGAACGGTCTCGGGCACCGGCTCGACCCAGTCCTGAAACGGGCGATGGAAGGCAAACCGGTCCGAGCGCAGTTGCTTGACAAACTCCGCGAAATCGGCCCGGACCCGGCTGTAATCGATGTAGTCGTAGGCCCCTTCGGCGTGATATTCCGCAAGAGCTTCCAGATAGCTGTCCCTGAATTCAATATCCGGGCGAACAAGTTTCGAGGCGGGCATCGGGAGCCAAGTTTACAGTGAACGGTATTCCGTCGGCAATCTTACGACACGATATCACAAACGGCTCAGTTTTTTCACTGTCTGCTGGCCACTAAATTAACAACAACGCCGCCAGTCCCAGAAACGCGAAAAAACCGACCACGTCCGTTACCGTCGTCAGGAACACGGTCGAGGATACGGCCGGGTCGCTGCCCATGCGGTGGAGGACGATAGGGATGCCGGCCCCAAACAACCCGGCGCAAAACAGGTTTACGACCATCGCCACGCCGATAACACCGCCGAGCATCGGGTTCTGGAACCAGAGTCCGGCCACAATACCCGTGATGATCGCAAATGCGATTCCGTTCAGCGTCCCCACGGCAGTTTCTTTCCATATAATCCGTAAGGCGTTCGCGTCGGACAGTTCTCGTGTGGCAAGGGCTCGTACCGCGACGGTGAGCGCTTGCGTGCCCGCGTTTCCACCCATGGAAGCGACGATGGGCATCAGGATCGCGAGTGCCACGAGTTGGTCAAGCGTTGTGTCGAAAAACGAAATGATCCATGAAGCGAAAATGGCTGTCAGCAGGTTTACAGCGAGCCAGCGGAATCGAGACGCTGTGGTTGACCAGAAGGCGCGGTAGAGGTCGCCACCTTCGACCCCGGACAGGCGCAGAATGTCCTCCTGGGCCTCCTCGTCGATAACGTCTACGATATCGTCAATTGTAATCACTCCGATCAGCCGTCCGCTGTCATCGACGACCGGCGCCGAGGATAGTTCTTCCCGCCGGAAGATGTGCGCGACTTCTTCCTGGTCCATCGTGGCCGGGATCGGGTGCGTGGTGTCGAGCTTCAGTGACTCAATCTTCTCAGAGCGCTTCGAGCGCACAAGACGGTTGAGCGGAATTTCGCCGACGATGTGGTAACCGGGGTCGATGACAAAAATATCAAAGAAATCCTCAGGCAGCTCTTCCGTTGCGGCCCGAAGATAATCGATAGTTTTTCCCACAGTCCAGAATTGCGGGATAGCTACAAACTCCCGCTGCATGAGACGCCCGGCGGAATCTTCCGGAAAATTCAGACCTTCCTGCAGAACGATCCGGGTGCGGTAGGAAAGCTTGCGAATGACTTCGCGTTGGAAGTCAGGGTCGAGATTCAGGACCATGTCGAGCGCGTCGTCCGAGTCGAGTTCGGAAACGATTCGCGCGACCTTGTCCGCCGGCATGACGGAAAGCGTGTTTTTGCGGAGTTCGGGGTCGAGATAGAAAAACGTATATGGGTCGATCTCGTCTGCGTGCGCCGAGAGAATCGCGCGGCGGTCGTCTTCGCTGAACTTCTCAAGAAGTTCGGCGCAATCAATCTCGCTCAGCGACTGGATGTAAGTGCTGACCTCGTCTTCCCGTTTGTCCTGCACAGCATCGGCGACGGCCCGGATAAGGTCGTCACCGATGCCGGTCAGCTTCTCCTCTTCCGCAAGGACCTTGTCGCCTTCGGTTACCGGAGCATCGGTCATTGGTTCGGTCATGGAACCCTCCGGGTAAGATTATCTTGAATTGTCGCCATACGACAGGGCGGACCCGATACTTTCTGTCCCGCCGCTGAAACTTTTCAATTTGCGCCTGAAAAGAAACCTGTCGAGCGCAATATATAGCAGAGAGATGGCTGTGCATGCAATTGCGGCAATCCGCGTTCAGTCATTCCATGCGGGACCATCATCAGTGAACTCAGGTCTTTGCTCCGCCTTCTTCCTGAACTTGCGCGGCGACGGCGGCCAGTGCCGTAGCATTGACAATGCCTCGGGACGTGGCGGACGGTGTCAAAATATGCGCCGGTCTCGCTGCGCCGAGCAGAAGCGGGCCGATTGTTGTCGCGTCGCCAAGCATCTTGATCATGTTAAAAGAGATATTGGCGGCGTCGCTGTTCGGCATGATGAGCAGATTGGCGTCGCCCTTGAGCGTCGAGTTCGGATTGATCAGGTCACGAGTCTTGCGGGACAGGGCGCAATCAGCATGCATTTCTCCGTCGATCTCAAGTTCCGGGGCGCGCTTTTTGATGAAGGCGGTGGCGGCGCGCATTTTGAGCGCGCTTTCGGTGTTTTCGGTGCCAAAGTCGGAATGCGAAAGTAGCGCGATCTTTGGCTCTATCCCGAAGCGACGGATTTCCTCGGCGGCGAGAAGGGTCATTTCCTCGATCTGGAGGGCGGTCGGGTCGGCGTTGACGTGGGTGTCGCACACGAAGATCGTTCCCTTCGAAAGCATCGCAATTCGCAAGGCCGCCGGTGTCTCTACGCCTTCCCGAAGGCCGATAATGTCGATGACGTCTTTCAGGTGATGGCGGTACAGTCCCACCGTGCCGCAAATAAGTGCGTCGGCCTGCTCCTTGTGAACCATAAGCGCACCGATTACCGTCGAGTTCGTGCGTAGTGTCGTGCGGGCAACGGCAGGCGTAACGCCGCGCCGTTCCATGAGGTTCTGGTAGCTCGTCCAGTAGTCGTAATAGCGCGGGTCGTCTTCCGGGTCGACGATTTCGAGGTTCGCGCCCGTCCGCATCCGCAGGCCGAACTTCTCAATACGGCTCTCAATGACCCTCTGCCGTCCGACGAGGACGGGTTTTGCAAGGCCCTCGTCTACGACCACCTGAACCGCGCGGAGAATGTTTTCCTCTTCGCCTTCGCAGTAAACCACCCGCTTCGGGTCGGATTTTGCTCGCTCGAAGATCGGTCGCATAATGAGCTGGGTGCGGTAGAAATATTGCTGCAAGCGGTGCCGGTAGGCATCCATATCCTCGATCGGGCGAGTGGCGACTCCGCTTTCCATCGCGGCGAGTGCCACGGCAATCGGCAGGTCGACGATAAGTCTGGGATCGAGAGGTTTCGGGATCAAATATTCCGGTCCGAAGGAGAGGTTCTCATCATGATAGGCGTTTACCACCTCCGCCGAGGCTTCGCGCCGGGCGAGAGCGGCAATCGCCTTGACGCAGGCGAGTTTCATCTCCTCGTTAATGGCGGTTGCGCCGACATCAAGCGCTCCACGGAAGATGAACGGGAAGCAGAGCACGTTATTGACCTGGTTCGGGTAGTCCGAACGGCCCGTGCAAATGATCGCGTCCGGTTTCACCTCGCGTGCGTCTTCGGGCATGATTTCCGGCGTCGGATTGGCGAGCGCCATGATCAGCGGGGCGTCCGCCATCTTTGCGACCATTTCTTTCGAAACTGCTTTCGGAGCAGAGAGGCCGAGGAACACGTCCGCGCCTTCAAGGGCTTCGGCAATCGTGCGGGCGTTGGTCTTTGCCATGTAACCGGCTTTGGCCGGGTCCATGTCCTCGGTGCGGCCTTCGTAAATGACTCCCTTGCGGTCGCAGACGATGATGTTGTCCTTTGGTAATCCGCTGCGCACCAGAAGATTCAGACAGGCGACGGCCGATGCGCCCGCCCCGGAACAAACGAGGCGAATGTTCTTCGGGTCGCGTCCGGAATAGTCGAGCCAGTTAAGGAAAGCGGCCGAGACGATGATCGCCGTGCCGTGCTGGTCGTCGTGGAAGACGGGGATATTCATGCGCTCGCGCAGGCGGCGCTCGATCTCGAAACATTCGGGGGCCTTGATATCCTCAAGATTGATCCCCCCGAAGCTGGGTTCAAGGGCGGCGACGATGTCAACAAACTTGTCGATGTCGGTTTCGTCGATTTCGATATCGACGGAATCGACATTGGCGAATTTCTTGAACAGGACCGACTTGCCTTCCATGACCGGCTTGGAGGCCAGCGCGCCGATATTGCCGAGACCGAGTACGGCCGTTCCGTTGGTGATGACGGCCACAAGGTTGCCGCGCGAGGTGTAATCCAGCGCCTTGAGCGGATCGGCGGCGATTTCCTCGCACGGCGCGGCGACCCCAGGCGAGTAGGCAAGCGCGAGGTCGCGCTGTGTCGCCATTGGCTTGGTCGCCTTGATCGAGATTTTTCCCGGCGTCGGGGAGCGGTGGTATTCGAGCGCGGCTTCGCGAATGGCGTCTTTCATCGTCGTCTTTCCTTATAGGCAAAACCCCGCGCATGGCACGGGGAGTATCAACATAATGAATTACAGGGATTTGCCAAGTGGGAAGAGGAGGCCGGCGAAATGCTCCCGTGGCATAAGCCACCCGCAGCCCGTAAGGGCGAAGGGTGGTGCGGCCGAGAAGACTCGAACTTCCACGGACTTTCGTCCACAGCGACCTCAACGCTGCGCGTCTACCAATTCCGCCACGGCCGCGGGGATGGTGTCGCATTGCATAGCAAATTAATTTTGCCGAGGCAAGGCGGATTGCAATTTTCTCGCAATCATCCCATTTTGAGGCATGGAGTGGAAGACGAGCGCAGGGCCGGTGGACTATCCGGAGGCGGTTTCCTTTATGGAGGACCGCGTCGCCGCAATCCGCGAGGGGCGGGCGTGCGAGCTTGTCTGGCTGCTGGAGCATCCGGCGCTCTATACGGCCGGGACGAGCGCGAACGATGCCGACCTGCTCGACAACCGCTTTCCCGTTTACAAGACCGGACGTGGCGGGCAGTACACGTATCACGGGCCGGGGCAGCTTGTGGCCTATGTGATGCTGGATTTGAAGAAGCGGCAGCAAGTTCCTGACATAAAAAAATATGTCTTCGATCTGGAGGGTTGGATCATCGGCGCTCTCGCGTGCTTTGGCATTGAGGGCGAGCGGCGCGAGGGGCGCGTCGGGATCTGGGTGGCCCGGCCGGGCGGAGGCGAGGCGAAAATCGCAGCGCTTGGCGTACGGGTGCGGCACTGGGTGACGTTCCACGGCATCGCTATCAATGTCGATCCGGACTTGTCCCATTTCGCGGGGATCGTTCCCTGCGGCATTCGCGACTATGGCGTGACGTCCATGCGGGAAGTGCTGGGGCGGAACGTGGCGATGGCGGAAGTCGAGGCGGCGTTGCGGGCGGGGATACACACTTTTTGATCAGGAAGTGTGTGTCTCCGGAGGTGCCTGCTTTTCTCAATCCGCTGCCATCTGCGTCAGGTTGGCGGAAACGTATCCGGCGCAGAATTGGGTAAGCTTGCGGAGGTTTACGACTGTTTCGTCGAACCCGTCATGCAATTCGTTCGTGATTTCATCGAGATACAAGGCGCGATTAACCTCGATCTGGAGACTGTGTCGCCCTAAAGCCGGGTTCGAATAGCGCCGCACCAGCTCGACGCCCTGGTAGGGCTCGTTCAGGGAGACGCTGTACCCGGTATCTTTCAGAAACATCATGACCGAGAGCGTGAATTCCCGCTCGGCGCTCGTGCCGCTGCGGTCGCCGATGACGAAGTCCGGCAGTTTGCCGTGCCGGTCCGTATAGAACTTCCCAGGGACTTTCGAGCGCGAGGGCATGGAGTGACAGTTAATGTGCCAGACCTGCCCGAACACGCCGTGAGCCTGAACGATCAGGCGCTCAAGCTCGCTGTGATAGGGGCGGTAGTAACGCTCGATCCGCGCCTGCACCTCGGCGGGCGAAAGAGGGCGGTCGTAGACCGGGAGGCCGGGGCTCACGAGGCGGCGGATCAGCCCGATCCCGGTTTCGGAGCGTTGCGTCGGGTTGATCTTGCCGGGCCAGGGTTCCGAGATCACGGCGGGGTCGATATCGTCCTCGGCGCGGTTGACGTCGATATAGCTGCGCGGGAACAGCGCGCTCAGAAGCGTGGCGCCGTATTCCGTGACATGCTCGAACAGCCGGTCGACATAGCGGTCTTCGGCCTTTTCGATGATGGCGCTCTGGCAGGTGTAATGGAAATCTTTTGGATACGTCCGGCCGCTATGGGGCGAATCGAAAATCAGGGGGAGGGGGCTTGAAGGCCAGCTGAGTTCATAAATGCCGGGGGCTGTTGACTTGTGCACGCCTTTAAGTCCTTACTAGGCTCGTTCACAGGAATTATTGTACCGCAGACATCCAGTACAAAGGTAAAGAGAAAACATGCTTGATTTGCGCGCCATTCGCAAGGACCCCGAAAGCTTTGATCGCAACTGGGCGCGGCGCGGCCTTGAGCCGCAAAGCCCCCGCATTCTCGAACTCGACGAGCTGCACCGCGCCGCCCTGACGGAAGTGCAGGAACTTCAGTCCCGGCGTAACGACGTCTCCAGGCAGATCGGTATCGCCAAATCGAAGGGCGAGGACGCAAGCGCTCTGATGAACGAAGTTGCCTCGATCAAGGACAAGATCGCGGAGATCGAGGAAAAAGCAGAAGGCTACGGGAGCGTGTTGAATGACCTCCTTTCCCGCTTGCCCAACATGCTGCAGGGCGACACGCCCGACGGTCCGGACGAGAGCGCGAACGTGGAAGTGCGCCGGGTTGGCGAGCCGAAGCGCGCCAATGGCGATACGCCCGACCACGTCGAGATCGGCGAAAAACTCGGTATGGTGGATTTCGAGGCTGCGGCGCGCGTCGCCGGGGCGCGGTTCGTGGTTTTGAACCGCGATATCTGCCGTCTCGAGCGGGCGCTGGCCCAGTTCATGCTGGACACGCATACGGGAGAGCACGGCTATACGGAAGTCTCGCCGCCCCTGCTGGTCAGCACGGACGTGATGTATGGCACGACCCAGCTTCCCAAATTCCGCGACGACCAGTTCGAGACCACGGACGGGCGCTGGCTGGTGCCGACGGCAGAAGTGGTTCTGACCAACCTCGTGCGGGAGCAGATTCTCGATCTCGAAGACCTGCCGCTGCGCTACACGGCCTGGACGCCCTGTTTCCGCAAGGAGGCGGGTTCGGCGGGCAAGGATACGCGCGGCATGATCCGCATGCACCAGTTCTACAAGGTCGAAATGGTCAGCATCACTGCCCCCGACAAAAGCCGCGACGAGCACGAGCGCATGACCGCATGCGCGGAGAATATTCTCAAAAAACTCGACCTGCCGTTCCGTACCGTCGTGCTGTGCAGCGGGGACACGGGGTTTGCGGCCTCGAAAACCTACGATCTTGAAGTCTGGATCCCGAGCCAGAAGACCTACCGCGAAATCTCGAGCTGCTCGAACTGCCTTGACATTCAGGCGCGCCGCATGAAGGCCCGATGCCGCGCGAAGGGCGAGAAAGAGACGCAGTTCGTCCATACGCTGAACGGTTCCGGCCTCGCCGTGGGCCGTGCGCTCGTTGCGGTCATGGAAAACTACTACGATCCGGCGGATGGCGGCGTGTTCGTGCCAGAGGTTCTGAAGCCGTATATGGCGGGGCAGGAGAAGATAACGGCTTGACCATGAAACAGCCCGCCGTTTACATCATGGCCAGCAAGCGGAACGGTACGCTTTATACCGGCGTTACCTCGAACCTGCCGAAGCGGGCTTACGAGCACCGAACAGGAGCGACGGGATTCACATCGCGGCACGGCTGCAAGCTTCTTGTGTATTATGAAGCCCACGAAACAATGGAATCCGCGATCTTGCGGGAAAAACAAATCAAAGGCGGCTCGCGAAAGAAAAAGCTTGCTCTTGTCGAGGGGCTTAACCCGGACTGGAGGGATTTGTTCGAGGAGTTGATGAAGTAGGTTCGAGCATCCCGGTGGTTTCCTGTGACAACCGCCCGTTTCTGGATTGCCGCGCCCGCATTGCGGGCTCGCAATGACGTCCATCAAAATCGTCATTGCGACACGTCTGCGAGGCACGCCGCACCGCCCTTAAATTTCGTCATTGCGAGGAGCCGAAGGCGACGAAGCAATCCAGGCGTCCGGAGTTGCGGAAAAACCGTGGCGATTATTATTCGTTGGTCATGTAAAAGCCCTGCGCGTAATTGACGCCGGCTCGTCCCAGGATGCTTTCGTCTCCGGGGCGTGCGCCTTCGGCGACAATTTCCAGATCGTCTCCGTACATTCTGCGCAAGGCCTCGACCAGCTTATCGAGCGATGGCACATCATCGCGTTCGAAGGCGCGTCCCAGATGGTGGTCGACAAGCCTCCTGTCCAGCTTGGCGAGTTGAGTCGCATGATAAAGGCGTTCAGTCGCCAACGCCAGAATACGACGCCCGTCCGCAACATCGGGGCTGGTAAGTGCATGGCAGACATCGGCGGTGCTCGATCGGGAGTCGAGCTTGCCGAGCCGACGCGCTCCAATATCGTCGAGAGCGAAGCGCACGCCCATGTCGGCAAGCAGTTCCATGAACGAAAGGTCCGGTTTTGTCGGGAAAGGCCGGTCGGTCTCAAGAATTTCGATGACGAGATCTCCTCCGTTCAACACGAATTCGGCGATGGCACCTTCAGAGGAAGTCCGGAATTGTCTTGAGAGCAGGGACATCGGGTGGACATTGGTTGTCACGCTCTTCCATTTGTTCCGGCTCGCATGCTCGAGGGCAAGCGGAACCACGACGCTGTCGAGATCAACGGCCTTGTCGTCTTGTTCCGCCTCGGCGCAAAGAGGACCCGGAAACAGTTCATTACCGTCCTTATCGCAATAACGGAGCAGGAGTTCCGCTCGATGTTCCTCGCCACCTTCGGCAATCGGATGCCATGGCTCGCGCTTGAACCAGACGCGTTCCCTCGCAGCGGCGTCCTTGAATTCGGCGAAAAGTCTCTGGCCGCCAGTGTGACCGTCTCGCCGGTGGCGCTGCGGGATCATATTCAATGCCGCCATAGCTAAACAAATACCCTGTTTGTACTGAATCGTACCTTACCAATTTTTGTGAACTGTGCAATAAAATTATGAAAAAAGTGCGGATAATAATTTGTTCGCTCCGACCATCCGAAAACGTGGCTTGCGTGTCCTTGTGGCGGGGTGTGACTATGTGCGCTCGAAACGTGGCAGGATAGTGTGCCGCATGGCGAATCGCGAGAAGACAACGCCCCGCACTTGAACCGCGCGCGCGTTTGACTCACAATGGGGGCAGGAATTTTTGTAATTCTCCTGCCTTTGAAAGCTTTCGCACCCGTGAACACCCAGGACACCCGCAAAATCCGGCTCATCATGCATCTCCGCAATATGGGGATCACCAATACGGCTGTGCTGTCCGCGATGGAGCGTATCCCGCGGGAGACCTTTGTTCCGCCCGCCTTTCATGATCAGGCCTACGAAGATATCGCTTTGCCTATCGGTCTGGGGCAGACCATCAGCCAGCCGCTTGTCGTGGCGACGATGACGCAGGCGCTCGAGATTGGTGACCGGGACAAGGTGCTCGAAGTCGGGACGGGCTGCGGCTATCAGGCGGCCATTCTCGCGAAACTTTGCCGCCGGGTCTATACGATCGAGCGGCATAAGCCACTGTTCGAACTTGCGCAGAAAAACTTTGATGAACTCCGTATTCATAACCTTACCGCCATATGCGGGGATGGGATGAAAGGCTGGCCGGAACAGGCCCCCTTCGACAAAATTATCGTTACCGCCGCCGCCTTCGAAAAGCCGCCCGTGGCGCTGCTCGACCAGTTGAAGGTCGGGGGCGTAATGGTCGTGCCGGTGGGCGACGTTGTCTCGCAGGTCTTGCGCAAGTACCGTAAAGAGGCGGACGATACTTACATTAGCAAGGATTTCATGCCGGTGCGTTTCGTTCCGCTCCTGCCCGATATCGCACGCAAGAGCGAATACACTGAAGCCGATCTTTCTGAACTGGCGGGATAGCATGCGACCGGTTAACGAAAAGCCAGAAAATACGGAATTCCGGGAAACAAGCCGGGATTTTCATCCCCGACTGCGGGTTTTCATGGTGTCAATGCTGTTACTTGGCGCCGCCTGTTCCGGTGAAGAACGGGCGCTTGCTCCCCTGACTCTTTATGGTGCCGGGAGCGGAGCGGGAAGCGCGGGGATGCATACGGTGAGCGGGGGGGAGACCCTGTACCGGATTTCCGAGCGGTACAATCTTCCCATGCGCGACATTATCGCCATAAACGACCTTTCGCCGCCCTATATGCTCGATGTGGGCCAGCGTCTCAAGTTGCCGCCGCCGCGGGAGTATACAGTCCGGGCGGGCGATACGCTGTACGGCATTTCCCGGCTTTTCAGCGCCGGTATGAACGATGTCGCCCGTCTCAACGATCTCCGCGCGCCCTACACTTTGAAGACCGGCCAGACCTTGCGTTTGCCGAGCCCGTCGGATGAAGAGAGTGTGGCGACCCGCGTGACCCCCGTACGAACCGCGTCGCCCTCGGCGACAACGCCTGTGCCGCCCGGGAAACCTGCGGTTTCGAGCGGTTCATCTCCGCGAACGCCTGTGACGGAAGCGGCCCCGAAACGCGCCTCGAGCCGCTTTCTGATGCCGGTGAGCGGGCCGGTGATTTCCACTTACGGACCGAAAAAGGACGGGCTGCATAATGATGGCATCAATATCAGGGCGCCGAAAGGGACGCCGGTGCGTGCGGCGGAGAATGGCGTTGTCGTTTATGCCGGGCGGGAACTGGAGGGGTACGGAAACCTCGTTCTCGTGCGCCATGCGGATCGCTGGATGACGGCTTACGCGCATCTGGACAAGGTCATGGCGGCGCGCGGCGCACGGGTCGAGCGCGGCGCGACGCTTGGGACCGTGGGGTCGTCCGGATCGGTGGACGAACCGCAATTGCACTTCGAAATCCGGCGCGGAACCGAGGCATTGAACCCGAAACGCTATCTGGAGTAGGCCGATGTTTGATTTCCTGTTCGATTTTTTTGCTGCGTGGAACGTCGTTGGTCTGCTGCTTGGCGGGCTTGTGTTTTGCGGGATCGGCGGGCTCTTTCTGGCCGATTTTTTGATCTGGCGCATCAAGGGGCGGCGTGTCGAAGGCACGATCGTCGGGGTGCGGGCGAGCGGAGTTCGAAGCGGTATTGACGATAAGAGCGACGAGTCCGCCACTGGCGACGATGTCGCGCACTCCGAATCCGGTCCTCAAAAGCCGCTCGGTGTCGGCGGGCGCATTCTGTTTGCCCTCTTCGCGCTGATCCCGCTGCTGTTCGTCGGGATCGGCGGCTTTTTCCTGTACGACTTCCTGAATTTGCGCGCGACCGGCCAGTCGGTGCAAGGGCAGGTCGTCGGTTACGAGGAAAGCTATGACAGCGAGAGCGGCACGAGCTATTACCCGGTCGTCACCTTTTTCGACACGCAAGGGACGCGCCGCGAATTGCGCGGCAATATGGGCGGCAATTCGCAGAAATTCGAGATCGGTGAGACGGTGCCGGTTGTTTTCGAGGTGCGGGACCCGGAGCACTTTTATATCGACGATTTCTGGCCGAACGTGCTGTTTCCCTCGGCCTTTGTGGCCATGGGATCGCTGTTTCTCGTCGTCTTCTATCTCGGTGCGACGGGCAAGGTCCGGTCGGGAGCCCCGCGTCCCCCGGCGGCGCGGCGGAAGACAGCGCGCGGGAGTGGATACGGACAGGAAATGTACCGTTCGATCATTGCGTACCGCAACGCGCGCGGCGAGACGGTTGAGGCTGATACCGGCAGTTCGAGCAGTTCGCTCGCCGGGCGGGTGCCGGGCTCGAGGGTTCCTGTGTGGGTGCGCGACGACAAGCCGGATGAAATTCGCGGGCGCGGGACAGGCATTTTTTTCCTCGGGGCCGTGTTTGCGGTGCCGGGCGTCGTCCTGTTCTGGATCGCCTTTACGCAATTTGAATTCACTCCGGCGGTGTTTCTTCTTCTCGGCGCGCTTGCCGCATTTGCCGGGCTTAAGATCCGCAAGATCGTCAAGCCGCGCGCTCTGTGGGACAGCAAAGAGAGTTTTGCCGCGCGCATGAAGGAGAAGCGGAAGGCGCGGCGCGAGTCCGGGGTCTTGCTCGACCGGGCGCAGGTCTTGAGGCGTTTGCGCCAGCAGGACCGCGTCACGGTGCGCTGGATTCCCCTGTTTCTTCTGATCGGTGTCGGGCTTATGGGCGGCGGCTGGTATCTCGGCGAGAAGCAGGCTTTTCTGGAAGGCAACGGCGTTCGCGCGCCCGGAACGGTGGTCGAACTGGAGAGCGTCTACAGTTCGTCATCGGACGGGGGCGGTTATACGTATTACCCGGTCGTGCGGTTCAATACGCGCGAAGGCGAATCGGTTCGTTTCCGGAGCGGTTCCGGTTCAAATCCGCCGATGTACAGCACGGGAGAGGCGGTTACGGTTCTTTACGATCCGAATGCGCCGCGCCGCAGTGCGATGATCGATGCGGGCTGGATGAACTGGATTTTGCCGGGCGCGGTCGGGTTCGCCGGGATTGTGGTTCTGTTCATGACGCTCCGGACCTGGACCGGCATTCGCCGTCGCGGTCGGTCGGCACTGTAGGCGGATTACAGACCGTCGATCCGGATCTCGTACCGTCCCGCAAGGTGCTGGATAAATTGCCAGGCGACGCGACCGGAGCGGTCGCCGCGCGTGGCAGCCCATTCAAGGGCCTGTTCGCGCAGCCTGTCGTCCTTGAGCGGGATATTAAGGGAAGACGCGTAATTTTCGACCATCGTCAGGTATTCGTCCTGCGTGCAGGGGTAAAAGCCGAGCCAGATACCGAACCGGTCGGACAGGGACACTTTTTCTTCCGTCGATTCGCCGGGCTGGATGGCGGTGGCGCGCTCGTTTTCGATCATCTGGCGCGGCATCAGGTGGCGCCGGTTCGACGTTGCGTAAAACAGTACGTTCGCAGGCCGCGCCTCGATCCCGCCCTCAAGGACGACCTTGAGGAACTTGTAGCTGTTTTCCTGTTCGTCGAAGGACAGGTCGTCGCAGAACAGCAGGAAGCGCTTGTCATCTTCCTCGCGCAGCAGATCGAGCAGGTCGGGCAGGGTCGCGAGGTCTTCGCGGAAAATTTCAACGAGCACCAGCGGAATGCGGGATTCCTTGACCACTCTGGCGTGAGCAGCCTTGATGAGCGAGCTTTTCCCCATGCCGCGCGCCCCCCAGAGGAGGGCGTTGTTTGCCGTATAGCCCTCGGCGAACTGGCGGGTGTTCTGGAGCAGTATCCCGCTTTGGGTCTCGAGCCCGACCAGCATGTCGAGCGGCAGGGCGCCCGTTGTTCGCACGGGTTTTAGTCGTTGGCGACCCGGTTGCCATATCCAGGCGTTCGAGGCGCGCCAGTCAGGTGGCTCCGTGCGCAGGGCGTTTGTCTGACGCTCAAGGGCTCTCGCGACCCGTTCAAGAAGCATCAGGGCCTTGTTGACGGTTTCCTCCGGCATTTCCTTTTGTTTCACGACTTGAGCTTGCCTTTACAAGAGTGCACGTTATAGTCCGCATGATAACCAAATCAGGAAAATTATAAAGGAGCTCGCCATGCTGATTTCCGTTGCCCATGCCGCAAGCGCCGCTGCCGCCGAGCAGCCGGGGACGCTTGAGGTTTATCTGTGGAATATCGGCTTTGTCGTCGCGTTCGTGCTGCTCTTCTACGTTTTGATGGTCATGCCGCAGCAAAAGCGCTTCAAGGAGCACAAGGCGATGCTCGACTCGCTCAAGAAAGGCGACAAGGTCGTCACTGGCGGCGGTCTCGTCGGCAGGATCGAGAAGATCGTGAGCGACGAGGAGGTCGTCGTCGACCTTGGAAACAATGTCAAGGTCACGGCTCTTCGCAATACGATCCAGACAAAGGACGATCCGGTTTTGATGCCCAAAAAGGGCGAAAAGGCCGAAAGCGAGGAGCCCAAAGACAAGAAAAAGAAGAAAAGCCTTTAAGGGGACTGTAACGGAAAATGGTCTATATTGCCCGCTGGAAAGCGATCGCGATCGTTGTCGTCTGTGTGCTCGGCCTTCTTTATGCTGCGCCTAACATGATGAGCCGCGATGCCCGCCTGTGGATGCAGGAAAATCTGCCCTCGTGGATGCCCACGCAATCCGTCAATCTCGGTCTCGATCTGCAGGGCGGCTCGCACCTGTTGCTTGAGGTCGACGTGGCGTCTGTCTTCCGGGAGCGTTCGCAGGGCCTTGTCGACAGCGTTCGACCGGAACTGCGGGAGAGCCGCATCGGCTATACGCGGATTACAGCGCTTCCCCAGGGGGGAATGCGTTTGACTCTCCGGGAACCGGTGAAGGCCGAGGAAGCTCGAAAAATCATCCGTGGTGTTCAGGAAGGGCTTGAGATCAGCGTTTCCGGCAACGGCGTCGTTGAGGCGATCTTTAGCGAGGCGCTCCGGAAAGAGATTACTGACCAGACGATTTCCCAATCCATCGAAATCGTTCGCCGTCGCGTCGACGAGACAGGTACGCGTGAACCTGTTATCCAGCGTCAGGGCGAGGACCGTATTTTGATTCAGCTTCCGGGGCTTGACGATCCGCAGCGTATCAAGGACCTCCTTGGAAAGACGGCGAAGCTGACCTTCCATCTGGTCGACCAGAGCGGGCTTTCTGAGGGGCGCCCGTCGGCCGGGAGCAAGGTTTATCCGATGGCCGAAGATCCGGCCCGGACCATTTCCGTCGAGCGGCGGGCGCTTTTGTCCGGAGATATGCTGACGTCTGCAAGTTTTTGTACCGGGCAGTACGGTGATTCGGCGGTTTGTTTCCGGTTCAACAATATTGGCGCGCGGCGCTTTTGCGACATTACGCGCGAGAACGTGAACAAGCCGTTCGCGATTGTTCTCGACGACGAAGTCATTACGGCGCCGAACATCAACGAGCCGATTTGCGGGGGAAGCGGCCAGATCACCGGGAATTTCACGGTTCAGGAGGCGAACGACCTTGCCCTTTTGCTGCGCGCTGGCGCATTGCCTGCGCCGCTAAACGTACTTGAGGAGCGCACCGTCGGTCCGTCGCTCGGCGAAGATTCTGTCGAGGCGGGCAAGAACGCGAGCCTGCTCGGTTTCGCGCTCGTCATGGTGTTCATGGCGCTGGCCTACGGCCGCTTCGGGCTGATGGCGGACGTCGCCCTCATTCTCAATGTCGCGCTGATTTTCGCGGTGCTCTCGGGATTGCAGGCGACGCTGACGCTTCCCGGTATCGCAGGGATAGTTCTGACCATCGGCATGGCGGTGGACGCCAACGTGCTGATCTTCGAGCGGATACGCGAAGAGCTTGCCGCCGGGCGGTCGCCGATTTCGGCGGTCGATTCAGGCTACCGGCAGGTGATGAGCACGATCATGGACGCGAACCTGACGACCCTGATCGCCACGGCCATTCTGTATTCCTTTGGAACCGGGCCGATCAAGGGGTTCGCCGTGACGCTCTCCATCGGGGTACTGACCTCGATGTTTTCGGCGATCATGGTGACCCGCCTGATCCTCGTGACCTGGCTGCACCACAAAAAGCCCTCGACCCTGAATATCTGAAAAGCTGGAAAACAAGATGAAACCGATCAAGCTGGTTCCGGACGATACGAAAATCGACTTCATGAAGGGGCGCTACGTCGCCTTTGCCTTTACGTTGTTTTTGATGGCGGCGGCGATTTTCGGGCTGGTCACGAAAGGTCTGAATTTCGGCATCGATTTCACCGGCGGCACGCTCATCGAAATTCGTCTGGCCGAAGAGCCGAATCTGTCCGATTTGCGCTCGACCCTCAACCAGCTTGGTCTGGGCGACATTCAGTTGCAGGAATTCGGACAGGAACGCGACCTCCTGATCCGCATGGCCCAGCAGGAAGGCGGGCCGGAGGAGCAGCAGGCGGCTATTAATCGTGTGCGCGATACACTGAACCAGCGTTACGGCGAGGCCGGAGTTGAGTTTCGCCGAACTGAATTCGTCGGTCCGCAGGTCGGCGAGGAGTTGAAGCGGCAGGGGTTGATGGCCGTGCTGCTCGCGCTCGGCGGCATTCTCGCCTATATCTGGTTCCGGTTTGAGTGGCACTTTGCCGCCGCCGCTATCGCAACGACCGCGCACGACGCCTTGTTTATCGTCGGTATGTTCGCGCTCATGCAGTGGCAGTTCGATCTCTCGACGGTCGCCGCCGTGCTGATGATCACCGGTTACTCGATCAACGACACAGTCGTTGTCTTTGACCGGGTTCGTGAGAATTTGCGCAAGTTCAAGAAGATGCCGCTCGTCGACCTCCTGAATCTCTCGATCAACCAGATGCTGAACCGCTCGTTGATGACATCGCTCACTACCGTGCTTGCGATGCTTGCGCTCTGGCTTCTCGGCGGTGAGGTGATCCGTGGGTTCGTCAACGCGCTGGTTATCGGGATCGCGCTAGGCACCTATTCGTCGATCTTCGTCGCGGCGCCCATGTTGATGTATCTGCGACTACGGCCATCCCGGCAGCAGGCGACGGAAGAAGACGCGGCGTAAATGGACATCACGCCCGCGCTCGCCGAAGGCGCTCCGTTCATACAAGGCTACGGTCCTGGTCGGTTCCGCATTCGCGGTGTAGTTTACGAAGGACCTTTGGGTGTGTTTGTGGACAAAGCCGTGGTCTGGCATGTGGATGATGCGGGTCAGGGTCTTCGTTTCAGGGGTTTCAGCGAGTTCGTTAAGGCAAAAGACGAAATTGACATTCTCCTCGTCGGCACAGGTGAACGGTTCATCCCGCTTGCGGCGGATTTGCGCAAAGCGCTGAGGGACGAAGGACTTTGCGTGGACGCAATGGATACGGGTGCAGCTTGCCGGACCTTCAACGTTCTTCTGGCTGAAGGCCGAAGGGTTGCCGCGGCACTGTTGCCAGTGGCGGTATGACGTACGAAAAAAGCAGGAGAAAAAATTCTCCTGCTTTTCTTCTCTGTTGGACGTAAGAGAACCGGTTGCGTTACGCTTTCGCGAAAAGCTCGCCGACGTAATCCCAGTTGACGAGGTTATCGATAAAGGCCTCAAGATATTTCGGGCGGGCGTTGCGGTAGTCGATGTAATAGCTGTGCTCCCAAACGTCGCAGCCGAGCAGGGCCTTTTTGCCGTGGGCGAGCGGGTTTTCGGCGTTGGGGGTTTTCATGATTTCAAGGTTACCCTTGTCATTGAGGACGAGCCAGCACCAACCGGAGCCGAATTGAGTGACACCTGCCTCAATGAACTTGCCGCGGAAAGTGTCGAAAGAGCCGAAGCTGTCCTTGATCGCGTTGTCGAGTCCGCCGGGGATGCTGCCGCCGCCATTCGGTTTCATCCAGTTCCAGAACTGCATGTGGTTCCAGTGCTGTCCCGCGTTGTTGAACAGGGCGCCTTTGGCCGGGTCCTTGAAGGATGCCGCGACAATCTCCTCCAGCGACTTGCCTTCGAGACCGGAACCTTTGAGAAGGTCGTTTCCCTTGTCGACATAAGCCTTGTGGTGCCTGTCGTGGTGGTATTCGAGCGTCTCTGCCGACATATAGGGGGCCAGCGCGTCGTAGGCATAGGGGAGCTCCGGAAGTTCGAACGTCATTTGGCGTCTCCTTTTGGTGTTTTCTCTTTCTTGCTAACTCTTTGCAAAGAGTTACTATTCTTCTCCGGGTTGGCAAGGTCCGCGATTGAATTATCTATGTTATTACTGGTCATTTGCGATGAAAAAAAAACGAATCTCCGGGCAGCTTCCGTATTGTGCGAACCTGCTGCGTCAAGGTGACTATGACCGCTATCTGGTCTCGCTTTTCGCGCGGGCTTCCACGCGTGAGCACATCTGGGCCTTGTTCGCGTTCGATCTCGAGATTGCACGGACCCGCGAGGTCGTCACGGACCGAACGCTTGGCCTGATCCGCTTGCAGTGGTGGCGCGAGGTCCTCGGCGGAATTTACGCCGGAAAGACGGTTCATGGCGGACCGGTCGCGGACGGTCTCGCGCGTGCTATTCGCGTCTGCGACCTGCCGGAAGAGGATTTCGACACCATGATCGGGGCACGCGAAAAGGACCTTGACGACAGGCGGTTCACTGGTCTGGATGACGTTCTGGCGTTCATCGACCAGACGTCGGTTCCGCTGATGCGCCTTGCGGCCCGCGTCGAGGGCGGGGAAGAGGATGACGGGATCGCAGGGGGCGTCGCTCGCGCGTATGCACTTACGGCGGTGTTGCAGGTTTTTCCTTTGGAGCAAGGGCTTTACGGGGGAAAGTTCGGCGCAGGAACTATGCCGAACCTCTTGCGGGAGAATGCTGTTGGCAACGTTGTGGAAAAGGTAAAATCTCTCTCTTCTTTCCGTCCGTTGACGGGTCTTTTTAAGGCGATGAATGCGCTCTCTCGTCTTCGATTGATGCAGCTTGTTAATTCGGGATGCGAGGGAACGCCTCTCAGTCTTCGCAAGCCCATTCCTTTTAAGGAGCTTCGTGTGTGGTGGGAAGTCAATAGGTCGTGAGCAGGGCTTGTGATATTATGGTATAAGGGTTATGTTAGGGAAACTAATGAACACGATGGACGGGAAATCACAATGACAGATGTCACAAAAGCCGGATTGGTACCGGGCCTGAACAGGCTGGCGGAAAAATCCCCGGTTGACGTTCGTGCAAAGAAGGAGGAGCCCGTCGCGGCGAGGGCCGACACCGTCGAAATTTCGCAAGACGCCTTGTCCCGCCAGGATGCGGAGAAAACAGCAGCCGAGATCAGAAGAGTTTTGGCGGAGGGCCGGTATTCAATCGGCGTTGATCCGGAAAAAGCGGAGCAGTTCTAGATTGTCCAAGGTCTGCCCGGTCCGCGCCAGCGTGGTGTGCCGTTCGTCCTTACCTGCCCGAACCGATCACCGCGCGTCCCGCATGCGCTCGTCGTGGTGGCGCATCCGTTGCTGGTGGAGTTCTTTTTGCTGGAGGAACTCGTCGCTGTAGGGGAAGGCGCCCGGGTCGCCCGGCGGCATGTAGGGAATTTCCTTGTAAGGCCACATGATCTTGCGGTATTCGTGGCGACGCTCGATGTTTTTCGCCATTTCCTGTTCGACGCGTTGCTTGAGGGCTTTCTGATCCTGCAAGCGCACCATCGCCAGTGCCTGTTCGAGTTTCGAAGGCGACCACGCATTCGTTGCGCCGGGTGCGCCCGTGCGCGGATCGACGAGGACGCCGGTACCGGTTGGCAGAAAGACGTCGGTCTCTGGCAACTGGAACAGGACCTTGCCTTGCGCGACATAGACCCCGTATTTTTCATCGATCTCGCCGCCCCAGACGACTGTTCCGCGGATTCCGATCGATCCCTGCGGCGTCAGGAGTTCGACGTCCGGTTCCTCGCGCTTGCTGATCATGCCGCTGACGAACTGGAAGACACCGCGGGCAAACCCGAAGCTTGCCCGGTTTTCATTCGAATCGTAAGGATCGAAGACGAATTCGTTGATTTCCATCTGGGAATTCGCCCCAAGGCTGATTTCCGTGTCGTCGATCAATAGAAGGACCAGCCGGGAACCGGGACCAGTCTGCACGGTGTTGTACATAAATATCGAATCGCCGGGTTTGAGCTTGAGACCTTCGCCAAGCGCCGCGTGTCCCTGAATGGCTACCACTTTTCCAACAGGATAATGGTCCTGCGCGACCGCAGGACCCGAAACGAAAACAATGACGAAAAATATGAGCGCGCACGCGCGCAGGGTATTCATCCGGTCTCCCCAATTTTTATGTTAATGGTAAATGTGAAATATGAAGAGGTCGGTAACTTTAGATAGAATTTTATCTACCCGGTTGCCGCAAAGGCAAGGGCGAGCTTCGCGGCGCTCACAACCATCCGTGAATATCGGCAAGGGCCCGGCGTGAGAGCGCCTGTTTACGGTCTTTGCCCTTGAGTTTGCGTTTCTTTCCGTTCGGAAGGGTTTCGAACGAGTCGATGAGCGGCGGGAACAGGCCGAAATTGACGTTCATCGGCTGGAAGGTTTCGGCGTTCGCTCCGCCGGTGATGTGCGCGAGAAGGGCGCCGAGAGCTGTCGTGGCCGGAGGAGGAACCGGTTTCCCGCCAAGCCGCTCGGCGGCGGCGAAACGGGCGGCCATGATGCCGACGGCGGCGCTCTCGACATAGCCTTCGCAGCCGGTGATCTGCCCGGCGAAGCGAACCGACGGGCGGGCCTTGAGTTGAAGCGTGGGCGTCAGAAGTTTGGGGGAATTGATAAAGGTGTTGCGGTGCAATCCGCCAAGCCGGGCGAAACTCGCGTCCTCAAGACCGGGTATAGAGCGAAAGACGCGCATCTGCTCTCCGTACTTCATCTTCGTCTGAAAACCGACCATGTTATAGAGCGTTCCGAGCGCGTTGTCCTGACGAAGCTGGACCACCGCGTAAGGGCGCTCGTCCGTGTGCGGGTTGGTAAGACCAACCGGCTTCATCGGGCCGAAGCGCAGGGTCTCGGGGCCTCGCGCGGCCATGATCTCGACCGGCATGCAGCCTTCGAAATATGGTGTGTCTCTCTCCCATTCCCTGAACTCGATCTTTTCGGCGTCGAGCAATTCCCGAACGAAGGAATCGTACTGAGCCTTGTTCATCGGGCAATTGATGTAGTCCTTTCCGGTCCCGGACGGTCCGGCCTTGTCGTAGCGGGACTGGAACCAGGCAACATCCATATTGATGCTCTCCCGATCAACGATGGGCGCGATGGCGTCGAAGAATGCCAGCGCGTCCTCGCCGGTCAGCGCGCGGATGCTCTCCGCGAGCGCGGGCGAGGTGAGGGGGCCAGTGGCGATGATGACGCTGTCCCAGTCCTCCGGCGGAAGGCCGACTATCTCGCCGCGCTGGAGCGTGATGAGAGGGTGTTCGCCCAGCGCCTTCGTCACGTTTTCCGAAAAAGCATTCCGGTCCACGGCGAGTGCGCCTCCTGCCGGGACGGCGGTCTTCGCGGCTTCGCGCATGACGAGCGAGCCGCAGCGTCGCATTTCCTCGTGCAACAGGCCAACGGCGTTGTTCTCCACATCATCCGAGCGGAACGAGTTCGAGCAGACGAGTTCGGCGCAAAGGCCCGTCTTGTGCGCGGGCGTGCCGCGCTCCGGGCGCATTTCATGAAGGATCACGGGGATGCCGAACGCCGCGGTCTGCCATGCCGCCTCGCTTCCAGCGAGGCCGGCGCCGATGATGTGGACGGGTTTACTCCTCATGGCGGGACAGATAGCAGATTGCAGCGCTTCGTGCAACGAGAGGTCCCGGTATGGCATATGCGATTTCGCAGGTGATTGGTCTTGCCAAGGCAGGCAAAGCTTCGCACAATGGCTGTCGTAAAACGAGGAAGCCTGATGGACCAGACCGTGAACGAAAGCCGGTTTTTCATTTGGCGGGCCGTTCTTGGCCTCGGCGCTGTCCTGTCGCGGCTTGCCCCTGAAACGAACAAGGATTGACAATGAGCAAGAAAATTACCGAAAGCCGTTTCTATATGTGGCGGGCCATCTTTGCGATGGCTCATGCTGACGGAATCGTGACAGCCGAGGAGAGCGAGTTCATGACCGAGTATCTGGAGCATGTCGATTTTTCGGACGCGCAGCGTAAAATTCTGGAGGAGGATATGCGTTCGCAGCAAAGCGTGCCGGACATGTTCGCGAAAATTACCGAGCAGTCGGACCGCAGCCAGTTTTTCTATTTCGCGCGGCTTCTCGCCTGGTGCGACGGGGATTTCGATGCGCAGGAGCAGGCGATTCTCGACAAGCTCAAGGTGTCTCACCTCGCCGGGCTCGATATGGAGCTCATTTCAAAAAGTGTGCGCGATTCGGCCTTGCTGGTTGCTGAAGATATCAAGGAAAAGGGCGTTGCATCGACGAACTTCTGGGAAAACGTCCGCAAGTTTCAGGATAATTTCGATCAGGGAAAGTCGTAATAGTTTACTGAAAAACTATCACGCCCTCGTTCCAGGCTATTGTGCGGGCGGTCGGGGCCTGCTCAGGGTTTCCGGGGTAGTCGTGTCCGTCGAATTGCAGGGCGACGTCCTTCGTTTTGCTCCAGCGCCCGTCGATCCGGACGATCAGGTCCCGCCAGCCGTTCGTCGTGTCGTTGGCCACGATCATCGGGGGGCGCAGTGGCTCGATTTCCGACACCAGTTCGAAGGTTTCAAGGCCCGCGCGCATGACGAACATGCTGCAACCATGCTGTCCGCACCAGTACTGAAACGGCGTTTTCATGTAAACGAGCGCATCTTTCCGGCCGTCGTTGTCAAGGTCGATGCGGGTATAGTCGAAGCGGCTGTTTAAGGGCCCGCCGCGTGCTTTCATTATCTCTTGCAGCGATGCGATTAGCACCGAATCGTCGAGATCCCTCGCCTCTTCGTACGGGAAGGGCAGCAGGGGATCCGTTCCCGTCGCCGACCTGTCCGCGCCGGAGCCGCAGGCGGAAAGGGCGAGGAAAGTGAGGACAAAGGCAAGGCGCTTCGCCTGTCGGACATGTCGCACCGGGCAACTCCGTCGTGAATTTCGGACTGATCTCAGGGTTCTAGAAAAACATTTCCGAGACCGTCATAGCAATAGAGATGACGATCAAAATCACAATATACCACTCGGCGTGCAGCATACGCTTTTCGGCGAGAAGGCCGTTCATTGTCTCGGCCGTCCGGTAGATCAGATCGAGCTTGTGTTTGAGGGCGGTATGACGTTCCTTGATCTCGTACTCGTCGAGCAGGCGCAGATATAGGCGCTCCAGTTCCGGCATGTCCCAGAGGATTTCAGGCTTTTCGTCGATTTCGACGTGTCCGACCATCGTTCGCTGAATGGAGAGGGTTGTCCCGATGTGGCGCAGCAGGTCGCGTCCGCTCTTTCCGGTCGGGCCGCCGCTCTGGAGCTGCGAGGCGATCGGTTCGATCTTGTCGAAGGTTTCCGCGATCCGGTCTTCGTAGTAGGAGAGAACCACGCATTTGGCCAGCATTTCGGCGATCAACTGGATGCGCTCGATGCTCCATCCGGATATCCGGATGGATTCCGGGTCGACGGTTTCAGCCGTGCCGGGAGTAATCGTAACGGCGGCATCCTCGGTTTCAATGTGGCTGATCGGATTGACGACAAATGGCTCCATGTCGCGCAGAAACGAGGTTTCTTCGATCGGGCCCATGCCGAAAAGAACGACTGCGCCATAGCGGAAAAGAACCGCATAGCCGTCGTGTCCGGCCTGAATGACGTAAGGTGAGGTCGTCAGGCGGCGAGTTTGCTCAAGCGCCTTGAGGTCGAGGCGCTGGCCGAGGAAAAAGGCGCGCACGTCGATGCGTGTGCGACCAGAGAAGAAGACGTCGCGGTTTTCGTTGTCGCTATCGTCCGTTTTTTTGTTGCGGTCAGTCATGCGTCCTCACAGGTGGCCCTTTTCAACGATCATCAGAAGGATTTCGATGGCGATCAACACAATGATATACCACGCGACGTGCAATGATCGCTTCTGGTCGAGAAGATGGTTCATCGTTTCCGCAGTGCGGTAGATCAGGTCGAGCTTGTGCAGCAGAGATGCATGGCGCTCTGTAATCTCGTATTCGTCCTCAAGGCGAACATAGAAACGCTCCAGCTCCGGGTGTTCCCAGAGGATTTCCGGGTTTTCCTCGATTTCGACATGGCCGACCATTTTGCGCTGGATCGAGAGCGTGAAGCCGATGTGGCGCAACAGGTCGCGGCCCCGCCGCCCGCTCGGGCTTCGTCCCTTGCGCTGCAGGTCGGCGGCGATCGGATCGATTTTATCGAATGTCTCGGCGATCCGGGTTTCGTAGTAGCGCAGGACCGAGCTTTTCGTAAGAACGTCGGCGATGAGCTGTATCCGTTCGAAATCCCATGCGCGCAGCCGCACGAATTCTGGTGTAACGGTTTCGCTTTCTTCCGGGGCGGCAATAATTATCCGTGCGTTTTCCGTTTCGACGTTATTAAAAGGCGCGCTGACCCGTTCCCGGATCTGTGCCAGAAATTCGGCCTCCTCTTCGGCGCTCATGCCGAACAGGACGATAGCACCGTAACGGAACAGGACGGCGAAGCCTTCTTCTCCGGCGCGGATAACGTAGGGCGCTTCCGTCGTGAGGCGCTGTTCCTTTTCAAAGGCCTTGACGTCGAGACGCTGGCCCAGGAACCATGCATTCGCGACAATCTCCGGGCGTCCGCGGAAAATGAGCGGCTCGGAACGAGGGGCGTCAGGTTTCGATTTTTTTTCTGGTTTCATCTTTTTAGACCTCAATTTTGAGGCCCGGGGATCATAGCAGAGAATCCGGCATTCAAGGAAGGGGGTGCGGCAAAGAGCCCACGGACCAGTGCCCCGGTTAGGGTTTGACGGCGTTGTGACCGCAGGATTCGCGGAAAAACCCGTTGGCGGGCGGAATTTCGGGCGTCATTTCCACGATCCGGGAAAAAGCCTCGTTCGCGCAAAGCACGCCATCGAGTGTATCGCGAAACGTTTGCGCGACCGCGACCATGTCGCCTGCCCGGGGCGACAGGCGCAGGTGCGTAACGTTCATCTGCCGCAAGGCGCGCAGATCGCCCGCGAGGTTGACCAGGGAATGGGAAAGCGTCTGGATCCCGTTCACTGTCATGAACGGCTGCTCGTCGAGGGTCGTGACGGACACCCCGTCCGGGTCGCGGCTGCAGACGAACTGGCAGTTGTCTTTCGCAAGCCCGTGAATTCGGGCGTGATAACAGCGCGCCGAGAGCGCGAGGGGCGCGCGGCCGTAGGCGAAAACCTCTGTTTCCACTCCTCTTCGCCTCGCGTGTTCCGCAAGGATTTCGATCCGGCTTGCGGGAAGTTCCGGAGGCAGGCAAAACCGAACCGCGCCGTCCGCCGCGAGCACGTCCATCGTGTCCTCGTTGTAAACGTTCATCAGGGGCCCGATGACATGAGGTCTTCCGGCGAGATGTGCGACGGACGAAACGTCGTTTGCCTCGACCATGAAATTTTCGTCGGCTGCGAGATCGCGCACGAGCCGCGCGTCCCGTTTGTTCATTACAAGGGCGAGGGAGGAGAGGACAACCGTTTTGCCTGCTGCGGCCAGTCTCTCGGCGACATCCGGAAGATGAGTTTCGAAGAACGGCAGACGCTTGGAGCAGATGACTTCGCCGAGATAAACGGTCTCCACCGGTGCCTCGTCCGCAATCCGGAAGTAAAAGTCCCGCCAGACTCCGGGCGGCCAGTTGAACAGGACAGGGCCAAGGGTGAGTTTCATCGCGTCCATGGAATCACCGCCATGTTTTCCTGTAGGCCCCGGCGGTTTGTCTGCCGCCTTCGGTCAAAGCGATCAGTCGCTGCAGATCCGGCGTTCGCCCGCCCATGTGGTCGTCGATGGCTTCACGGAAGGCGGAGACCACCTCGGCCACATAGGCGCGGCTGCGTTGGCGGCCCTCGATCTTCAGGGCGGTTACACCCGCCTTGAGCAGGTCTGGAAGCATCTGAACGGCGTTCAGGCTCGTCGGTTCTTCAAAAATGTAAGCGGCTTTTCCGTCGACCTTGTAGCGGCCTTTGCAGATCGTCGGGTAACCCGCCGGCTCGTCTTTCGAAAACCGGTTGATGACGAAATCGCCAAGCCGGGACGTCATGTCTCCGACAGCGTTTTGCTCATAGCGAACGTGGCTGGCAGGTGAGCAGACGCCGCTCATGTTCGGCGACTTGCCGGTAGCGTACGACGACAGGCTGCATCTCCCTTCCGCCATCACGCAAAGCCCGCCGAAAACAAAGACTTCCGTCTCGCAGTCTATTTCCTTGTTGATGGCCGCAATCTCGGGGAGCGTCAGGACGCGGGGCAGTACAACCCGTTTTATATCAAATCGTTGACGGTAGTAGTTGATGGTGTCCGGGCTGGAGGCCGATGCCTGCACGGAGAGGTGAAGGCGCATATCCGGGTGGGTTCTGTGCACATAGGCGGCGAGACCGATATCGGCAACAATCAGTGCGTCCGCGCCGATTTCCACAGCATCGTCCACAGAGCTTTTCCACAGGCACGTTCTCCCGGCCTGTGGAAAAGTGTTAATCGCGACAAGGACTTTTGCGCCTTTGTTGTGGGCGTGCTGGATGGATTCCGCCAGTTCTTCCTTTCCGAAATTGAGGCCGGGAAAATTGCGCGCGTTCGTTTCGTTTGCGAAACCGCAATAAACGGCGTCCGCCCCCGCGTCGACGGCGGACCGCAGCGAGGCGGGCGTTCCGGCGGGACAAATGAGTTCGGGGAGGGCTGTGTCAGGCGTCATTGCTGGCGCGTGCTCTCAGTTTCCGGTAGCAAACGACCGCCTGCCGGGCGGGCAGCGAGAGAATGCCGAGCGATTCGACAATATCGTCGACGATATTGCCGTCGATATCGTCGAGCGCGTTGCGCAGAGCCAGAACGGCCTCCGTGTCGCCTTCAATGGTCAGGTCGCGGGAGAAGAACATGGCGTCGCCGTCAAGACGTCCCTCGACCAGATCCATCAGCTTCATGAACGGCCCTGATACAAGAGCGTCGTAGCTCACGTCTTCCAGATTGCGCTCCGGTTCGAGGATCGGGTACTCGGGGTCGGGCTGGAGAACGAAAACGAGCGGGAGATCGGTTGGCGCGATTGCATAGATCTTCTGGCTGTGCTCGCCGAGCCGCCGGAACAGGCGCGGGTGCTTTTCGGCGACGGCCAGAACGATGCGGTCGAGCAGCGGCCGCAGCGGAAACAGCGGCAGCGGCCTTAAAAGCATGGCAGGAATATGTGTTTGTGCCTTGATCAAGAGGTATCCCGTCCGCCCTCAAGCTGTGAATTCGATGCGCGGATTATCGGCCGGTCGCGCCGTGCCGCACAAGGTGGCAAATTGTCCCGGACGGGCGCTTGGCGGGCTGACGGTTTCGGGGTATGAATTGTTTTTAAACTACAGAGACCGCAGAGTGCACAGGGTCCATCTTTCCTGTAATCTCGAATGAATGTGGAGGATCTTTGCCTTTTGCTTTTGACAAAGATCCTTCCGCCTTCGCCCTTCGGTGGACAGGTCGTGTTCGGGATGGCATTTTCGGGAAATCTCTTTGCTCTCTGTAGTGATTGAAATAGAAAGGTGATCGCTATGAGAATATTGACGATTCTGGCACTGGTCGTGCTGATTGCCCAGCCCGCGTTCGCGGCGGACAATGAAAAAGAAGCCGTCTACGAGCGCGTCATGCGCACCGGGGAAATCAGGTGCGGGTACGCGCTTTGGGCTCCGGCTTTGATGATGGATCCGAACACCGGCGAACTTTCCGGGATATTTTACGACTATGTCGAGGCGCTCGGGGATTTGCTCGATCTGAAAATCGTCTGGAGCGGTGAGGTCAATATGCAGACCTACATTCAGGACCTCAATAACGGCAAGTACGATCTCGAATGCTCGGGCGGCTGGCCGAACGCCTATCGCGGAAAGTTCGCGGATTACACCACGCCGATCTTTTTTACGCCGACTTATCTCTATGCGAAAGCGGGCGATATGCGGTTCGACGACAATGTGGATAGCGCCAACGATCCGTCTGTACGATTTTCGACCATGCCGGGGGACTCGAGCGAACAAATTCGGGAGATCAGGTTTCCGAACAGTATGGACGTCAGCGTCGATCCCAACAGCCCGCTTGTCTATATCCTCGACCAGATCCGGTACGGCAAGGCCGATGTTACGCTTATGGACGCGCTCAGCTCCGAGCCGTATATCGAGCAACATCCGGACAGCCTGCGCCGTGTCGTGTCCGGCCCCTTGCGCATCACAGCCAACAACATGACAGTTCCCGCCGGTGAGTACCGGTTCCGGGATATGCTCGATATCGCCACGCGGCAATTGCTCTATGACGGGGTGATTGACAGGATTCTGGAAAAACACGATATCCCCGAAGATCACGCCTTGCGCGTTCAGCCGCCATACCGGATGCCGGAAAACACCGATTAAAGTTCACGCGTAGAAGTGGAAGGGTCGGGGGAATGCTCGTTCCTCCGCATCTCCGCGTAACAAAGCAGGCGTCTTGGCGGGCTGACGGTTTCGGGGTATGAATTGTTTTTAAACTACAGAGACCGCAGAGAGCGCAGAGAGTTCTTCCCAAATCATGTTATCCCGACGCGACCTGTCCACCGAAGCCCGAAGGGCGACGTGGGAAGCGGGGGGATCTTTGTCGAAAGCAACAGGCAAAGATCCCTCACATTCGTTCGGGATGACACCGAAAATGAACTCTGTGTCCTCTGGGGTCTCTGTAGTTTAAAAATACAAACGACGAAGCAAACGACACGAGAAAGCCTTGAGCCTGAAAACGAAACATTACGCTTCCCTTGGAGATTTTGTCGCGGCGCTTGAATCGCGCGGTGAGCTTGTGCGGATTGCGGAGCCGGTTTCGACCGTGCACGAGATGACGGAAGTGCACCGCCGCGTGCTGGAGCGTCGCGGGCCTGCGTTGTTGTTCGAAAAGCCTGTTCTGCAGGGCGGAGAGATTTCGGATATTCCGGTGCTCGTCAATCTGTTCGGCAGCGTGGAGCGCACGGCGGCGGGGCTGGGCGTTGCGCGGCGGGATTTGCGCGCGTTCGGGGAGCATCTGTCCTCCCTCAAGCAGCCGGAAATGCCGCATGGCCTGAAAGATTCGCTCGGCAAATTGCCGATGCTCAAAAGCGCGCTGGCGATGAACCCCTCAATGTCCCGGCGCGCCCCGGTGCAGGATATCGTCTGGAAGGGCAAAGACATCAATCTCGGCCGCTTGCCGGTTCAGACCTGCTGGACCGGCGAGCCCGCGCCCTTGATAACATGGCCGCTCGTCGTCACGCGCCGGCCCGAGAGCGAGGATTCGGGCGCATACAATATGGGCGTTTACCGCATGCAGGTTCTGGGCAAAGACAAAGCCATCGTGCGCTGGCTCTCGCACCGGGGCGGGGCGCAGCACCACCGGCTCTGGCAGGAGCGGGGAAAGGACATGCCGATGGCGGTTGTTATCGGTGCCGATCCGGGCACGATCATGGCCGCCGTGACGCCCGTTCCGGACGATTTTTCCGAGTATCATTATTCGGGGATTTTGCGCGGCGAGAAGCTCGCGCTCGTTCCCTGCAAGACGCAGCCGCTCCTCGTACCGGCGAACGCGGAGATCGTCATCGAAGGCACCGTCTCGGCAACTGAAACCGCGCCGGAGGGGCCTTACGGGGATCATACGGGCTATTTCAACAGCGTCGAGGACTTCCCGGTTTTTACAGTCACAGCGATCACGATGCGCCGCAATCCTGTTTACCTTTCGACCTATACGGGCCGCCCGCCGGACGAGCCCTCGATCATTGCGCAAGGGCTGAACGACGTGTTCCTGCCGCTGTTGCAGCAGCAATTCCCCGAAATCGTCGATTGCTACCTGCCGCCCGAGGCGTGCTCGTACCGCATCGCGGTCGTGTCGATAAAAAAACGCTATCCGGGCCATGCGCGCCGGATCATGATGGGGCTGTGGTCGCATCTCTATCAATTCAGCTACACGAAGCTGATTATCGTCGTCGACGAGGATATCGACGCGCGCAAATGGGGGGACGTGATGTGGGCGGTCTCGACCCGCATGGACCCCGCGCGCGATCTGATGACCGTCGAGAACACGCCGATGGATTATCTCGATTTCGCCTCGCCGGTCAGCGGTCTCGGCGGCAAGCTCGGGATCGACGCCACGAACAAAATCGGCGGCGAGACGAATCGCGAGTGGGGCCGGGTGCTGGAGATGGACAAGTCTGTGGTCAGTCGTGTGGATGATCTGTGGAAAAAGCTGGGGATAAAGGTATGAAGCGCATAATTGTGGGTATTTCCGGCGCCTCTGGTGCGGTTTATGGCGTTCGGGCGCTTGAAATGCTCAAGGCCATGGATGATGTGGAAACGCATCTCGTGGTGACAAGGGCGGCGGAAAAGACGATCCACTTCGAGCTCTCGATGGACCCCATGGACGTTCGCAGGCTGGCGGATGCGCATTACGATGTCGAGGATGTGGGGGCGGCTATCGCGAGCGGATCGTTCGAGGCGGCGGGTATGCTTGTTGCGCCGTGTTCGGTTCATTCCCTTGCCGCGATCGCAAACAGTCTTGCGGACAATCTTCTCGTCCGCGCTGCCGACGTCACGCTCAAGGAGCGCCGCCGCCTTGCCCTGATGGTGCGCGAGAGTCCGTTGCATCTCGGTCATATACGTGCCATGCAGGGCGTTACAGAAATGGGCGGTGTGATCGCTCCGCCCGTTCCGGCGTTTTATACCAGGCCAGGAAGTCTTGAAGACGTCATCAACCAGACGGTCGCACGCAGCCTCGAACTCGTCGGCGTCGATCCAGGCGACTATCTGAAACGCTGGGGTCAGACGAATTGCCGGTATTGTTGACGGGACACAAGGATGTTTTCCGTTCTCGCGGTTCGATTGCAGGCAGGTTGCGGTTTGACGCCGATCTCAATTTAAACCTGACCGATAAGGAAATAAGGATCGCCAAGGCGACCGCCTGCAAGGACTTTCCCACACTGGAAAAGGTTCGGCTGGTCCTCCGTGCAATGCCCACCGAAACCGGAATAGACCGCCGGAACCGCGCACCGATCGCGTTCACGGCGCTGACCGTCATGCGGGTTAATGCGCAGGCATCCATTCGCCTGAAAGACATTGACGTGAACCGCGACCCGGTATTGGTTTCTTTCCGGATTCGCCTGCTTTGGCAAGAGAGTAACATATTTTAAAATCGGGATGCCGGGTTATCAACTTCCCTTTTCGCGAAGCTATGCTACAATATATCTAGACAATCTAGACATTTGGAGCGTGCATAATGGAATGGAAGCTGGCGGAGGCCAAGAACAGGTTCAGTGAAGTGATTAACCGGGTGTTGCTGGAGGGGCCGCAGCGCGTTGTCCGGCGCGGTCAGTCCTTTATCATTCTGGAGGAAAAGGAATACCGCAAGCTGACCGGAGAGCGGCAGAGTTTTACCGCGTTTTTGATGGACGGCCCCTCGCTTGAGGGTGTCGATCTGGCGCGCGACCGCTCGGCGGCGCGGGACGTCGATCTATGAGGGTTTTGCTCGATACCTGCGTGATCTCCGAGATCAGGCGGCCGCAGGGCAGTGCCCGCGTCAAGGACGCCGTGGCCGCGCTTGTCCCTTCGGAGGTGTTCATCTCCGCCATTACGTTCGGCAAGTTGACGAAAGGTATTGCCCTGCTGGAGGCGGGCGAGAAAAAATCGGCCCTGCAAAACTGGCTGTTGACGCTGGAGAAACAATATGCGCGCTCAATCCTGCCCGTCGATCTGGAGACGGTACGGCTGTGGGGCGAGCTGACGGCGCAGGCGCAAAAAAGCGGCTGCACCGTCCCGGCCTGCGATGGCCTGATCGCCGCAACCGCCCGCCGCCACGGCCTTCATCTCATGACGCGCAATATCACGGATTTTGAAGCCACGGGCGCAATGCTTGTTGATCCGTGGCGTGATGATTGAGGAGGATTTTCATATGCAAAGAGCTATCGTAGAAGGCGAAGCGGATATCATTGCCGGACGCACGAGAATCTATTCGCCTCGCATTCTGGATGAATTGACGCAGGAAGTGTTGAGCGAGAATTCCGCAGACGGGGATGATTGCACCGGCAGCATGCAACATCGCCCTTTTACTTCAGATTAACAGGAAAACGGCGCATTAGGGGCCGCATTCCGTATCGAAACGCCAGACGGGGTACCGCTTTGCCTTCGAGGTTGCCGGAGATGCCGGAGCCGGGGAAGGCGATGACGCCGATGGGCGAAACTTCCAGCATGGCGTCGTTGCGTTTGAAGGGCGCGGCGTTTTTGTGGCAAGTCCAGTCGGGCTTGAAGACGATCTGCGGGACTTTACGGTTATCGGCCCAGCATGCGGCGATGCGCTCGGCCCCTTTGGGCGAGCCGCCGTGGATCAGGACCATGTCGGCGTGACGGGCATGCGCCTTGTCGAGCGCGTCCCAGATGCGGTTATGGTTATTTGTCGGGTTTGGGGCCGGGCGGGTTTTGAAGGCCGTAACGCCCAGAACTCTGTCCTTGTAGCGCACCTCCATCGAACCGTTCAGCCTGTGCAACAACGTGATTTTGGCTCCGCGCAGGGCTGTGCCGGGGCCGGAGGTTTTCACGCCGTACACGTTGGCGCGATACTGAAACATCAGGTTCTTTGAGAGTCGGCGTTCCTCGATCCGCGCCAGTGCGTCGTCAAGAGCGGCTTCGCCTTTGGTCCAGGGACGATGAGCATCTGCGGCATCGCGCGGTGTTCTGATCCACGGGCTTGCGTTCCAGATTTTGACAAACTCCGGCATGTAGGCGTTGGCGGCTTTGATTCCAGAAATTTTGCGCAGTCGCATCTCTTTCACCAGACGATCCTGCAGTATCTGATTGATGCGTTCGACACGGCCCTTGGCTTGCGGCGTATGGGCGCAGATGCTCTTGATGTCCAGCCGTTTCAGGACGCGTCCAAACTCTGTCAGACCGTCTCCGCTTGTCGCTTCCTTCGCGTTGACGCGGAAACTACCGTGGCGGTCCGAATATAGATCAACCGGCGCGCCATGCGCCAGAATATGACCGCGCAGCGCGTGAAGATAGGCCGCCGTCGTCTCGGAAGGGGCGAAGTGCAGCGCCGTCAGTCTGCCTGCCGTGTCGTCGACGAATACGATCAACGTGCATCGCGGCCCCGTCCCTCGAACCAGTCGTGCGGGTTGCCGTCGATCTGGATCAACTCGCCGAACCGGGGGCGGCGCTCCCGGCTCTGGAGCACGCGCTTTGACCGCCGGGACTTCGGCTTATGCAGACCAAGCCTTACCTGCGTTTGTCTCACCGTCTCGCGCGAAACCTTAAGTCCATCCAGCGCCAACAGCTTCTCCGCCGCCAGTGTCGCGCCGAAATCCGGATATTTGTCCCGCAACAGACTTTCCATCCGGGTCCGGTCATCCGTGGCCAGACGATTGCTCGAGGGTTTCCCTCGCTGCCACGACACCAGACCGGCATCGCCTTCCTTGCGCTAGCGCCGCATCAGTCGTTTGAACTGCCGAGCCCCGATCCCAAGCTGTTCTGCCGCCTCCCGGCTCCGTAAAGACCCTTCTTCAACCTGCCGGATTGCAACCAGCCGCTCCCGCTCCTTCGCGCTCATTTCCAGTGTCCCTTCCCGCATCCATGCCTCCCCCCTAAAAAAGGACATTCTAACTTTGCAGAAGGGGACAGTCCTACTTTGCGCTAACAATACAGAAAAAGCACTTTTCAGGAAATATCTTAGGGTCTAAGATGGAATCGGGTGTTCGTTGTTTCAGGTTCTCCCTCTCCTCGTTATGGCTCTTTGTTCGACGTCCCGTATGTCAGAAGCTCTTCATCTCCGTCTGAAGGAACAAGTGATGCGAAATATCGCTGGCGTTTTCAGGTCGAGTTCGTCGTTAGCGGCGGCCGGTCTGGCGTTGTGTGCTCTGGGCGTATGGCCCGGCGCTTTTGTTTCGCTCGCTTACGCCGAAGATTGCGTTCTTACGCTTCCCGGCGCCGACTGCACCCTTGACGAGAACACAACGGCTCCGCTGACGATCGACGCGGGCACGAATCTTTTTATCGGTGCCAGCGTAAGCATCGACCATGCGATCGATGGCGATGACAATGCAGGGGATGGTGATATTGAAACGAGCGTTGTCGCAGGAACGATTACGCAGAACGCCGAAATCGGCGCAAACATCGCTGTCGGATCTTTGACGATCGCGAATGATACGATTTGGAACAGTTCCGCCGCTATCATCACAAATAACGATGGGAGCGATATTGATCTGGGAGCGGGAGACGGTGGAGAACGGCTCAATTTCCTTGATGGATCATCATATTCCGCGGAAATCGATGGGCACGCCGGTGACATTGTCGATTTTGGTGCGGATGGTAACGGGGGCTCCTTTACCACCGGTGGGCAAATCGAGTCTGTCCGTGTCGTCCTTACGAGCGGGACGTTAGACGTCAATAACGTTCTTGGGGGGGGAGTTGGTTTGGCCGCGCTCGATATCCGCGATGGTGCCTCGCTTGTTATGGGTGCGAGAGTGACGGTTGACGGGGCTCTTGATCTCGATGGCAGCGTGAGAGTCGTCTCGGGGAACACTCTTTCGGCGGATTCGTATGTTTCCGATGCAGATGCGGGAGCTCTGACGTTGGAAGTCGGGCGGGCGGCAGGCGCGACCGTTCTGGGGAATCTTGTCATTGGGGGCGCTCCGCTGGATCTCGGAGCGGATATCGTCGAGGTTGTCATTAATCCCGGCGCACAAGTTCTCGTCAACGAGACTGTCGCGAACATCATTGTCGGCAATGGAGGGGGTGTGACCGTAGGCCCCGGGACCTTCGTCGAAAACTCCTATCTTTACGATTTTAGCCTGCAGGCCAATGGCAATAATTTCGATCTCGTCGTCCAGCGTCAGGACCTCGAAAGCGTCGCCGCCAACAAGAATAATCTCTCGGTTGCAACGGTCGTCCTCGAGTCGCTTGCGGCTTCCGAAGCTCCGGGCGTCAACGAGGTCCAAGCCCTGCTCGGCAACGATGTTTCCCGGGAAGCTTTTAACGAGCGCCTTGAGTCATTACAGCCGACTCTGGACGGTGGATATATACAGGCGTCCATGGCCGTTGCGGATATCGTGGAAGACCTTGTTGAAAATCGGATGTATGTCGCTCGCAGGGATTGGGAGGTGTGGCCTGAAGAGGAATCGACGAAAACCGTGGTGTTGGTTTCTGGTAGGCGCGATCTTAAGACCGGACAGTCGGAAATCAGCAATGAAAGAAAGCGTCGCAAAAAAGGCAAAGGCGATGTCTGGGTCGCTGCGTTCACGCAATCAGGGGCGCAAGATGCGGAGGATACGGTCGATGGAGTCGATTTAGAGACTGCAGGCGTAACCGTTGGTGCGGATTCGGGGGGTATGCTCAATGATCTTTTCTTCGGAGGCGCGGTAACGGTAGGAGGTAGCAAGCTTCACTCGGATAATGCAAACAGCTCCAACACAAAGTCGGAGACAAGAGGCGTTACCCTGTATGGGGGTCGATATTTCGAAAATGGAGCGCTCTTGAGCGGGGCGATAACATATTTGCATAGCGACAACGAGATTGAGAGATACCGGGTCGGCGGGATCTCGGGCAATACTGCTTCGGCCACTTATACAAGCGAACAGATTTCTGTCAGATCTGGACTTTACAAAACCTTTGACGTAGCGGACCGGATGAAGCTAACGCCGGGCTTTTCAATGGATTTTGATACTATCGTTACGGATGAATTTGTCGAAACTCCGGGCAGCCGGGGGGAACTGGCGTTGGGAGTGGATTACGATACGGTTCGCCGATTGTCAGCAGGCGTGCATGTCAATGCGGATTGGCTCTACAGGCTTGGCGAGGATGTTCGCATCCTTCCTACGGCCCGACTTTCGTACAAATACAGTGCAATGAATGATGCCATAGCCGCAAAGGCGACACTCGCCGGACAAACTTTCGAAGTCGTCGGCATTGAGTCCGAGCCTCATGTCGTTGGCGCGGGCGGAGGGGCGACAATGGAGATCGCGGAAAAGTGGCTTGTTTCGGCTGACTACCAGATGCAGCTCAAAGGCGAATATTCCGATCATTCAGGGAAAGTAAACCTTGTTTACGAGTTCTGATAGTCACCCGATCAAAACGGGACGAAAAAGGGCGGTGCTTTCGGCATTGTTCGCCTTTTTATCCGTTTTTCCCGCTTCCGTCACTGCGCAGAGTTTCTCGACGGTCGACTGGTCTGTTTCAAAAGTGGAAGACGCGACACTAGGACGACAGGAATGCCGAATTAGGTGGCTATTCGATGACAATCTTCAGCTTTTGTTTCTTTTAAGGAAGGGAAAAACTTACTTCGAACTGCAGACCGCAACGATAGAAAAATATCCGGAGATCCGGGAGGCTTCGTACGAGGCATGGCTGAATTTGGTCGATGGAAGGTCTATAAGGCTTCAGGCGCAGGGGGTTCCTCCTGATTCTTTAATTATGCTCATGGAAGCTTCGAACATCGATGCCCTAAGTCTCCAAACATCAGAAAACATTCTTTTGAATTGGTCTGGCGCCCCTTTCACCTTGCCTCTCGCCAACGCCCGGGAGAATTTCCGTGTTTTCCGGGAATGTCTCACCTCGATCTACGGATATGACCCGATCTACGAGGAAGCGCCGCCCGCTGATGCGCCTATGGACGCACCTTCCGCGGAAGGCACCAATCAGCCCGGCCTCGATGATGAAAATGTCTTGCTGACGCAGGATGCTACGGTTCCGCGTACATCGCTCTGGGATGCGATTCATCGCACCCAGGACAGCGATAATCAAACTCTGCAGATTGGAAACGCAGATGGCGGCGAGCTGCTTACTGTTTCCGGAATGGAAAGAAGATCCTTCGAAGAGGATATCGATTCCGGGCAATCAGCACCTGATGCGACGCAGCCGCTTCCTTCGCCCCTGCCTCCTCCTGTAGACGGCAGGTTTACTCCCCGGGCTGTTGAGCCTGCTGCGGGGGAGATGGACGAGAGCGACACTCCGCGCGTAGAAGGGAAGGCTTCGAGCCAGGTGGACGCGATCCTTAATGAGGCCACCTATCTGGGGGAGGAAGAAAGAGACGCGGGAAAAGAAACATGTCTTTCTCCCGATGTTCAGACTTTTAATGAGCAAAACAATCCGCTCGTCCGGAATCTGACGAGAAAACTGCAAATGCTTGAGCATGAAAAAGAAGAGCTGCGGAAAAAACTCCTGACTCTTGAGGACGGGGGGATGGTTGCTGACCTCGTCGCCTGCGAGCCATCCTTTCCCGGGCAAAATACTGAAGAACTGAATGAAAATATTATCGCGCAGTTCGAAACTCTGGTGAAGCAGCTCCGCATGGAAAATGAGCTTTTGAGGGAGAGTCTGCTTGAAGCGGATAACGTTGAACGGAGCGTTGCTGCAATGGAGAACGAGATTCAGGAACTGCGGCAGCAGGCGAGCGAGTTGTCCAGAAGGAGTAGTGAGGTCCGGGAAGAATTGGAGGCATGTCAAAACAACCTCGTTAGCCACCCGGTTCTGGATGTTGATGTCCGGGACCGCGAGAACAAAGCAGTTTCGCCGGAAAGAGATGGAAATGCCGTATCGGATACCGATTATCCAGATGAAGTTACAAATGAAGGCTCTGTAGAAGGGGAAAAGTCGCATGAGGGAGGCTGAAGCGGACGGGTTTCTCAGGGAAGAACTCTCAAAGAGAATAATATGTTATTAAGTAATTCAGGTTATCTTAAACGATGGGGGCTTGGCTTCTGACGTTGGGAATTGGTTTTTTGATTTTGAAAAGGGCGCAGGGTTAAAGTGGCTGAAACTGAACAGGGACAAGGTACTTTCGCGCAGCGGGAAGTAACCGTTGAAATGCCCCCTCCGGGTGAGGCTATTTCAATCGGAACCCAGAGGGGTATGAAGATCAATCTCGAAGGGATTGACCTGGAAAATGTCAAAGTAGATATTCTCGGTTCCGACGTTATCATATCGGACCCGTCCACCGGCGCTCAAATCATCCTGGTCAGCATGGCACTCTTCATGTTCGACGAGGATGGTGCTCCTCTTCTTTTTATGGGCGGTCGGGAAATCATGGCCCACCAGCTTCTGGCTGGCGTCGGGGAGGTCGGCAATCTGAGCGTCAAGGACTATATCGAAATTTCAAGTCTTTTGCCTCAGCGGATAGATCAGTCACAAGCTGAACAGAAGAACCAGGAAAAGCAGCAGGAATCTGACTCCGAGCAGCAAAGTTCTGACCAACAAAGCGAGCAGAGCAGCACTGCTGAAATGATGATGATTTCGATGTCGGTTGCCAACGCGCAGTTCAAAACCGAGGCGCCTGATATCAAGAGGGCTGAAAAAGTTGAGGATTTCACCAGCAATGCTCCAGCAACAGCTATTGACGAAAAGGGAACTTTTGAATGGTCGGCAACAGAAGATTCATCGAGTTCTGCAACGAGTACATCCGAAGGAGTCGGTCTCGAGATAGAGGACAAGGAAGCCGATCCTGAACCTGCGGAAGTCATTCTTTTCGAAGCACGTCTTTTGCAGGTGGCGTCTCAAAGTGCAACTGAAGATGTCGGCGGGGGGGTGTTCAAGCGAGTGTTCGACGGTGGCGGCGGCTCGGAGGCGTCCTTCTTCAATCCTGATAATGAAGTCCAATATTCGACGGAAGTAATTAACCTTACCGACGACTCCTCGGATCTGGTGGTGTATGCCGACAACCCGGATTACTTTGACGCAGACACAATGTCGCGCGTCATCGAACTGGCAACGTATCTCCCTGATGGCTTCAAGGTTACTCGTGTGGTTTTCTCCGATTTGCCCTCAGGATTCGTAATCCTCAATGCTGAGAACGGATCGGACGGCTATTCCATCGATAGCCCGCAGCAGGTTGAAGCTGGAAACTATCAGTTTATTGTGCAGTACGATGTGCCGAACACACGTGACTTCGAAATCGGGATAAAGATCGAGGCAGAATTTGATCCCGTTCTTTACGAAACGCTGAATCCCGATGCGCCTCTTATAATTCCAACTGAGACAGTGGTTGAATTAAAAGGGCAACAGAAGGTTGAGGTCAAGGACGTTTTCGGTTCGAACGACCTAAATTATGAAGACTCGGACGGGAACACGGTCTGGGTTTTGGCGAATGGTCCCAACAATAACAGAATATTTACTAGCAGCGGCGACGATATTGTATACGGAGCGAACGCCAACGATGTCATAAATGCGGCTGAGGGAGATGATATTCTCTTTGGGTATGCGGGCGATGATACCCTGATCGGTGGAGATGGGAACGACTGGTTTTCGCCGGGACCGGGTGACGACCTGATACAGGGCGACGCAGGTGTCGACACGGTCGATTTCGGGTCTGAAAATCCTAGGGTTGAGCTGAATCTCGGGCTGATCATTGGGGGCTACGCTATCGCCGTCATCGATGAATTCGGTCCGAATTATCAGGAGGACCGGATCAGGGACGTCGAAAATATATCAACCGGGAATGCCGCAGATATTCTTACTGGCGACGCCGCCGCCAACATTCTTGAAACGCGCGGAGGCAACGATCTGATTTACGCCAGCGGAGGAGCGGACATCCTCGACGGCGGAAGCGGCACTGACACGCTTGATTTCTCGACTTTGAGCTTGGTTGTCAACTTCATTTCTATCACTCTCAATACGTCGAACAACGCGACGGTCACGGTCGATGGCGGCACAAATCAGACTGTTCGCAATATAGAAAATGTCACGGGAACGCGTGGAAACGACACGATTGTTGGCGACTCGCTGAACAATACGCTTCGAGGCGCTGACGGAGACGATGTTCTGGCCGGACGCGGCGGCGCGGATGTGCTGGATGGCGGCGACGGCAGCGACACCGCCAGTTATATGCTGGCGGCCCTGAATGGCGTTGTCGTCGATCTGCAGGCAGGTGGGGCGTCAAACGACGGGGACGATGGAACAGACTCCTTCATCAGCATCGAAAACGTCTTTGGTTCGGCTTATGATGACGTGATCGACGGGGATGGAGCGGCAAATATTCTTTTCGGTTTTGGCGGCGACGACGTGATTTATGGCGCTGGTGGAGACGATGTGTTTCTGGCGAGCGACGGTGCCGACGAGCTTGATGGCGGCACCGGTGTCGATACGGTCGATTATTCCTCTCTCGCCGGGGTGCAGTTTATCAATGTTACGTTGGCCGGAGCCGCAGATGCTTTGGTCACAGTCGATGGCGGAACTGATGACATCGTCAGAAATATAGAAAATGTTATCGGATCGGCTGGAGGCGACCACATATACGGAGATGACTTTGACAATATTCTGTCAGGTTTCGACGGGGCCGATTTAATCGGCGGCGGTGGCGGCGACGATGTTCTGGATGGTGGTCAGGGTGAAGATACGGCTGATTACAGTGCCGCGCATTGGGGCGTGCACGTTGATCTTGCGAATGGAGAAGCCAGCGACGATGGACAGGGCGGTCGGGACACGTTGCTGAACTTCGAAAACGTGACAGGGTCCGCGTTCAGCGATGTTCTCCGCGGGGATGGTCAGGTTAACCGATTGACCGGTGGGGTGGGCGCCGATTACTTGTATGGGGCAGACGGAGACGACACGCTTGATGGCGGAGCTGGCAACGACACGGCGGACTATCTATCGGCGACCGATCGAATCGTGGTCGACATGTCCCTGAACCGGGCCCTCGATGACGGGGACGGCGGAGTTGACACGTTCGTCAGTATTGAGAACGTCCGTGGCTCGGTTCATGATGACGTGATCTCCGGGGACTCGGACGATAACATTCTGCGCGGAGATGAGGGGGACGACGAGCTGTATGGCGCAGGCGGAGATGATTTGCTTGAGGGCCAGGGTGGCGACGACCTTCTGCTGGCGAGCGAAGGCGCGGATACGCTGGATGGCGGTACCGGTAATGATACCGTCAATTATTCCGTTCTCGCGGATATCAATTTCATCAGCGTGACACTGGCCGGTGCGGGTAATGCGACGGTGATGGTTGATGGTGGCACCAACGATACTATCAGAAACGTTGAAAACATCGTTGCGACAGCCGGAAACGACATTGTTACCGGAGATATCTTCGACAATGTAATTCAGGGCCTCGGTGGAAACGATGTTATACGCGGCGGAGCCGGGGACGATATTCTGGATGGCGGTGACGGGTTCGATACGCTCCGTTTCGACGAACTGACGGGACTCGGGGTTATTCTGGATCTTGAAGGCAGCACGGCAGCTTACTCCGTGGATAGCAGCCTCGACAGGTTCTCCAATTTCGAGAATTATTTTACTACCCTGAACGATGATATAATTTTTGGTTCTGGCAGCGCTGACATTGTGTCGGGTCTGGCCGGAAGCGACCTTTTTAAGGCCAGCCACGGTAATGATACGCTGGATGGTGGCACAGGGTCCGATACGCTCGACTATTCCGATCTCGCGGGAATAAATTTCATTAACGTGGGATTGGATGGCTCCTCCAATGTTACAGTTACGGTAAACGGCGGGAACAACGACACCGTTCGCAATTTCGAAAACGTAATTGGTACCGTGGGTGCGGATACGATTTCGGGCGACGATTTCGCCAATACGCTGGAAGGAAGAGGTGGAGCCGACGTTCTTTCCGGTGGGGGCGGGGGCGACAGGTTGGAGGGCGGATCCGGTAGCGACATCCTGATCGGTGGTGCCGGAGATGATGTTTTGATGGGGGGGGACGGAATTGATACGGCTGATTATTCTCTCTCTGCTTCCGTCAACGTGAACCTCGCGTCGGGTGAGGCGCTGAGCGACGGACTCGGTGGCACCGACCTTCTGGACGGTATCGAGAATATTGTCGGCTCCTCACAAAGCGATTTTCTTGTCGGGAACGGGGTCGCCAATTCAATCAGCGCCGGCTCAGGGAATGACATCGTAAGCGGTGGTGGTGGTTCCGACTCGCTTTGGGGAGGTATCGGAAACGACCAACTGCGCTTCGACGACCTGACGGGCTTGGGCATTAACATTGACCTTCAAGCGGGAACGGCCTATTACGCCGGAGATGGCAGCACGGATAATTTTTACGAATTCGAAGAATTTTATCTGACTAATCAGAGTGACGAGATTTCAGGATCCACAGGATCGGACCACGTGTTCGGGGGGGATGGAGCAGATATATTTAGAGCCAGCGCTGGTGCCGACACGCTTGATGGCGGTGCCGGTTCGGATACAATCGATTATTCGGCGCTCGGCGGCGTTACGGGCATAAGTGTGACGCTGAATAGCCTGACGCCGACAACCGTGACGGTCACGGGCGGGGACAACGATACAATTGTCAACTTTGAGAACGTGACGGGATCGACGGGCGCCGACTTCATTACCGGAGACGAGTTTTCCAATATAATCCGAGGCTCTGGCGGTAACGATGTGATCCGTGGTGGGGGCGGAAGCGACGTTTTGGACGGCGGCGAGGGAACGGACACGGTTCGTTTCGACGATTTGTCCGGAGCCGGAATCATACTCGATATCGGCGCAAGAACCGCGGATTTTGCAGGGGATTCCAGCCGCGATACGCTCCTCGATTTCGAAGTCTACTATACATCCAACCAGGCAGACGAAATCAGGGGATCGGCGGGAATCGATACAGTGTACGCTCTGAACGGCGCGGACATTTTTTACGCCAGTGCCGGAGCGGATATTCTGGACGGCGGTCATGGGTCAGACACGATTGATTATTCGGCACTTTCCGGCATAGGCGATATTACCGTTACGCTTAACGGCTCAACGCCTGTAACAGTAACGCTTAGTAACGGGGACGACGACTTGATCGTCTCAATAGAAAACGTGACGGGAGCGGCGGGAGATGACGTTCTAACAGGGGATGACCAGGACAATACGTTAAGGGGCGCCGCGGGCAACGACGGGCTTGATGGGGGTGAAGGTAATGATACGCTCGAGGGCGGCCTTGGGGATGATTGGCTATACGGCGGCGGCGGGGTGGATTTTCTGCGAGGCGGAGCTGGTATTGACACGGCGGATTATGGGGGAGCGGGTCTGTCTGTTGAGGTGGATCTGTCGCTTGGTCAGGCG
>RZZS01000066.1 GCA_009929775.1 Alphaproteobacteria bacterium
AGGCTGGCAAAACCTGTTCGCGGCCGCAAAAACCGCGCTCTACGACCTCCTGCGCCCCAGCGGCCCGCCCCCGCTGCCACTCTTCGCCACCCCCGCGAATCAGAGAACCGCGCTATGACAAACATACCGCCGGAATTTTGGGGAGACTATAGGGGAAAAACCGGGTTGAACATTCGGGAGAAACTTTTTAGGCTGGGTGCCACTCGTCATTGAAGAAGCAGGGGGGTTGACGTTGGTTCTTCCGTTCGCGATCTATCTCGTTACAGCTTCGGTGTTTTACACCGTCGGCGTTATGACGTCAGCGCAGAAAGACCTCTGCCAGCCGTGCGCGATCGCCGCCGCGGTCCTCTGGCCGCTCTCTCTGGCCGCCGTGGGCGGCTACGTCCTGTTCGAAAAGCTGACGTCCAACCGCCCCTTGTAAGCCCCTAACGCATATCGGCCAGCATAGTGGGGCCATCATCGAGACGGACATAGCGCGCCCACTTCCCGGAGGCGACAGCGTCCAGCGTCGGAGTCGGCTGGCCGAGCCGCAGACGGTAAATCCAGTAATTCGCCAACACCCGCTCAACATAGGCGCGGGTTTCAGCGACCGGAATACTTTCGACGAACAGCAACGGATCCTGAATCCCGCCGAGACGGCGCTTCCACTTGGCGAGGTTGCCAGGTCCGGCGTTATAGGCAATCGTGAGCGAGAACAGATCGCGGTCGACAACGTCCTGACCGAGCAACGCGTGGATATAACGCTGGCCGAGATCGATGTTCGTCATCGGGTCCTTCAAGTGGTGGCGGCCGTCACCCCGGAAGCGGCGGCTACCGGCAACATAGCCGGCTGTTGCCGGCATAAGCTGCATCAGGCCCGTCGCGCCGCTGCGATTTTCAGCCGACGGATCGAAACGGGATTCCTGCCGGATGATCGCATGGACAAGCGCCAGGTCGACCTTGAAACCATCCTTGGGCTGCCACGGGGCGAGAGGGTAAAGGGCGGCATCATACAGGCCGCCCTGCGGGTGCGGAATGGCGTTGGCAAGGCGCATGGCAAAGGCAGGAAGGCCTTCATGGGCGGCATAGGCAAGAAGCGCTTCCTTGACTTCGCCGTCCCCCGGATCAATCCGGCGCATCTCGTTCTCGGCGAGATGGAACTGTCCGGCCTGCAGGAGCGCCATGGCACGGCGCGCCGCGGCACTTTTCATGAGGCGCTTTTCGTGCGCGTCGGTGTATCGGGGAATGTCCCAGTTGAACTCGAATTTTTGCCCCAGCGCCCTTGTGGCGATCAGCCCGTAAAATGTGCGTGGGTAGGAGGCGGCCTTTTGCAGCCAGTAACTGACAGCGCGGACGTTCCCGGTGCGCATGTGGGCGCGAGACGCCCAGTAGGCGCCGCCGGAAATCATCCATCCGGTCGCGTGAGGAGAGAGGGCAGTCACTTCGAAATAGCTGGCAGAGCGACCGTATTCACCGCGGCGCCAGGCGATCAGACCTGAAATCCACGCGCCAAGCGGCGTGCGGACGCCAGAGCGGGAAACGCTTGCTGACGCCAGCTCATAGGCCTTGTCGATCTTGTTCGAGTGCAGATAACCATAAGCGACATAGCTGCGCAGGATGTCGAATTCGGTTTGATCGAGCGCCGCCTTGTTCACAGGCTCGTTCAGCGTTTTCCAGGCATCGGTCGGTCCACCCCTGTCGACATCGCGGCGAACATCCCGGAAAATCGTGGAGACCTTCCGGCGCTCGTCCGCATTACGTTTGCGCGATGATTTGTAAGGTTGGCTGCGCTCATCGCTCGACTCCAGAAATCCGCTGATTCCGCGAACGACTTTCGGCTGCCGTAATTCGCCTTCCATGTGCGCGGGCTTTTTGGAGACGGCAAGCCGGTATATTTTGTCGGCGTCAGGATAATCCGCATAAAGCCCGAGCCAGTTTTGCAGTTCCTCGAACGTCGACGTATAAGCGGTAGGATGCATGTATCGCTGGAAGAGAACGTGTCCGCGCAGGCGAAAATCCCCAAGTTGCTCGATCAACTCGTCGGCCTTGTCCATGTCGCCAACGGCCTGCGCAGCGAAAATTCGCCGGTAAAGATCGGAATCTTCGGCGGACAATGGCACGTTGCCGACAGGCATCGGTTTGCGGCGCGGCGGCTTTGGTTCCTTCCAGGCGCCCGGTCCGTGGGTAATGGATTTGACTTCGCTGACAGGTTTTCGATATGGGACAACAGGCACTGGCGGCTTGTCCGACGCGCCATTTTCTGTAGAACGTGTTTTCGCAAACCGGATAATCGCTTCCTCGGTTGCCGACAGGCCATCCTCGAGAACGGGCTTCGCTTCCGGCAGCGGTGCCGTCGACACGGGGATTGCGCCCGCCTTTCGCGGGGGAAGAGGCACACCCGAGCTGGCAAAAGCCGCACCGGACCACGCCGCGAACCCCAGGACGACCCATACGAGCAGCCGTCCTTTTCCCTGTCCTTTCCTTTGCATAGTGTGCCTTCCTTACACCAACCGACGAACGGTGTCCAGCAAATCGGCCACCTGCCAACACCAAAGAAGGTGCAAATTAACCATTTCCGATTTCTGATGATAATCCTTGGCAGAGCAGGATGTTCCGTGACGCCCGCCCCAATCCTTTATCCGGTTGTCACGGGGCGGAAGGCTTGTCTGACCGGACAAGCCGACCCTGCAACATCAGCAAATCCGCCCAGGCAGCGCGCTTTTGCGCCGGAGTTCGCAGCAGGTAGGACGGGTGGAAGGTTGCGATCGCCGGAATGGGCTCGTCCGGCAAACCGATGCCATCGCATTGCGGACGCCATGTGTGCCAGCGCTGGCGGAGTTTTGAAATTCCCTCGCTGCGCCCGAGCAGGGCTTTCGCGGAAACACCGCCGACAAGAACCAAAAGTTTCGGTCTTGAAAGAAGAATGTGCCGCTCGATGAAGGGCAGACTTACCTCGATTTCACCCGGCGTCGGTGCCCGGTTGCCGGGCGGTCGCCAGTTAAGGATATTGGAAATATAGACGGATTTTTGCGGGTCTTCCTCTTGCCTTGAAAGTTCAATGCAGGCCAGCATCCGGTCAAGAAGCTGGCCACTTACGCCAACAAAGGGCTCGCCAAGGCGGTCCTCGTCGGCCCCGGGGGCTTCGCCGACCAGCATAAGCGCCGCTTTCGGATTGCCCGAACCAAACACGAGATTGGTCGCCGTTCGTTTGAGCGCGATCCCGTCAAATCCCGCAACCGCGTTCCGCAATTCTTCCAGCGTGTTCGCGGCGCGCGCAATGCGGATCGCCTCCTCACGCGCATCGGACGTTCCAAGAATCTGTGGCACCGATGACGCGGGTGGAGCCTGAGGCTGCACGGCAGACGCCGGTGCCAGAGGGTTGTGGACGAGCGGCACGGGCTTCAGCGCCGTCTTGTCAAGCGGCTCCTCGCACAGGCTTTCGTCGACGCCGGCCTCGACCTGCCAGCGAAGGGCTGCGAGCCAGATATCCCGCGGGAAATCTGCTTTTATGTCGGACGTCTCTGTCATACTCTTCTTAAGAATTATAAGGTAACATACGAATCTGCAAGCACGGAAAAGGTCTGGAGCATGACAGCAGAAGCGCGCACCGATCGCGAGTCCATGGAATTCGACGTCGTTATCGTGGGGGCCGGTCCCGCCGGACTTTCCTGCGCCATTCGCCTGAGGCAGCACAATCCCGGCCTGTCAGTCTGCATCGTTGAGAAAGGCTCCGAAGTTGGCGCCCACCTGCTCTCCGGCGCAGTACTGGAAACACGCGCGCTCGACGAACTGATTCCCGACTGGCGCGAAATGGGCGCGCCGGTGAAAACGGCTGTAACGAAAGACAGGTTGTTGCTCCTGACGAAGAACCGGGCCATTCCAATGCCTGCGCCCCCGCAGATGCATAACAGAGGCAACTTCATCATTTCGCTATGCAATCTCTCCCGCTGGCTTGGCGATCAGGCAGAGTCGATCGGCGTTGAGATTTTTCCCGGCTTCGCCGCCGCCGAAATCCTTTACGACGACACGGGCGCAGTCCGCGGCGTCGCGACCGGTGACGTCGGGCTGGACCGCGACGGGAAACCCTCCGCCTCTTTCGAACCCGGAGTCGAACTGCTCGCGCGCCAGACGATTTTTGCAGAAGGAGCGCACGGTTCCCTGACAAAGCAATTGATCGAAAAATTCGACCTGCGCAAGGACTCCGATCCGCAAACCTACGGGCTCGGCGTCAAGGAAATATGGAAGGTCGCGCCTGAAATGCACCGGGAGGGGCTTGTCGTCCATACGATCGGCTGGCCGCTCGACAACTGGACCTATGGCGGATCGTTCCTCTATCATATGGAGGATTGTCAGGTTGCGGTAGGGCTTGTCGTCGGACTCGACTACGAAAATCCGCACCTTTCGCCTTTCGAGGAAATGCAGCGCTTCAAGCTCCACCCGGCAATCCGCCCGACATTTGAGGGCGGCAAACGCGTCGCCTACGGCGCAAGGGCCCTTGTCGAGGGCGGTTTCCAGTCGCTTCCGAAACTGACCTTCCCCGGCGGCCTCCTGATTGGTGATACGGCCGGATTTTTGAACGTCCCGAAGATCAAGGGCAACCACATGGCGATGAAATCGGGCATGGTCGCAGCGGAAGCGCTCGCCGATCTGTTCCGCATTGGCAACGTAACGGAAGCCACCAGCTATCCGGAGCGGCTGAAACGGTCATGGCTGTGGACAGAATTAAAAAAAGTCCGCAACATCCGCCCCGGCTTCAAATACGGCCTGTATCAGGGACTTGTCAACGCGGCCTTCGAAACCGCAACCTTCGGCCTTGCCCCGTGGACCTTGAAAAACCAAGCGGATTACGCCCAGCTTAAAAAGTTGAAAGACGTCGCGCCCATCGATTACCCTCGCCCGGACGGTACCATTACGTTTGATCGTGCATCTTCTGTCTGGCTCTCCAACACGAACCATGCCGAAGATCAACCCTGTCACTTGAGGCTGAAAGACCCGGCGATTCCGGTCGACGTTAACCTGCCCGAATACGGGGAACCGGCGCAAAATTACTGTCCGGCAGGCGTTTATGAGATAATTACGGATGACGATGGTCGACCGAAATTTCAAATTAATGCCCAAAACTGCGTGCACTGTAAAACCTGCGACATCAAGGACCCGTCGCAGAACATAATCTGGACCGTCCCGCAAGGGGGAGACGGACCCAACTATCCGAACATGTGAAAAAGAGGACGTTCTATGCTTGGGAAATTTGCGTTTTTGCTGCTGGCGGCAGGCCTTCTTCACGGCTGCAAGGAATCCTCCGCCCAGGCGGACACCCAGAACGCTCCCACCCCATCCGTCACCGAGACGACAACCTCCTCCGCCGCCGCGCCGGAACTTTACCAGCTTTCCAACTCACCTGCCGGATACTATCTCGCCGGACGCTATGCGCAGCATCATCAAGATTGGGAAAACGCCAGCCGGTTTCTTGCAAACGTCATCGGACACGACCCTGAAAACCCGGATCTGAAAAAACGCGCGATGGTGCTGGCCATGGGTGCAGGCGAGACCGCACAGGCTTTCGGGCTTGCGAAAGCCATTTCCGAAACCGGTGAGCAAAACTCGCTTGTTCAGCTCTTTCTCGCGCTTGAGGCATTCGGTGCCGAGCACTATGAGGAAGCCGTCACCCATCTCGACGCAATGCCCGAAGGCGGAATGGCCGACTTTATCAATCCGCTGCTCAAGGGATGGGCGTATGCAGCGCGCGGCGAATTGCGGATCGGAGATCTCCCGGACAATCCTGTACATGCATATCATGCCGTACTGATCTCGCACTACCTCGGACGACATGAAACCATTCCCGGCGTTCTGGAACAGGCTCTTTCTTCCTCCGGCATCAATGTCCACGACCTCGAAAAAGTTGGCGACATCTATGTCAGCATTGGCAAGACCGATGCCGCCCGGGACGTCTACACCGCCATTCTGCAACAGAATCCCGACAACGCGCGGATTTCCGGAAAACTCGCGGCTCTGAACGACGGAAAAAGGGAGATCGCCGTAGATATGGAGGCGATTGAAGCGCTCGATATCGGGAATGCGCGGGACGGTGTCGCCAAGGCGTTTCTGGATATGTCGCGTATCCTGTATGGCGAATACAGCGACGACAGCGCTCGGGTCTTCGCCCGTATGGCGCTCTATCTCGATCCGACCATGAACGAGGCCCGCATCCTTATGGCGGCCATCAGCACACGCAACGAGCGCTTTGACGAGGCCATCAAACAGTATCAGGCCATCGGCGATGATGACGTTTCCTTCGCCGAAGCTCGCAAACGCACGGCCGACCTTATGGCGCGCGTCGGGCGTACCGACGAAGCCGTCTCACTGCTCGAAGAACTCGTCGCCGCGAAAGCCGATATCGATGCCCAGATCCAGATCGGCGACCTTTACCGAAAGGAAGAACTGTTCGACAAGGCGCTCGGCGCCTACGATACGGCTTTCGGCATGCTAGAAAACGGCGTGCCAGAGGAGTTCTGGCACCTCCATTACGCGCGTGGCATGACGCTGGAGCGTCTCGGACGCTGGGAAGAAGCCGAAGCGGACCTGCAGGCGGCGCTCGGGTTCCAGCCGGAGCACCCCTACATCATGAACTATCTCGGTTACGGCTGGGCGGAACAGGGCATCAAGCTTGAACCGGCGCTCGAACTCATCCGCAAGGCGGCAGCCATGCAACCGACCGATGGCTACATCGCCGACTCGCTTGGCTGGGTCCTTTACCAAATGGGCAACTACGCCGAGGCCATCCCCCACCTTGAAAAAGCCGTCGAACTGATGCCTTACGATCCGGTCATCAACGACCATCTGGGTGATGCGTACTGGATGACCGGGCGACGGCTTGAAGCCGAGTTCCAGTGGCGGCGGGCAAAGAACTTTTCAGAAGACGAGACTCTGACGCTGGAACTGAAAGAAAAGCTGATCGGAGGCCTCAAGCCGCAACACGAAATTCGCGAAGCAAAACAGTCGATCGCCCGATCCGGCGATGAAGCGAACCCGTAACGACCGCCTTCCCTTTCTCTCCGGGGACACAAAAACTTTTTGTGTCCCCGATGGAAGAGAACGGGTAAAAACAAGGGGCGATGACAAACGAATCCCGCACCCTGACGATTTTTGCGCCAGCCAAGCTCAATCTCACCCTGCATGTAACCGGACGGCGGGAGGAGGACGGGTACCATACGCTCGACTCACTTGTTGCCTTCACGGATATCGGCGATACGCTCACTTTTCGTCCTGCTGTCGATTTCGCACTGAAAATCGAGGGTCCCTTCGCCGGACACTTCAGCGCACGCGACCGCGATTCCAGCCCCAATTCCGGCAATCTGGTCACCCGGGCTGTCTGGCGAATGGCGGAAGCGGCACGGCGCAACCCCGCCGTCGAAGTCACACTGACCAAAAACCTGCCGCTTGCCTCAGGCATCGGCGGCGGCTCGGCGGATGCGGCGGCAACCGTCTGGGGACTTCTGGAGTGGTGGCGGATCTCCCGGCAAGCGCCTTTTCTGCCCGCCCTTCTGACAGGACTTGGCGCGGACGTCCCGGTCTGTTTTGAGTGCGCGGCGCGGCGCATGCGCGGAATTGGAGACGTTCTGGACCCGTCGGTCGATCTGCCCGAATTGCCGGTCCTGATCGTCAATCCGCTTCTGCCGTGCAGCACCGCCCAGGTTTTTTCACTTTTCCCCGGCCCCTACCGTGACGAGATTCCGCTTCCGGAAGATCTCTCGCGGAAGGAAACACTCGTTGATTTTCTGACCCAAGCCGAGAACCAGCTTGAAAGCACCGCCTGCGACATCGTGCCGGATGTTCGCATTGTCCTCAAGGCTCTAGAAAACAGCCAAACTCCGTTGCTCTGCCGCATGGCCGGAGCCGGAGCAAGCTGTTTTGCGCTTTATGACTGCCCTGAGGACGCTCTCGCAAGCGCCGAAGCGATAAAAAAAGCGAACCCGCGCTGGTGGGTCCGGACCGGATGGATCGGTCGCCCGCAAAGATACTGACGAGAAAGGACGAGAAAATGGACGCCGAAATCCTCCACCGTTGGCACCTGCGGGGCCTTGCGCTCGGGCTTGGCGGACGGGCAAACGATTTACGGGAAGAACGTCTGGCGCAGGAACTGTGCGGCATACGGTTCCCGAACCCGGTCGGTCTCGCTGCCGGATACGACAAGTACGCGGTCGCCGTCCCGGCATTCGAGCGGCTCGGGTTCGGCTTTGTCGAACTCGGCAGCGTGACGCCCCTGCCCCAGCCCGGCAATCCACGCCCGCGCATGCACCGGCTCGGCGCCGACAAGGCAATGATCAACCATATGGGGCTCAACAATCCCGGTTACGACGTTTTCATCGACCGCGTCCGCAAGGCGGAGCGCAGCCTCACGCGGATGCCGGTAGCCGTTAATCTCGCCAAGGGCAAGGCGCAGGAAGACCCGGCCGCCGATTACGTCAACGGCGTCAAAACCTTTGAAGACATCGCCGACCTAATCGTTTTGAACCTCTCCTGCCCGAACGTAACGGGCTTCAAAAACCTGCAGGACCCGGACGAAGCGGAAAATATCCTCAGATCCGTCAGGGCAGCACGCACGGAGGGTGCCTTCGAAACCCCCGTCTTCGTAAAGATCGGCCCCGATCTCCCGGCGGAAAAGCTGGAGCGGCTCACCGGTCTGTGCATTGATCACGGGATGGAGGGAATCGTCGCCACGAACCTCACACATGCTCGCCCCGACAGCCTGAAGACCCGTCCATTGCCGGAAAAGGGCGGATTGTCAGGCCCGCCGATGCGAGATCAGGCGACAAAAACGATTGCGAACGTATACCGGTTTTCCGGCGGCAAGCTCATCATCGCCGGAATCGGCGGAATTTCAAGCGCGGGGGATGCCTACGCGAAGATTCGGGCCGGAGCCTCTTTGATCGAGCTGTATACCGGACTCGTCTATCACGGGATGGGCCTTGTGTCGGACATCGTCAACGGGCTGGACGCTCTCCTTGAGAGGGATGGATTCAGGCATGTTTCCGAGGCCGTCGGAATCGGCATCAAGCCGTCGTAACCCTCACTCCTCCCGCGATCCGACTTCGCCGCTCCCCTCAACACCGCCGAGCATATGGCCAAGAAGACTTTCGCTGGCCTTCCCGTCGACGGGGAGGCCGTTGCGCGACTGGTAGACGCGGATGGCGTCCGCGGTTTGCTGGCCGGCCACACCGTCCGCCGGACCCGGAAAAAGGCCAAGCGCGATCAACTGGTTCTGGACATCGTAGACGACACCGCCCGCTCCATCCGCTGCCAGCGCCGCCACCCGGCCAACGCTCCGACCGTCCGGAACCACACCGCCCGTTACTCCGGCCCGGTTGCGTTCGACGAGACGGTCGACGTCGGACGGATCGATCTTCAGCGTCTTCGCCAGTTGCTCCATTGCGCGCCGGGCTTCCGCGCTACCCGCATCCGCCGCCATTTTGTACCAGAGGAGCGCCGCCTCCGGCGAAACGTCACCGAGAAGGCCGTTCTCGTGGATAAGACCAAGATTGTAAGCCGCCTCCATGATGTCCTGGTCAGCGGCATACTCGAAATACATCGCCGCCTTCTGCGGGTCGTAAGGGACCCCTATTCCCTCGATATAGGCAATGCCGAGATTGTACTGCGCTTCCGGGTGATCGAGCTCGGCGGCCCTCTGGTACCAGTTGATCGCCGCACTGACATCCTGCCTGACGCCAAGCCCCTGGTGATAGAGAACGCCAAGATTATAGCGGGCATTTGCGATGCCCTGCTCTGCTGCCTGACGGAACCAGAAGGCAGCTTTCTCATAATTCTGCTTCACCCCGCCGTGCCCCGCCGTATAGATCGCGGCGAGGTCATGCTGGGCAGTGGCGATACCGTCATAGGCCTGTTTCTCGATTTCCTTGATGACGTCGGGCAATTCTTTGTCCGGAGCCATCGTCGCACGCAGGTCGGCCTTCGGGGGCTGTGCCTCGACGGACTTAGTCAACGACGCTTCCCGGACTTTTGCGGGCGCGGGCATTCTAGTAGCCGCCTCCGCAGGCGCGTCTTCCATCGCCTCCTCGACCTCGCCCGCCACGCCGGGGGCGGACGGTTCGATTTCGTTCAATCGCGCCGCCACGGCCTCAGGATCTAGCTCCATGGCAAGCGCCAGCGCGTTTTCATCGTAGTCCCCGCTCTCGAGCGCCTCGACCGGAACCTCTTCCAGCAGACTTTCCGAGGTCGGCATCGCGGACGCATCGTTTTCACCGCCAGCCACGTGCGCGGCAATCCGTTCTTCAAGATTCGCCCAGACTGAACCGGTCTGCCCCCCGGAGAGCTCCGCAACGGAAGATGCCGCATCCGGCTCGACGCTGGCAAGTCGAATTGTCTCAACGCCGTCGACTGACGCCGGGCGTCCGCGCTGAATCTCGCTCACCGTCCATCCGGCGAGGAGAGCGACAACGACCATCGCGGTCGTTGCAACGGCCTGCGGGTTGAGGACCCGCTGCCACAGCGGCGCGCCGTCGGAAGACGTCTCGCCGTCCGTGTGTTCTATCGCCGGGCGCTCGCCGACCGTTGCCGGAATTTGCGGCAGCGCGGTCTGCGCGGCGATGCTCTGGTCCGTCAGAAGGACGAGCGCCTTCGCCCGCAGAACGTCCTGCGTTTCCAGCACGGTTTCCTCAAGCCTTTCGAGCTTGCGGGCGATCCGCACGCGGTCCTGCGTGATTTTCTCGATGCGGCGATCGAGCCGCTTCTGCTGGGCATCCGACGCTTCCAGCTTTTCGAGAAGATGGGCAGCGAGGGCCTCCGAATCGTCAAGACGCTTGAGAATTTCCGGATCGCTCTTTGCCGCCTCGGCGAGTTTCTTGAAATGGTCCTTCTGGCTTTTCTCAAGAGCGTCCTGACGCTTACCCAGATCCTCCTCAATCTTTTCGGCGCGGCTCAGCTTGCTCTGAACGGACAGAAATACTTTCTCGGAATTGGCCGTCTTGTCCTCGATATCGGCGATGAGCTTGCGATATTCCTGAAGCTCCTTCCATATTTCGTCGCGCTCGTCCTCGCTGCGCTTGAGGCGCTCGCCGAGTTGTCCGAGAAGGCCGACCATCTGCTGCTGACGCTCGTCGCTGCGCCCTTCTTCGGCGTCGAAATATATGCGGCCCGTGGGCGTCCGTTTGATACCCATTCCTGTTTACCCGATTGTTTATAGATTCACGGCAATATAGTGGATTTTGGAAAATAAAACCAATGGAAAAATCGATTCCATCCACACGCCCGGCGCGCTGCGCACGGAAAAACTTTTCCAGCCTGCCTGTTGAATCCCTCTTGCGTTTGCCCATGTTCTTTTGTAACGTCCATCGCCGTTGACCACCTGTTGGGGCGTAGCCAAGCGGTAAGGCAGCGGTTTTTGGTACCGCCATTCCCAGGTTCGAATCCTGGCGCCCCAGCCATTTCACGTTTTCCAAACTCTTTCCAGACTTTGTCATCGCCGCCAGAAGGCCCAGTGTTCGTGGGCTTTTGGGCTATGCTACCGCTCACTTTTTGCCGTTCCGACCTCTCATATTGGCGGCGTTTTCGTCTATAAAGGGGCGTTTTTCTCTAAAGACCGCTACCTTCGTCCCGACAAACAGAGCGGTTGTAATGCCTTCATTTCTGCGGCCTTGCGGATGGTGACATAATCGCTGGTTCTTAGACGGTGCGAATACCAAGGGCGATTTAGAGAAAACTTTAGCAGGAATATACCTATTCGCTAATATTGACCACCGACCGCATTCATTTTCTGCGGCGCGAGCGGCATGACAGGTTGTATGCCGTAGTTCACTTGCGGCTGCTGGACGGGTTGCACCGGGTGTACAGGCTGAGGTGCCACGATTTGCACATCCTGCACATGAGGCGGTTTGTTGGGAACATCGGTCATGGAGCCACGCACAAGATCGGCAATCTGTGCAGCGCGATTCCTGTCAAGCGGGCCGGAAAGCGCATAGACCAGCGGCCCCTCCTGCCAGTAGGCAATGGACTGGCCTTCTTTGCGCGCGAACTCGATGGTCGGCGCTTCTTTTTCCCAGCGGGTTTTCATGTAAAGCCTGACCGCATCGCCGGAGGAGTTGGTGTATTTGAGTTCGACAAATTCCTGCGGCCCGCGCGTCACCAGCCGCCGCCGTTCCAGCGTATATCCGGCCTGCGTCAGATCAGGGGCCTGCATTTCCAGCGCCAGCTTCTGTGTTAGCCAATTAAGCGGATCGGTTTGCGTTTCCGCGTTAATTTCAAGTTTTTGAACGGGCATCGCTTCAAAAGGCTGCTCGGCATTAAGAGCGACCTGATGCAAAAAGCTGCGCACCATGCCGTCTTCTTTGGAAACAGCGCCACCGCTCTGATACGCGCCCAGCCAGCCGCCTCCGGCGGACAGGGCGCACAGAACGACAACAGCAGCAACTTGACCCACGGCGGGCCAGATATTCCTGACCGGGCGATTAAGAATGGATAATAGTCGTTGCGGTACAGGCTCATCGGCTTCTTGTTCATAGGCTTTACGGAGCAGCTTGTTATATGCAATATAATCCTGCACTTCCGCCGCTTTGTCCGGGTGGCGTTTTAGATAGTCTTCAACCTTGCGGGCGCGGTGTTCATCCAGCAGCCCGTCCACATAGGCGTGGAGATCACGCTCATCAATTGTTTCAAGGGGTTGTATATTGTCATTCGTGGTGGTCATGATTTTATCCTCGCCGCATTTTTTGTTTCCTTGTCATGCAGCGTCGTGTTCTTCATCTCGGCGCGCAAATCTTCCCGCGCCCTTGCCAATCTTGATCTGACTGTACCGACCGGAATGTCCATGATCTGCGCAGCCTGGTCGTAGGAAAAGCCTTCCACAGCGACCAACAATAAAACCTCGCTATGCCGGGGCTTTAAATTTTCCAGCGCTTTGAGCATCCTCTGACATTCCAGTTTCATATCCTGCGATGCGTTTACAGACATAGCCGGGCTTTCGCTCATATCGTCCGCAGCCACTTCCCTTAAATTGGCCTGTTTTCTGTAACGGTTTAAAAATACTGTGTACTGTACGCGGTAAAGCCAGCTTCTGATGCTGCCTTCGCGCCGCCATGTGTGGCTTTTCTTTATGGCGCGCTCCAGCGTGTCCTGCACCAGATCGTCCTTGTCGCCGTTGCCGCGCATCAAGATTTGCGCATAACGGCGCAACGCCGGAATTTCCCGCGCAATCATCCAGTTGATTTCCCGGCGTTCGTGCTGGTTCAGCTTCATTAAATCAAGGCTCCTACGCCCCTACCTAACCATAGGACAACCCCTTCGTCAAAAAAGTTCCCGAAAAAATGGAACTTTTTAAGCGGGGCCGGTGTCACAGGGAATGAAACGCATGCGTGAAATCCAAAACAACACAGGAGTAAAAAAAGAATGTCTATAGAAAGAGATATCTCCCCGTTCCGGCAGGCCGCAGTGATGATTGTTTTTGTGCTTGCCGGACTTGTTGCCGGATTGAACAGCCCCGTTTACGGACAGAGTTTTGATCAAACGGAACCGGAAATAGAACGGCAATATGGCTATATCTCCGATACTAAGCTTAATCTGTTTATTTCGGCGCAGAAGGCCGTTGAAGACATCCAGACAAGATACACGGAAGCGGCAAACGATCCGGCCCGCGCTGCCGAGATAGAGGCAACGCAACGCTCAATGACGGAAGAAATCGTCCGAACGATTAAGGCCCATGCCCTGACGGTGGAAGAGTACAACAATATTCTGGCCGCCATCCAGCAAACGGATACCGAAGTTTCAAAAAGATATTACGATCTCACCCGGACGGAGTGAGGATAAATCCTGGATTTTTTGGAACTTTTTTCGCAGCAATCCTGTCGTAAGGGCGCAAAGCAAAACACCAACCAGAAAAGGAGCTTATTTACATGCTTACACTGAAAAACAAAATTCTTATGGCCGCAACGGCTGTTGGCCTGTTATCGGCGGGCGGTGCGGCCACTGTCGCCAATGCGCAGGACAGCTACATTCCGCCGCAGGGCCAGCAACAGCAACAAATGAATGTCACTGATGCGCAATTACAGGAGTTTGCCAAAGCGCAGGCCGCCGTGAGCCAGATACAGGCGCAATTTCAAAATCAGGCAGCTAATATCACGACACAAGAAGAAATGACGGCCCTGCAACAGCAGGCTAACCAGCAGATGGTTCAGGCCATTGAGCAGACGGATTTGAATGTTGAGCAATATAACCTGATTGCCTCGGCGGTCCAAACCAACCCGGAAGTTCAGAAAAAATATATGGATATGATTCAATAAATCGGACCTATCCGTTAATCTATGAAAGGTGCGGGCGTTTTTGCCTGCGCCTTTTATTTTACATTGTTCCAATAATTGAATTTTAGAGCCACACAAAGTATGCCAACGCCTGTAAAACGCTGGGTCAAGGATCACGATGAACGCTGGTCGTTTATCCTGCTTTATGTCGGTGGTGCTGTAGTCTTAAGTGTTTATGCCAATCTGTTCTGGGTCGTCATGCTGATGCTGGGCCATTTCGGTTTGGAGATATGGCGTCATGTCATTATCCGGGTCGAAAATCCGCTGCTTCAGGCGCTGTGGCACGTCAAGCTTGATATTGCGTTGCTTCTGTTCGCACTGGTGATTGCTCTTTACGCGCACCTTGTCATGGCGGCGCTGGGGCTGGGGCAGGCCGCCCGCGCCGGGCAGGCTGTAAGGGGAGCGCAGATGCTGACACGCTTTGCCATTATAGAACGCGGCTTGCGGATTTTCTTTATGACTGTTGATGATATGGCGCGGATCGCGCATATCGTCTGGAAACTCTTTAAGAAAAAGAATGGCGACACAGCAAAAGAGATGGAAGAGGCACGGAAAAAATTAAAAGAGGAAGAAGAGCATATTCACGGCAAGGAAGCAGGGCATAAGCTTTCAAAAGGCGATCTATTCAGCCTTGGTTTCGGCGGCGTTTGCCTCGTGCTGATCCTGTTTGCGCCGATGATAACGGGAATGGGCTTTATCGGCACGATTGAAGCCATTTTGAGCGAACTTCAACCCTTCTAAAATTACCTGAACCCGAAATGCTGCCTTTGCTCTTCCCAGATGATTGGGAAATCGTCCATCATTTCGGCCAGCTGGAGGGCTTTGGGTTGGCGGCCGTTCAGGATGGCGGTGGTGATGTCTGGTGCCAGTTCCGTCAGGCGGATGATTTTGCAGGCGTAGCCGCTGGGGACGCTCTCCCGCTCGGCAACATCGCGGATGGATCGGGCCTTGCCGGTTTCGATCATCTCCTGCCATGTGTGGGCGCGGACGACCGCCTTGATCAGGGCGTCGTCGAAATTGGCGTTGCGGCCGCTGATAATGTCCTGTCCGTTCGGCGCGGTGATGATTTTCCGTTTGTGCCGTTTGCGGAAATCGACCGGGATCTCCACCACCATCGGCTTGTGCATATCGGGATCTTCGCCATCCTTGAAGGTCAGTTCCGGCATCAACTCGTGCAGCACCGAGGCAAGACCGGGCGGATGGAAGACGATGACAAGCTTCGTAGGATGGATCGTCACTTTGTGGATCAGAAGGCCGACAATCCGTGCCTGTTCCGCCGGAAATAAATCCGCCCACATCGCATCGAAATTTTGCAGCATCGCCTTTACGTCCGGCAAGGCGATGGCAAGGTCTTCTTCGGTTTTCATGATCTGGCCCAGCCATTCGGTGTTGGTCAAGATCCGCCGCACGTAATCCAGAACGATATCTTCCAGCAGCGGCGCCGATATGGTTTTGAGCGGACATTCGCGGTATCCCTTTTTGACGGCCTGCGTGCTGACGTAATAACGGTAGAGATTGTGCTTTTTGCGGGTAAAAGTCGGCGTCATGGAGTAGCCGTCAGGGTCTTCCAGCATGCCTTTGAGCAAATAAGGCCGGTCCTCGTGGGATTCCCGTTTGCGTTCCCGCAGGTTCGTTTTCAGGATCGCCTGCACCTGGTTCCAGAGCTTCATGTCAATGATCGCCATGTGCAGGCCGTCATAGATTTCGCCTTTGGCTTTGTGCTCGATCTTGCCGATATAGAGCCTGTTGTTCAAAATCTGGTAAATGCTGGACTTGGTAAAATCCCGTGCCGGGTAAGTTTTACCGCGGCGGGACACCCTGACTTTCGTTTTGTAACCCTTGGCTTTCATCTCCCTGACAAGGCGCGTCGCCGAGCTGGTCTTGGCAAAGCGCGTGAAGATGAAGCGCACGATATCGGCTTCGGCCTCGTTGACGTCCAGCTTGCCGTCATGCGCGTCGTAGCCCAGCGGAATGGTTCCGCCCATCCACATGCCTTTTTTCTTTGACAGGGCGATTTTATCGCGGATGCGCTCCGAGGCGATTTCCCGTTCGAACTGGGCGAAGGATTGCAGCACGTTCAGCACGAGTCGGCCCATCGCCGTATCGGTGTTCAGATCCTGCGTCACCGAAACGAACGAAACGCCATGTTCGTCGAAAAACCGGATCATGCTCAGGAAATCGAACATCGAGCGCGACAGGCGGTCGATCTTGTAAACGACGACGATATCGACTTTGCCGGCCTTTATATCCTCCAGCAGACGCTGCAAGGCGGGCCGTTCCATCGTCCCGCCGGAAATCCCGCCGTCATCGTAACGGTCGGGAATGACCTGCCAGCCTTCGTGTTTCTGCGAGAGGATCTTGTTTTCACCGGATTCACGCTGCGCCTCCAGCGAGTTGAACTCCTTGTCGAGTCCTTCCTCGCTGGATTTCCGTGTGTAAATGGCGCAGCGTTTGGTTGGTTTAGTCATCGCCCTTTCAACAGTGAAGTGCCCGATTGGGGGGTGGGCGGGCCAATGCGGCGGAAAAGACTTCTTGCGGGGTGTTGAATCCCAGTATTTTCCTCGGT
>RZZS01000134.1 GCA_009929775.1 Alphaproteobacteria bacterium
ATGACAGCAATCATAGACATCACCGGGCGCCAGATTCTGGACTCCCGCGGCAATCCCACCGTGGAGGTCGAGGTTTTGCTGGAGACCGGGGCGAAGGGCAGGGCGGCGGTGCCGTCGGGTGCATCCACGGGCGCGCATGAAGCGTGCGAGTTACGCGACGGCGACAAGAAGCGCTATGTCGGCAAGGGTGTCGAAAAAGCCGTTGAAAACGTCAATACGGAAATCCACGAGGCGCTGAACGGTCTCGACGCCGAAGACCAGAAGAATATCGACCAGACCATGATCGATCTCGACGGCACCGAAAACAAGAGCCGGCTTGGCGCGAACGCCATTCTCGGCGTGTCCATGGCTGTCGCACACGCGATGGCGGACGAGCTTGATATGCCGCTCTACCGCTATATCGGTGGCGTGCATGCGCATCTTCTGCCGACGCCGATGATGAACATTCTCAACGGCGGCGCGCACGCGGACAACCCGGTCGACATCCAGGAGTTCATGGTCATGCCGGTCGGCGCGCCGAGCTTCGAGGAAGGGCTTCGCTGCGGCGCGGAAATATTCCATTCGCTAAAAAAGGAGCTGTCGAAGGCCGGTCTGAATACCAATGTTGGTGACGAGGGTGGTTTTGCACCAGCGGTCAAAAGTTCCCAGGAAGCGCTGGACTTCATTACGAAGGCGATTGAAGCCGCGGGCTACAAGCCGGGCGAAGACGTGATGTTTGCGCTCGATGCTGCCGCCACGGAGTTCCACAAAGACGGTAAGTACAATCTCGAGGGCGAAGGCAAGGTGCTCTCGTCCGACGAAATGGTGCGTTACTGGGAAGATCTGTGCAACCGCTACCCGATTGTCTCGATTGAGGACGGTCTCGACGAAGACGACTGGGATGGCTGGGTAAACCTGCGAAGCGCCATCGGCGGCAACGTCCAACTCGTCGGCGACGATCTGTTCGTGACCAACCCCAAACGCCTCGCCAAAGGAATCGAACTGGGCGCGGCCAACGCCATTCTCGTCAAGGTCAACCAGATCGGCACGCTTTCCGAAACGCTCGAAGCCATCGAAATGGCCAAGCGCGCGGGCTACGGGATCATCCTCTCGCACCGCTCGGGCGAGACGGAAGACGCCACGATTGCCGACCTCGCGGTCGCGACGAACGCGGGTCAGATCAAAACCGGCTCGCTCTCCCGCTCCGACCGGATCGCCAAGTACAACCAGCTCCTGCGCATCGAGGAGGCTTTGGGCGAAGGCGCCCGCTACTCGGGCCGCAGCTTCCTGCGCGGCGAAGTTCTGGGAACCGCGGGCAAACGCAAGGCTGCGTGACAGCGCTGCCATTGCACGGTTTCTTGCTCTGACTCTTTCTCGGCCCTCCCCCGATGATACGGGGGAGGGTTATGCTACAGGGATCGATGTTCCTGGAATCGTCCCGTTTGAATTTACAACGAAATCGAGTGCTCAGTGCCAGCAATGCATGGAATCGGAAAAAATGAGATGTCGCCTGAATTTTACAATTGCTGGCAGGCAGCCGGACTTCATCTTGATAATCAGGTGCAAGAAGTCTTTTCCGCCGCATTGGCCCGCCCACCCCCCAATCGGGCACTTCACTGTTGAAAGGGCGCCGGTTATGGAGCACCTGTCTTTTCGATTAGGCAATCAGCTGTTCTTTATCCGCGTTCAGGATGTCGATGAAGGATGCGAAGGACCTGGAAATTTGCCGGGATTGGCAGCTATTGCGCGGGAGGCGCAGGGCCATGCCTGTATCCTGCCAATGAAAAAGAAATTTCTGGGATTTCGAGGAGGTGCCTGGGTTCCGGTCGCTCCGGGCTGGGGGCTTCTTGATGCGGTATCGCGTTGCCCCGTCGATCCAGACACCCTTATCACTGACGAGAAGATCGAAGTTACGCCGTGGGAACTCCACGATATGGCAGTCCAGATCGTGCGGGACTATCTGGACGAACTGGGATATGAGCTTCTTTTTTGGCACGGTACCCCCGACACCGATCCCTCGTTGTGGTTCGTCGGTGAAACCGGAAAGCCCGAATGGGTCATCGTTCGCTCGGCGAGGTTCCCGGAGACAAGAGCTGATCGACCCCATAATTGGGACACGCTTGTTGCCCGTTGTGCCAGGATTAACCAGATTGGCCATTTCGCCTCGGTCGCCTTTGCAAGTAAAGACCAGCCTTGTGATTCAAAATCTCAGGAAACCGTTCCCCTCCATCGTGATCACGAAATGGTTGTCCAGTTCGAAATTTCGCAGGATTCTTTTCTCCGTACGATCAGATAGGTCACGCCGATGACACATATCATGCCCGCGCCGTGATAGGCTCGTGTGGACAAGTCCGTGGATCAGTCGGTGGAAATCGATAATCCGTACCTTGACATGGTTTGAAGTGGTCCTGCCTTCGTTCGCGAAACGCAAACGTCGCGCAAGCGCTTGCTGAAATCCATGCGGATCGTCGAAGCGCCGATCGGCGCGCAGTTCTCCTTGCTGGCGGCTGGAGAGGCTGACATTGCTGTCGATATTGAGCCGTACGTTTCTTTTGCTGAGTCTGAAAGGAATTGCCGTGTCGTGTATTCGTATGCGGAGCGCCACGGGCCGTTGTTGATGACCGGCATTTATACGTTGCAGGACGTCATCGACTCCAATGAGCCGGTCGTGGCCGGGGTGGTTCGCTCCATCGATGCGGCGCTGAAGCTGATCCGGTCGGACCCGGATGTCGCCGTGCGCGCGTCAGGAAGAGTCATGCCCGAAGTGCCCGCGTCCGTACACCGGAAAGCTGTCAGGCGCATTCTCGAAGCGGATATCTGGCCCGAAACTTACCGCGTCGATGCCGGGTGCTGGAAGAACGCGATTGCCGTTCGCGAACGGGCGGGGGACGATTACGCGGATGATGTGATGGCGTTTCTCGCTGGAAAGATATGTGGATAGCTTTGTGGATATGTCTGTGTATTCGTCCGCCGCCAGAAGGCCGCGTAACCCCTGGCCGACTCGAGAATAAAAGCCCGTCCGGCACGGAACCGGGCGGGTTTTTATGCGTAGGCAGTTCGTCGGATGCGTTTAGATAACGTCGCCGAACATCCGCTCCGCGGCGCGGTGCATGTCGTCGCTGATGCTGTCGGCGAGGATAAAACCGTCTTCGCGGATATCGAAGCTCTGTCCGTGCGACCGGGCCGTATACACGGCAAGGTCCGGCTTGGGCTGAGCTTCCGTCCCCGCGAGGAAGTCGGCAATCGCCGCGTCCGCCGCATCGGCGGAATCGAGCACAGGATCGCATGACAGAGCTTCCCCGCCGCTTCCGCCGCCGCCCGCCATCGCCATCATCCCGGTCCCGAAGATGAAGTCGTCCGCGCTCAAATCCGCAAAGTCGAAATCCTGCAGCACGACGCTGTCCGACCCGCCGAGCCCGTTGAAATAAACGACCGTGTCGTCGATCGCGTCGACCACCGTCAGGTCCGCGAACTCGTCCACCCCGGCATAGCCCGAGAGGTCGATCCTGTCGCCTGCGTCGTAGGTGCCGTGCGCGTGGAAGTCGAGGATCGTGTCGTGGCCGTCGCCGTTGACAAAGACGAAGGTATCCGCCCCGTAGCCGCCGCGCAGCGTGTCGACTCCGGTTCCGCCGATCAGGATGTCGTCGCCCGACAATCCGCCTGTCCCGTACTCCCCGTAGAGTGTATCGTTC
>RZZS01000008.1 GCA_009929775.1 Alphaproteobacteria bacterium
ACCGAGGAAAATACTGGGATTCAACACCCCGCAAGAAGTCTTTTCCGCCGCATTGGCCCGCCCACCCCCCAATCGGGCACTTCACTGTTGAAAGGGCGCTTTTTGAAAAACGATATAAAAACAACGGGAAAACCGGCTCTCCGGACTTCGTTCGGGAAAGAGCTCTATTGCTTCGCGGGGGGAGCATTTCGCAGGAACACTTGATCGGCATTATACCGCCGTAAAATCGCATCCAGCGTACCGTCGAGTTCGATCAGCATCAGAACGCCGTCTATTATCTCCTTAAGACGCGGCTCGCCAGGAGGCAGAAGCATGACGGCGGGAAAAGTCGCAAACGGTTCGTGGTCATACAGTATCTTGAGCTCGCCCGGGCTTGCCCTGTCATACGCCTGAAACGACGTGACGTCGTCGATCATGAAATCCGCTTTTCCGGTCAGGAGGCTGGCGATGGCATCGCCGTTTGTCGCGCTCTCCGGCAGGGACATTTCCTTCACGTCCGGAAGATAGCGCGCCACAACCTGCTGCGACGATCCGCCGTCGATCTGAACAATCGTCAGGGACGGGTCGTTGAAATCCTCTATCTTTTCGAAAGTCCGTTTCTCGTCAGCGCGGCCCCATGCGTAGAGCGGCGTGTAAATCTGCGGCGCATTATAGGAGACCATTTTGATTCGCCCCGGATGCAGCCAGTAGCCCGCACAGGCCATATCGACGCGGCCCGTGCGAACGCTTTCGACAACCGTGCCCCAGCCGAGTTCCTCCGCCCACTCGATTTTCAGATTTAGCCGTCGCCCGGCTTCCTCCATCAGATCATGGAAGATGCCTTTAATCTCGCCGCTGTTCGGATCGACGAAAAGCAGGGGTTGCCAGAGGCTGTAACCGCATCGAATAGTGTTCGAGTCCATGACCCGCTGATATATTTTCCCGTCCTCGGCTCTGGCCGAAACAGACAGAACCATCAGCAGAGATGTAAAAAACAGGATTCTGCTCATCGTCCGTTCCTCTTCTCCAACCGGCTATCGATCACGAAACAGGAAACACCCGTCCACCGTCCACAGTACAGAACTGCCCGTCCGGCTGCAATCCCGCGAACAGGGCAGCGTCTGTCCCGGTCAGCCAGACCTGCGTTCTCAGAGACAACAGTATCCGGAACAGCGCCGCGCGGCGCGAGTCGTCCAGATGCGCGGCCACTTCGTCGAGTAGCAGGACGGGGGCGATCCCGCGTTCAGCGGCGAGAAGGCGCGCGTGGGCGAGGATGATCCCAACCAGCAGGGCCTTCTGTTCGCCCGTCGAGCACTGGGCCGCGGGCATGTCCTTGGCGGCGTAGGCAACGAGCAGGTCGCTCCGGTGCGGCCCGAAGGCCGCTCCACCAGTCGCCGCATCCGCCGCTCGCGCCTGCGCGAGTTTTTCGCGAAACATCTCCTCGACCCGCAAGGCGGGCATGCCGGAAAGCGACTCCTCGACGAACCCCGAGGCCCCGATCCGGGCACGCGGGAAATGCGTGGTTTCTTCTTCCGTGACCTTGTCGCACGCTCGCTGCAAACGCTGGACGTAATCGAGGCGCGCCGCCGAAATCGCCACGCCGGTTTCCGCCATCTGCGCCTCCAGCCCCGCGAGCCAGGCCGGATCGCCTTTTCCCTCGCGCAGCAGTTTCGAACGTTGGCCCATCGCGTTTTCGTAGCGCGTCACGCGTCCGGTATGGCCGGGGTCGAATGTGAAGACAAGCCGGTCGAGAAAACGCCGCCGCGAACCCGCCGAATCGAGAAAAATACGGTCCATCTGCGGCGTCAGCCATACACAGGACAGGTATTCGGACAGGGCCGTCTGTCCCCGCGCCGTTTCGCCGTTCACGCGCACGATCCGCTTTTCGGTCGCGGGGTCGAGGCCGGTACCAATTTTCGCCGAACCGTATGGCGTTTCAACGGTTGCCGAGAGCGCCCAGGGCGCATCATCTCCCCGCTGCTGCATTTCTGTCATTTTCGCCCCTCGCAACCCGCGCCCCGGCGAGAACAGCGACACCGCCTCGAGAATATTCGTCTTCCCCGCCCCGTTCGGCCCGGTCAGAACCACGGGACCGCCATGCAGACGTTCAAGGCAAGCCTGCGCATAAGAACGAAAATTTGTCAGTTGAAGGCGGGTGATATGAGACATGCCTTTTTAAACCACAGAGCCCGCAAAGATCACAGAGAGATTTGAGAGAATCGGGGACGATCACCGGAATCGCTTAAAAGCACGAAACCGCGCCTGAGGTTGCCCACGTTTTGTTCCAAAAGCTTGTCATCACAAACGAATGTGAGGGAACTTTGAAATCCCAACCGACACAGATTCCTCACATTCGCTCGGAATTACAGGGCACAACGAAAAAGCGCACACGAACTCGCCAGAACAAGACGCCAGAAATTCAGGCGTTTGCCTCGCGAGGCTTATCCATCCCGGATCGGGGACGAAACCTCTACAGAGCCTAAACCCGCAGCGGCATCAACACATAGAGCGCCGCGCTATCCGCCGTGTCCTGGATGATGGTGGGAGAGGCGGAGTCGGCCAGGGTCAGGCGGCAGCCCTCGCCTTCAATCTGACCCGTGATGTCGAGCAGATAGCGAGCGTTAAAGCCAATCTCCATCTCGGCGTCGCTGCTAACCTCGACTTCCTCGGTCGCGCTGCCCGCTTCCGGCGAACTGGCCGAGAGAACCATCGTCTTGCCGTGAATCGCGATCTTGACCGCGCGACTCTTGCCGTCGGAGATCGTCGAAACCCGGTCGACGGCGTTCGTGAAAACTTTCGGATCGATCTCGACCACCTTGTCGTTGCCCGCCGGAATGACGCGGGCGTAATCCGGGAACGTGCCATCAATGAGCTTGGAGGTCAGGACGATCTGGTCGAACTCAAAGCGAATTTTGTTCTGCGAGAGGCTGATGCGGATCATATCGGCGGCATCCTCTACCAGCTTGCGGAGTTCGCCGACCGCCTTGCGAGGAACGATAATCCCCGGCATATCCGAAGCACCTTCGGGCAACGGCATTTCAAAACGGGCGAGTCTGTGCCCGTCCGTCGCGACCGCGCGCAATACGGAAAGGCCCTCGTTTTCAGCTGCGTGCAAATAGATGCCATTGAGGTAATAGCGGGTTTCTTCCGTCGACATCGCGAATTTCGTCCGGTCAACGAGAGAGCGCAATTCGTCGGCGCGGATCGCGAAACCGGTCGGCAGGTCCCCGCCACTGATATCCGGGAAATCAGCGACCGGCAGGCAGCTCAGCTTGAATCGCGAGCGCCCGGAGCGAACTTCCATCTGGTTTCCCGACGGATCGACCTCAATCTCAACGTTCGAGCCATCAGGCAGTTTGCGGATGATATCGTGAAAAGTATGCGCGGGCGCAGTCGTCACGCCCGGCTGGATGACCTGCCCAGCAACGGCCTCGGTGATCTCGAGGTCCATGTCGGTCGCAGTAAGGCTGAGCGTGCCGTTTTCGGCCTTCATCAGAACGTTTGAGAGGATCGGAATCGTGTTCCTTCGCTCCACGACGCTCTGGACGTGTCCCAGTGAACGAAGAAGTGCTGCGCGCTCAATGCTCAGTTTCATATTCATTTCCAGCAGTAAGGTCCGGTAAGATGGAAAACGACTATAACATTCCGTCCCGCAGGCTCAAACGCTTTTTAGAGCGCAGACAAAGGGGGACGGATATTTTACTCCGTCCCCCTCCGGAATCCTGCCCTCATGGGTCAGCCCGTCAAGGCCCGGCGAATCACTTCAACGTCCTGCGTGAAGACATCGTCGCCTTCCATGAGTTCTTCGATCTTGCGCACGGCATGCATGACCGTTGTGTGGTCGCGGCCCCCAAACTTCCGGCCGATTTCCGGCAGCGAGCGGGAAGTCAGTTGCTTTGCGAGATACATAGCGACCTGACGCGGACGGGCGACATTACGGGCCCGGCGGGCCGAATGCATATCCGAAATCCGGATATTATAATGCTCGGCCACCTTCTTCTGGATCTCGTCGATCGTGATGCGGCGATTGTGCGCGCGCAGCAGGTCCTGCAACACTTCCTGCGTCGATTCGAGCGTAATCGGCTGACGAACGACATCGGCATGCGCGACAATGCGGTTCAGGGCGCCTTCGAGCTCGCGAATATTGGAGGTAACTTTGAGGGCCAGAAACTCGAGAACCGAATCGGGAACTTCCGCACCAAGCATCTCACGTTTGGCCTTGAGAATCCCGAGGCGCAGATCGTACGTGCTCGGCTGGATGTCGGCGACGAGGCCCCAGGCGAGACGGGAACGCAGACGCTCCTCAAGACCGGCAAGGTCCTGCGGAGGCTTGTCGGCACTGATGATGATCTGCTTGTTCTGATCTACGAGTGCATTGAAAGTATGGAAAAATTCCTCCTGAGTCGATTCCTTGCCGGAAATAAACTGGATGTCGTCGATCATCAGCACGTCGACCGAGCGGAACAGCTCCTTGAAGGCCATGGTTTCCTGCGAGCGCACGGCACGCACGAACTGGTACATAAATTTCTCGGCCGACATATACATGACGCGCTTTTCCGGCCAGTTTTCATTCATCGCCCAAGCGATGGCGTGCATCAGGTGCGTCTTGCCGAGACCGACGCCGCCATAGATAAAAAGCGGATTAAACGGCACGCTCGCACTTTCGACCACCCGGCGGGCGGCGGCATGTGCCAGCGCGTTCGGCTTGCCGACAATAAACGAATCGAAGGTAAACCGGGCGTCAAGCGGCGAACTCAACTCGGCCACAAGACTGTCGGGCCGGTTCTGGTTGGCTTTCTCTGGAACCTCCGGAACGGCTGCCTGTTCTTCCGGTTCGAGCGGAATCGGATTTTGCACGACAACAATTTCAAGACGCTTGACCTCGGAGCTGGCTTCCGAGCACATCTCAAGAATGCGCGCAGAATAATGCGTCTGAATCCAGTCGCGCATAAAGCGGGTCGGAACCGAAACCTCGAGCGTACCATGATAGCAGGCCTGAAGAGACAGGGGCTTCAACCAGCTTCGAAAGACCGCCTCGCTGAATTCCTCCCGGAAATTCTCATAGACTTTGTTCCAAAGAGTTCGAATCTCGGGAGTCGGCGCGTAGGATTCTGTGAAAACGCCATTGGAAGCTTTTGCTTCTCTTGCCCCATTATGTGTCATTCTTATCGTCTCCGGTTTTTCTAGTTTTACCCACGGTCACGCTACGCTGATTGAGAAACGTCTCTGGCCATGCCTGCAAAAAGCCAAAAAACGCCGTTACACACGACCAGATCAAGATCGTCTGCCACCGTCTTTATCTATGTTCCAAATCAGCAAAAAGGCTCAAAATGCGAAAACGCCCCTGGGTATTCAAAAGCGCCTTCCTGGTCGGCCTACCCCTCTACCACACAGGGTCGGACTTCGATAAAAGGCCACGATATCGTCCGGCGAAAACACACTTGCGATTTTCTGAACGCCCGGGACCTTTTTTATCAAGAATTCTCGGAAACTGGCTGTGACAGCGCGTTTCCGCATCCGATGTGGATAACAGTAACGGCTTTTTCGGGGGGGCGCAACAAGAACAAAAGGTGAAATTTCAAAAAAGAAAGATTAGTTCAAATAACCATAACAATCATAGCGGAATGGCCTCAGGAATTACTTCCAAAGGCCAAAACAAATAACTGTAATTACTTTTTTATGAGGAAATGCTACTAAGCGGTCCGATCAGGAGGCCTGCTTCAAGGCCTTGATCCGGGCGCTCAGGCGCGACAATTTGCGTGCCGCGGTGTTCTTCGGGAAAATGCCCTTTGCCACGCCGCGCGACAATTCGGGGCGTGCTGCCTTAAAGGCGGCTTCCGCGTCCGGAGCGTTCCCGGCACCAATCGCCAGTTCCACCTTCTTGATAAAGGTGCGAATGCGGTTACGGCGTGCGCCGTTTGTGTCCGCACGACGGTTGTTGCGACGAATCCTCTTCCGAGCTGACGCGTGATTAGCCATTAATTGTTCTTCCCGTTGTCTGTTTTCAATCCACCCCGCGCACCGCAAAAAGCGGCCGAAAGAATCGTTCCTTTCGCGAGATCAGTGTGACTTGTACTCACCCGAACCATGATTTGTCAAGCACTGTTGATTCGAAACCGGCCAACATGGCGACTAACGAGGCGTCAACGTGAAGCGAACGACCCGGCCCCCGTCTCGCGGTGCCACGACAATTTTGAGTTCCTCGTCCTTGCGCACATAGGAACCGCGCTCCGTTGGTGCCCAGCCAAGCTGCGGCAGGGTCAGGCTGTAAAAGCGGCTGATGGCGCCTTCCGGAAGACTGCCCGAAACGGCCATCGACTCGGCAATCCGGCCCGAGGGCTTGTCGAAAACCACCGATTCGTCGATCAATTCTTCCAGCCCAGGCATCAACGGGACATCCTGAAGAACCGTCAGGAAACGCGGCACTTCGTCTCCTGCGGCCCGAACGGGGGAGATCCCGGTCGCGGCAAGCCCGAATACGAGCATCAACAAAAAAAGGAATCCCTGACGGCTCATGACTCTTCCTGTTTCACAGGGCAATAAAAGGTTGATCGTCCTGCCTGCACCACGCGGCGAACCCCGCCCGTTTCGGAGAGATCACAAGCACAGTCGGGGCAGCGTCGGCTTTCCCGATCATATACGGAAAAAGCGAACTGAAAATAGCCTGTTTCTCCATTTATCCGGGCATAATCCCTCAAAGTGCTTCCTCCAGCCTCAATCGCCTTCGTCAACACGGTCCGCACCGCGCGGACGAGCCTGTCGGCACCGGCCTCGTCCAGTTGGTTGCAAGGAAGGAATGGCGACAGGCCTGCAAGAAACAACGCCTCACAGACGTATATGTTACCAAGCCCCGCAACGACGCTCTGGTCGAGGAGTGCCGTTTTGAGGGGCCTCCGCCCCTTTACAAGCCTCTCCATCAACGCCTGCCCGAAAAATTCGTTTCCGAGCGGCTCCGGCCCCATGGAAGCGAACGCGGGATGCGCCTGCCAGGGTGCACCTGCCATACTCATAAGCACCATGCCGAACCGCCTCGCGTCGTTAAAGGCGACGACAGCGCCGCCTGCAATGCGCCAAACGAGATGATCATGCGTCTTCGGCCCGTCCCAGCGTGATTCAGGAGCAATCGATATGCGCCCCGACATTCCGAGGTGAAAAATTACGCTTTCTCCGCTGCCAAGCGGCATCACCAGATATTTGCCCCGGCGTAGAACAGAAATGACCGTCTGGCCGGTAACCCGTTCCACGAATCGCTCCGGAAACGGCACACGCAAATCCGGACGGCGGACGTCCACCGCCCTAATCACACGTCCCGGCAAGACATCGGCGAGACCGCGCCGGATTGTTTCTACTTCAGGAAGTTCAGGCATGGCGCAGCAGCTATTCCAGCGGTTCCCAGATGATGTAGTCCGCCCCGGCAATGTCGAAAAGAGGGTTTTTGAGGCCGTACATTTCGACCATCCTCTCGCGACCATAGGACAGCGCCCGCCCCCGAATCTTTTCCGGAAGCATATATTCCGGCGGCCCCGCCGCCCAGACAAGCTTTCCACCCTTGCGCTTCGCCTGCACCGGGAACGGCGCCGATCCCATCCCGTAATACCGGTAACCATCGCTCCTCGGACGCCCGAAATCATTCCGGGGCGTAAAAATTAGGTAGTCTCCGTCCTCGGCTATCTCGCCACGCGAAAAACGCCGGGTTGTCACGCCTTCGGTTGCGTAGATGATCTGGTAGAGACCCCCTTCGACCTGCAGGGTCGCGCGACCGGAGCCGACGCTGGTTGCCCAGGCCCCTTCCGTCTCGGAGATATCGGCCGCGCCGAAATTGCGGATTGGAGATCCGTTCCCCCCGACACCGGTCGTCAGAATCAAAATGGCGAAAACGAGCACGATCAATCCACTACCGAGCATTCCGGCAAGGACGAACGCTTCAGGTTGCCCATCGCGAAGCCCCGCCCATAGCCGACGGGCACACGAAGCAGCAGACACGAGGAGCATTTGCCGCCGATGCGGACCCGGACCGCCCTCGGACTGCACGACAGGTGCCGCCGGTGACGCCCTTTGCTGTTGTATTTTCGGCCCCTCGTTCATTTCTTCAGTATGCGACAGGCATGCCGCGACGGCAAGTTTCAGCCCTATGCTCCGCCCTTCATGAAACGGTTCACCTCGTCATTCATGCGCGCCGACCTTTCGGCGAGTTCGCGCGCCAGTTCGAGCAGCTGGGTCGACGCCTGACCGGTCTCGCTCGCTGCCTGCTGAACGCCGACAACGTTTTGAGAAACCTCACCGGTCGCCTGCGCCGCTTCCTGGACGTTACGGGCAATTTCGGCAGTCGTCGCGGCCTGCTCTTCGATCGCCGCGGCAATCGAATTGCTTGTCTCGTTGATGAGCGAAATCGTTTCGCGGATTTCGGCGATTGCACGTACGGTCTCGCCGGTAATTTCCTGCACGCCGGCAATCTGGGATTTGATGTCCTCGGTCGCCTTTGCCGTCTGGGACGCGAGAGATTTCACTTCCGAAGCCACCACCGCAAAACCTTTACCCGCCTCCCCGGCACGCGCTGCCTCAATGGTCGCGTTGAGCGCCAAGAGGTTCGTCTGCTCGGCGATATCATTGATCAGATTGACGACCTCGCCGATCTCGATCGAGGCGGCGTTGAGTTTTTCTATGGTCGCGTTGGTCTCCTCGGCCTTGCGGGAGGCGGCCGCCGAAACTTCGTTGGCGCGGGTGATCTGCGCGGCGATTTCCTTGACCGACTGGCTCATCTGCTCGGCGGCGGCGGCAACCGTCTGGACGTTGGATGATGCTTCCTCGGCGGCGGCGGCAACCGACGTCGCCTGCGAGGTCGACTCCTCGGCGGCTGCAGAGAGGTGCTGCGCCGTATTCTGAAGCTCGCGCGAACTTTCGGTAACGAGGTCCGTTACGGTCGTGACCTCGCGAGCGAGTTTCTCTTGCGCGGAAATCACCGACCAACTCACCATGGGTCCGATATAGTGGCCGCGATCGTCGACAATGGCCGCCGCATTCAGGTCGAGAACTTCGTCGCCAAGGTAGATCTTGGCCCGGTAAGGCAGGTTCTTCGGATCCGACAAAATCCGGCGCTGATGTTCCGGCTTCTTGTGAAACGCGTCAATCGAGGTTCCCAGTACCTCGTCGGCTTTCACAGGCAGGAGGTGTTCGATCTTGCGCAGTGTTTCAACGCTCGTCCGGTTGACATAGTTTATGACGAAATTCTTCGGCTCGCAAAGCATGATATTGATCGGCATGCGATCAAGCATGATCTTGAGGCGCTCGCGTTCGGTGCAGACGGACCAGCTCAGAACCAGCTTGCGGAGCCTCTTTCCGGAGAACTGGCCCTCGACATGCAAATCGAGCAGTTCCGGCCCGAGCCGGATCACGGCGCTATGCGGAAGGTTCGCGGGATCGGCCAGAAGTTTGCGAATGCGCTGCGGATTCTTGTGAAAAACATCGATACACTGGCCGACGATGTTGTCGCCCCTGACCCCCTTCGGAAGCAACTCGGCTATATCGTTCAGTGTGTTGACGCTCGCGCGGTTGGCGTAATCGATAACGAACGTCTTCGGGTCGCAGGTCAGGACGTTGACCGGAATGGAGTCGAGAAGACCGGAAGCAGATAAAGACATCATGGATCGTGTTCCCCAAAGTGCGTTCACAAGTGTGCTCAATAATGTAGCGCCCCCTTCCTTCGAGAAACGCCCCGGTTACCGATACCCCGGCATTTACTCTTCAAAGCCTGTGAACGAGAGGGCTCTGAATATCGAAGATAATACGATGCCACGGATAGTCGCCCGCGGGAAGAAACTCTTCATGAACGATGCGCGCCTCTTCCCTGAGGCGAACAACCAGCCGAGTCCCTCCGCCCTCACGCGGCTTTGCAAGCCACGCCGCGACGAGAGGAGACGAATCGGAAAACCATTTTTCCTCCATTCCCCAGCCTGCATCGGGCAGATCGACGAGCACCATTCTGGCCTGTTTGTCGACGCTCATCGAAGCATGCGCTTGCCGGTCGAGGTCAAGCACAATCCGGGTATAGCGAGCGTGCTCGCCCATGCGGAGCTTTTTGACAACGGCTGGTTCCGCGGCAGAAACCGCTCCCTTGCTGGCGGAAGAAATTGCCTTCGGCCCCGCCGCCCGGGCGAGAGATGCCTGAACCGTCTTACGAACGGGGGTCGGCGGCGGAGAAGGATCGAGATCCTCGACCTTCAATCCGGAACTGGGCTCATAACGGGAAAGGAACGACTCGAGCTCCGAAAGCGGACGACCGGTTTTACCGGAATCGCGCGGGACGGCTGCCGCGCTCGCCACCTCGATCGGCGCATCCTCTTCCACCCGCAGCACTTCGATACCCGCTTCGGCGAGCGCTTCCACATCGTCCTCAAGCCCGAAAGCCAGAAGGCATTCGCTCGTCAGCTTGCAGGTCGATCTGAGACGGGTCTCCAGAACAGACAGTCCCTGATCGCCCGAATCTTCTGCTCCCGCGAGGGAAAGGGGGGTTACCGAAAGAGACGAAGGCTGACAGGCCGCCGCAGCCAGAACTGCGGCCGCCAACAAGGTCACTCGTACAACTATCACTGATTTCACTGCAGAATCTTCTGGACTTCGAACGATTGATTCTCCCTAATGATAGCATGGATCGTTTAACTGTCACCTGCATCTTTTATATGACGGACCGCGTATTTACGCCGTCCGGCGTACGCCATTGGCGGTTGCAGGGCTGACACGACCGAGAGTCAGCCACCGAATACCGGAAAGGCTGACCTCCTCCCCCTCCAGACATTTGTGCCGAAGAGAGAGCCGTCTGCCTTTTCCAAAAAAAAGGAAAAGAGAATGAGACGCGACGCGCAACAAAATATCCGGCTTCTCGAAATTCACAGCGGGATGGTGAACGCGATGTTCATCCTCCCGGTAATCATGCCCTACTACCGGGACGCAATCGGCCTGACCTTTCATGATTTCTTGATCGGGGAAGCGGTCTTCGCCGCTGTATTGCTCACGTTCGAAGTTCCGTCGGGATGGCTTTCGGACGTCTGGAAACGCAAGTACGTCCTCGCTCTCGGCTCGCTGATCGAAGTCGCGGGCTTCGTCATGCTGCTCTTCGCGGACAGCTTTCTTGATGCGATTCTGGCGCAAGCAATCCTCGGCGTTGCGATCAGCCTTTTGTCAGGGACAAACACGGCCCTCCTTTACGACTCCCTTGCCGAAGCCAGGCAGGAAAACCGTTACGTCTCCTATGAAGGCCGCCGAAACGGAATCGGGCTTTACACGCTTGGCGGAGCATCGATATTCGGCGGGCTCCTTTACTCCGTTGACCCGGCGCTGCCCGTCCTGGGATCGGCGCTCGCTCAGGTCGTTGCTGGCATCGTTGCCCTTGCGATGGTAGAGCCGGCGCGGCACCGGATGCCTGTGCAAACCCGCCCCCTCGCCGACATGGCGGCCACCATGCGCTACGCCCTGCACGGGCATGTCGAGATCGCAGCGATCCTGTTCTTCTCGGCGGCCCTCTTCTGCGCGACAAAACTGTTAATGTGGATCCAGCAACCATACTACATGGCGCTCGGCATTCCCGAAATCTGGTTTGGCGTCCTGATGGCGGCGGGCTATGTGCTCGGGGGCGCATCGAGCCATTTCAGTCACCGGATATTGCCCGGCCTTTCGAACCTGCGGGCTCTCGCTCTGGCATGGCTGGTAACCACATTAGTCGCGGCAGGAGCAGGGGCCGCCATCGGCTACCACGGCATTGCGCTGTTGATGCTGGGCGGGAGTCTGATCTTCGGAGCCGCGAGCCCGCGTGTTTTCGAAGCCATCAACATCCGCGTCGGTCCGGAGCGACGCGCGACTATTCTGTCAACCGCAAGCCTGTTACGACAGGTGGCGTTCATTCCGCTTGCCATCGTCGTCGGCGCGGCGAACGACAATCTCGGGATCGCCGCCGCACTGTTCACGGTGGCTGCATGGCTTGTTTTTTCGGGGCTTTTTCTCGTCCTGTGGGCCCTTCGCAAAAGGAGACCTCCTGCGGACTGAACACCTGGATCGCAAAAGACGCTGCATAAGGAAACCTTCCTCATTCTTCTTTCTTGCGCTCTGGTCCATCGGCCACCTTCCGGTCATGCAGGTACTGCAGCACATCCCGGGTGATCCCGGTCCGGATGGCCACTGCCTCTTTCGTTGGAACCATCAGGCGCACGCCGTATTTTTCGTGCGTTCCCTCCATTGCAAAGATGGCTTGCGGATCGGGATCGGCAATATCGATGGACGCTTTTCGCTCGACCTTCCGAACGAACGCCAGCGCCTCGTTACGCAGCGGCGCGAAGTACCTCTGCGCCACCTCCTGTAACGTTCCGAGAACGTCCGACGGATTTTGCTCTCCGGCCTCAAGAGTCAGGGTGACGTCAATGAAGACGTAATTCTTGATAAAATTCAGATTATCGACATGGTTGGTCAGAAAGTGGCTGTTCGGAACGAGCATCGTCCGGCCCGTAAACTGGTAGGTCTGTCCCGCGATATCGACCTCCTGAAGCCGGACGGCAAATGCATCCATATCCATGACCTCTCCCGACAATCCCGCAACCGTTATCCAGTCACCGACCTTGAACGGCTTCGTGCTGGTCCGGTACAGACCGCCGGTGATCTGCATGATCCATTCCTTGATGCCGATCACAAAAGCGACCGCGAACGCCGTCAGCGAGAGGGCGAGCGTTTGAATCTCGGGAGCCCAGATAAAAATCAGCCCGACAACCAGCACGACCCAGACCACGTTCTTCAGCGTCGTAATAAGACGCCGCTTGTCTTTGGAAAGCAGCTCCTCCTTGCCCCTGATCAAACGCACGAGCGCCATGCGGAGGACGGCCAGACCGGCGACCAGCAGGACACTCGTCAGAATGCCCCCGATCAGGAAGTTTGTCTCCACCATTGCAAGGAAATTAGCCGTTATCTGATCCGTCTCAGCCATACCCGAACTCCGCCAACAAAAAAAGAAACCGAAAGCGTTATGCCCCAGCCGCCTGGTGCGACGGAGACAGCCTCCCTGCAGCCTCCTTCAAAGCCTCGGCGCGAGAAACGAAAATGTGGTCTTTTAGAATTCCGGAGAATACCCGGTGATTCTTGAGGACCTTGTACACCGGATTATCCCGCCCGCTCACGAATACCTGCTTGTTCGCGTTCGTGAGCCGGTCGATCATGTCGGCGAGCGTGACCATGATCGAAATGTCCATCATCCGGGCGTCCGTGAGGTCGACCACCACCGACTCGTAACCATCATAAATCGTCTGAAGGCGCGAGGACAGGTCGCGCGCCGTCCCGAAACTGAGCGGCCCCGTAAAACGGAGCAGAAGAAGTCTGCCGGACGTCTGCTCGATGATCGCCTCTTCGTCGACGCTGAGCTTGTGGCGAATGCCGGACTTCCCTCCCGCCGTGGCAAACTGGACGTCGTCGATCTGGTGCGTGGCAAGCCGCCGCGCGGTAATAAGGCTTTCCATGATGATACCAATCGCCACCGCCATGATGAGGTCCACAAAAACTGTTACCACAAGCACAGCGGCCATGACGAGCGTCGCCTGTCGGTCCGCGCCTTCAAGGCCGGCATGAAACAGACGCTTTAGAAACGGCCAGTCGATAATGTCCCAGCCCACCTTGACGAGAATGCCCGCAAGTACCGCCTTGGGGATATCCTCAACTGCAGAGCCAAGCCCGAGAACGCAGGCGGCAAGTATGACCGAATGGACAACCCCCGACATCGGCGTCCGACCGCCCGCGCGAATATTGACGACGGTGCGCATCGTCGCCCCCGCACCCGGAAGCCCGCCGATTAAACCGGCAGCCATGTTCCCGATCCCCTGACCGATCAGTTCGCGGTCCGAGCGATGCTGGGTGCGGGTGAAGTTGTCGGCGACGAGGGACGTCAGAAGACTGTCGACCGTCCCGAGCATCGCAAGCGTCAGCGCCGCCGAAAGCATCCCCGGCAGATCCGCCGCCGAAAATGACGGCAAATAAAGAGAAGGAAGCCCGGTCGGCACGTCGCCGAGAACCGGTGCACCAGGCAGAAGTACAATCCCGAGCCCCGTACCAGCGACCAAAGCGGCCAGCGGCGGCGGAAGATACTCCCGCCAGCGACGAGGTAGAAACACAACGATGACCAGCGCCCCGAGGCCGAGCCCCAGAGCCTGCCATTCAGGCTTGAGCAGCGTTCGCGGCAGTTCCGCCAGAATGTTGGGAATGGTTCCTTTCAGATCGTAACCCGCGAGCGGTCCGAGTTGGAGAATGATAATAATAATTCCGATGCCGCTCATAAACCCGCTGATGACCGGATAGGGCATATAGGTGATGTAGCGCCCGATCTTCATAAGCCCGAACAGGATCTGAAACGCGCCGCCCATCATCACCACCGTAAAGACCAGCGCGAGATCGTGCTGGTACTGCGCGACGATGACCGCCATAACGACCGTCATCGGTCCCGTCGGCCCGGAAATCTGCGATGGGGTTCCGCCAAACAGTGCGGCAAAAAAACCGGTCGCGATCGCGCCGTACAGACCGGCAATCGGCCCAGCACCGGACGCGACGCCGAACGCCAGAGCGAGGGGAAGCGCGACAACCGCGGCAGTCAGACCGCCGTAAAAATCACCGCGTAAATTGGAAACCAAAAAAGGAGAGAAAAGTCTGCGCATATCGGCACCCGGAGTTCTTCAGGCGCACTATACGCCTGCCTGCGGACGCCGGAAATGGGGGCGCAAAAAAATATTTCCTGCTCTTGCCGCCTGGCGCGATCAAACTGGCTGAAGAGCCGGCGTATCCAAAGCGTTCGGCGCGGACTCGCCGGGCGCGCTTTCGCCCGGACGGTGCAAGACAGCACCGCCTTTGCTGGCAATCAGGCGAAAATCGAGCCTCTCGCCGCCAACCTCAAGCCCTTCAACCACCACATCGCCCCATTCCTCCTTCCACGCACTGCCGTCGAGCCGGAGTCCCTGCTTCGCATCAACGCGGAGGCCGAGCACAGCTTGAACCAGTTGAAAAGGAGTCGCCGCCGCCCACGCCTGCGGCGAGCAGGCGGACGGATAATCGGCCGGGCGACGACCCTCGGCGCGTTCATCGCCCGCGAACAGCTCGGGCAGCCGCCAGTCATAGCCTCTCGCCGCCGCAAGCATACCCTCAAATACTTCCGCTGCCGCCTCCACATGACCGGTTCTGCCAAGACCGCCTGCGATGACCGCATTGTCGTGAGGCCAGACCGTGCCGCGGTGATATCCCGTACGCTGGTAACCCGCTTCATCGCTCGCCAGTGTACGCACGCCGAAACCGCTGAACATTGCGGAATCCACCATCCACCCCGCAACGCTCGCTGCCCGGTCTTCCGGCACGATTCCGGTGAAAAGCAACTGGCCCATGTTGGAGCCCTTGACCCTGCAAGGCTGCTCCTGTCCACTCTTGCCGACTCCGACAAGAGCCCGGTAGTAATAGCCGTGTTCTGCATCCCAGAACTTTTCGTTAAAGTGCTCGAAAAGGCGCCGGGCTTTTTCTTCGCAATGCTGCGCGCGATCCATATCACCCGCTATCGTCGCGAACTTCGCACCCGCTTTCCAAGCCGCATAGGCATAACCCTGAATCTCGCAAACGGCGCGCGGAAACGGCAAATCGCTGTTGCCGTGCTCGTCGACGATCGAGTCGGCGGAATCCATCCAGCATTGATTTCCGATGCTCTTTTCGGATTTCGGCTCGTAAACAACCAGCCCGTCCTCGTTTTCACCGTATTGCTCGATCCAGTCGAGCGCCCTGTCGACGTTGCACCGGAGGGCTTCGATGAATGCCGTATCCCCCGTCCGCCCAAGATACTGCTCAGCGAGAATAACAAACAGCATGGTCGTATCGGCACCGCCGTAATAGAGTTTGAAAGGCTGCTCCCCGATATTGCAGGATTCACAGGCGCGTGTTTCATGCATGATCTTCCCCGGCTCGGCATCGATCCGTTCATCGGTCTGATCGGCCTGGCGCTCCGCCAGGAAAGCGAGTGCCCCCTTTGCAATATCCGGTCGCGCCCACAGCATCTGCATCGCCGTCAGAATGCCGTCGCGCCCGAACGGCACGGCAAACCACGGCAGTCCAGCACAGACGTAAGGTCCGGTATCGTAATCATTGGTCAGCATGGCGATGTCGCTCAGGCTCCGGTCCCACCAGTTTTGCATGTCCCGGTCCAAGAACGTAATTTTCGGGCCCTGATCGGCAAATTTTTGCCGCTTCGCGCGCAACGCGGCGAGCGCGTCCCGATAACTCTCGCAGGTCGGTTCCTCTCCTGCCGGGAGAGGCGCCCCGATCGCCATAGCGACCACTTTGGTCTCGCCCGGAGCGAGTTCGAGACGCGCCGATGCCTTTGTGTACTCATCGAGGACAACTCCTGTATCACCCCCGAGAGACAGCGCACAGTGACGTGTGATTTCATCCTTCCCCCGGCAAATCGCGAGAGCGGAGCGTTTGTTTTCCGCGAACCGGCGCTCAATCGGCTGCCTTGAGGCAACGGCATCCGAGCAGCGTATCTGAAACATATCCCGGAAATCAGAATTGAACGGAAACTCGACCGGCAAGGACACAGGCACACAGGATTGGTTTGAAAACACGATTTGCTGGTGAACCCGGCCGTCCTGCACCACGACGCGGCGGTCGATTTCAATCGCGCCGTCTTCCGCCGTCATCTGCACCCGCAGCTCCGCATTGTCAGGGCTGACCGTAGATGCAATAACGCATGGCTTTTTCCCGCGGACCATCAGCGAAAGCTGCGAAACGTACCGCATGTCATCGAGGTACAGTCCCGGCACCCCCGCGTCTGGCTCCACATCGCCGGATCTGTCGACTATGACATAGCTCGCGCCATCTTTAAGGCATAAGAGTCCGAGTTCCTGTATCGATGGCTCTGTCATCGTTACTTCTTTCCCGCTTCTCTCGTTTTTTAAATTTGCATAATATGTACCCTGTCATCCTCCGATTGTCAAACTGACGCCACTTGCTCCCGGAAGTGATCCGCGGCGCCGTCATTCACGTATAAAGGAATGAGAGCTGGGAACGCCCATGTCCGGGGTTCTGGTTCATCGGTTAAATTTCTGATCTTGCTTGATAAAGGAGATTGAAATGACAAACTTCATGACACTCGCCACACCTCTGATGCGTCAGACCGTTGGGTTCGACCGGTTTAACGACCTGTTCGAATCGCTGATGCGCGATTCGTCGGAAGGGTTCGAAAATTATCCGCCCTATAACATCGAGAAACACGGGGACGACGAATACCGGATTACGATGGCCGTGGCCGGATTCACGATGGACGATCTTGCCATCGTCCTGAATGATGGCGTTCTGAGCGTTTCGGGAAAAATGCGGGAACGCGACGACGAAGACAAAGTCCGGATCCTGCACCGGGGCATCGCAACGCGATCGTTCGAACGCACGTTCCGCCTTGCCGACACCATACAGGTAACCGGCGCAGAAATGAAGGACGGTCTTCTTATCATCCATCTTCTGCGCGAAATTCCTGAAGAGAAAAAGCCGCGAATGATCCCGATCAACAGCGAAGGCGTAAGAGTCGCGCACAAAAAGAAGCACTGACACAAGCCCGAAGCAACTATTCCCGCCTGCCGGACATGGAGCCGGCAGAGGGGGTCTCGCGTTTGACAGACGTACGAAAGGAGAAACTGTCATGTCCACAAACCTTCAGAAATGGTCGCCCTGGAACTGGTTTCGCAAGGAAGACGAAGAGCCGCATCTGCCCGCCTGGCACGGAGACGATCTCTTCCGCGACTTCCACCGCGACATTGACCGCATGTTCGACCGCTTCATGCGCGGCCTGAGCTTCCCGGCGGTGGAAGCCCCGGCCTTGCCCGCCCTGCTGCGACCGAACGTCGACATCGCCGAAACCGGGAAGGACTACACGATTTCCGTGGAAGTCCCCGGCGTCGACGAAAAGGATGTCAGGCTTGAGCTCTCCGGCAACACTCTGACCATCAGCGGCGAGAAGAGACAAGAGAAGGAAAGCAAGGACCGAAACTGGCATCGTGTCGAACGGTCCTACGGCTCATTCCGCCGGGTCCTTTCGCTGCCGGAAGACGCCAATACCGACAAGACCGAAGCGACGTTCCGAAACGGCGTGCTCACGATTACCCTGCCGCGCACGACGATCGCCAAACCGGAGAGTGTCAGGCGCATCGAAATAAGCAAGGCGGCCTAGTCCGGTTGCACTAAAGCCATCAGCGACCCTCCCCCGACTTGCGGGGGAGGGTCAGGGGATTGCTGGCAAGAGTTAGAGGACACCGATGGGTTAGGCACCCTGCTGCACCGGAGCGCGGTGCCGTGTAATCCTCTCTATCCGGTCTTTGATGGACAAACGGACCTTTTTCAGCTTGAGCAAACGCATCCGATCCGGCCAGCGGCGGCTTTGCTCCTTTTCGATTTCCTTCTGGATCTGCGCGGACTTCATCAACAAGGACTTGAAGTACTCAACTGACATTCAGACCTCCTTTCGGCTGCTTGAGGTTTGTCGCCAGCGGGGCCCCGCTATCTCCTTCATCAACAAGGACTTGAAGTACTCAACTGACATTCAGACCTCCTTTCGGCTGCTTGAGGTTTGTCGCCAGCGGGGCCCCGCTATCTCTTATTCAAAGGATATAGGATCGGCATTTCATAGTTCAATGGAAATGCCCGTTACGATTAGATTTTTCAATAGATCGGAATGACTATAAGTCCCTCTAATCGTAGACGCTCTGTTCCAGCGAGGACACGATATGGGCTGCCAGAACCCGACCCGCCTGAGGCATGGTGTCCTGCTTTATCAGAGCGATCTCGGAATCAGCGAGATGCGGAAGTTTGAGCGTACCCTTTACCGGCGACAATCCCTGCGGGACCATTGTCGCCGGAAGCACCGTTATCCCGAGCCCGGCCCGCACGGCTGCGACCGTCCCCGCGAGGCTCGGGCTTGTATAAGCGATGTGCCAGGGCCTTCGCACCCTGTCGAGCGCCGCCAGAGCGCGGGCGCGATAGATGCAGGGCGCAGGCGAAAGAACCAGAGGAATAGTGTCTCTGAGCTGATAATGCTCGGCCGCCGCCCAGACAAGCGGCTCCCGCCAGACCCGTGTGCCGCCCTTAACCATCTGCGGGTCGCGCTTGACGAGAACGATGTCGAACCGGCCTTCCCGAAATCCGCTCAGGAGGTTTAGCGTCAGGTCGCACTCGACGTTGAGCTGGACGTGCGGATGCTGCCTTGAGAACTTGGCGAGAATATTCGGAAGATAATGTGTGGCGAAATCTTCAGGCGTTCCAAGGCTGATCTGTCCCTTGACGTCGGGCTCGTTCAGGCGGCTGTAGGCTTCCCACTGCAACTCGATGATGCGGCGCGCGTAACCGAGAAAAACCTCTCCCTGTTCGGTCAGGACGACCTGGCGGCTGCTGCGGTCGAACAGGCTGCACCCCAGCCCTTCCTCAAGTTTCTTGATCTGGAGGCTTACGGCGGATTGCGTACGCCCGACAATATTTGCCGCCTGCGAAAAACTGCCGGTTTCCGCAACGGCGACGAAACTTTTGAGCAGCAGTGTATCGACGTGAAACGGCATAAGAGGGCTCATTTTGCGCTTATCGAACAAGCCAACATTACCAGTACCCAAAATCTTTGAAAAGCATTGCAGTCCGAGGCATCATGCAGGCACATAATCCCGGATCGACTGGCGGCCTCGCAAAAGAAGCCGGTTTGCCAGGTGGAAGCCCACCGTAAACAAACCAACAGCCGCAATCAGATCGACAAACGCTGTTACAAGAGCCGTGCCGGACAAGATGGTCATCTCCTTATGTCCGAGAACCCGCGTCGGCAACCGGCGCGCGGTCCGCCTCAATGTCCGGGCGTACGCCCACAGGGGTTTGATATCGAACACGTCATACCCGACCTTGATGAGAATTCCCGCAAAGGCAGCCTGCGGGATGTACGCCATCCAGTCGGCGAACAGCATCATTTCGACAAGCACGAAAAGCCCGGCGCAAATCCCCGCAAGCCGAAGGGTCGCACCTTCCTTGACAAGCAGAACGGACGGAACGGTCGATTGCGCCCCCGGCACACCGCCCGCGAGAGCGACAATCCCCGCTGCCGCCCCTTGCGCCATCAACTCCCGGTTCTGGCGGCTCCTTGTTCCGCGCATCTTGTCTACGATCAGCGACGTCAGCAACGTATCCACGTAGCAAAGCGCGGCAAGCTTGAGCGCGAAGGGCAGCGCCAGCAGGACAACCTCCGCGCCGATTCTGTCAGGGATTTGCTGCCGGATATAGACCGCGAAATCGTCGAAACTCCCGATCCGCGTCTCAAGCGCAAGGAAGGCGACCGGCAGGTCGAGCCCGCCAGCCAGAACGCTGACCAGAATGACGGCCACCAGCGTCCCGGGCAGCATTGCGGCGAGCCGCACCGAAACACTCTTCAATAGCGGGGGAACAACAAAGGCAAGGCCAAGCGTCGCAGCGGCAATCGCCAGATTTACAAGTACCGGGCCGCCGATCGGCTCTCGCCCGACCCCAAGCAGCAGCTTGAACTGAAGCGTCCAGATGATCATCGCAATCCCGCACATGAAGCCCGAGATCACGAGGTTCGGAACGCAGGAAATGAAACGTCCCAGTCTCAAAAGACCCGCAACGACCAGCAGGACAGCCGTAAGCAGCAGAACGATGTTGACGAAATGATTCGCATCGACCCCGGCAACCGAGGCCGGGAGACTTTCGGCGGCATAGGCGACGACGACAGCGGTCACGGTACTCATCGGCGCCGTCGCTCCCGATCCCTGAATGCGCGTTCCCCCAAAAGCGGACGTCACCAGAGCGATCAGGCCCGCCGACATCATCCCGGCGAACGCACCGCGCCCCGAGAGTATGCCAAGGGCCGCGCCGAGATTGAGCATCACAACACTCACCGCCAGCCCGATCAGAATGTTCAGGATGACTTCTGATGCTCGCAGCTTCGCGCACCGGTGCATACACGCCCTCTTGCCGTTCTTTGTCCTCAAGGACCGTGTCTATCCGATTTCAGCGATTTAAGGAAATGAACAGTTTCAATAAGAAGGATCAGTTTTTCTTATAACGCGCAGTCCCGGGCGGGCCGGGGGCGTCTGGGCATGGCCTTGAAATCAGTGACGAACTCAAGTCCGATCTCCAGCCGTTCAGCGGTATTCCGCAGGTCAGACTCTTTAACCCCAAGATGTTTCGCCGCCTGATTAACCGTGGTCGTTTGCAGAAGCGCATCGACGATGTAACGCCGGTGGACTGCGTCAAAAAGCCGGTCGCGGCTTTCGTCGCTCATGGTACCGACCTCTTCCATAAGACGCGCGGTCAGCCTGCTCCGCACGGGGTCCCTGTCAGTAGCCGAAAACGTTTCGTTTTTCCGCATTTTCGTCTCGAAAGCGCAGAACTGGCGGTAAGAAAGATTGTTCGTCACAAGGCCGGTGGCCAATTCGATGTAGCTCTCCATAAATGCGGCTGGAATGCCACATCCTTCCGGGGGCGCCGCCGCAGACGCCGCAGGAACAGCGACGTCCGGCGGAACAGAAAGCGACGGGAAGAAAACTGCCTGCCGAAACGGATCCCCCAGCTCCACGGGCGCCCCCCACCATGAATGCTGCGGCCCGGCGACAGGGTTCGCCGCGGCCCGCAGTTTTCGGGTATCCCCGGCCTTGACAATTTCAGGAAAGTCGGAGGGTTCCAGTGGGTCATTCTCGCCGAGCACCACCGCCCACGTCATCGCATTCTCGAGCTCCCGGATGTTGCCGGGCCAGTCATGCTCCCGCAACAGCGCCATAGCCGCACGGGAGATTTGTGGCACGTCCCGACCTTCCCTCTTTGCCACGACTTCGGCAAAATGGCGAGCGAGAATCGACAAATCCTTCGGGCGTTCCCGCAGCGGGGGAACCGCCAGCGTAAACCCGTTAATCCGGTAGTAGAGGTCTTCGCGAAATTTTCCCTCCGCAACCGCCGCCTTCAGATCCCGGTGTGTTGCCAGAATGACCCGTGCATTCGTCGGGATTTCGGCGTTGCCGCCGACGCGCGAAAACGCGCCGTCTTGAAGAACCCTGAGAAGCCGGGTTTGCAGGTCCAGCGGCATATCGCCGATCTCGTCAAGAAACAGCGTTCCGTTGTTCGCGGCTTCGAAATACCCTTCCTTCCTGCCCGCCGCGCCGGTAAAGGCACCTTTCTCGTGACCGAAAAGCGTGGATTCAATGAGCTCGCGCGGAATCGCGCCGCAGTTCACAGCGAGAAAGGGCCCCCGCGCCACGGAGGATCGACTATGGATGTGGCGGCAAAGCACCTCTTTCCCGGTGCCGGTTTCTCCAAGAACCAGAATCGGATACCGGGTGACCGCCAGCCTGTTCGCCAAATTATAAACGTCCCGCAGACCCGGAAGATCCGTAAGCGCCGAGACACCAGACGCTTCACCGGAATGGCTTCCCCGGCGATTCGCCGGAAAAACAAGTGGTGGACGTATACCGGATTCACCCGCCGTGACACTCATGATTCCTCCGCCGTATTTCTCCGGTCGGCTTCTCGTAGCGCACTGGCCGACCCTGGATTGTCTGAAGGAGTACCGCTAGTTTATCCACGCGGATGTGTCAAGAACATTTCCATATTTGCGAGGACGGGTCCCCGACCGGGATTTTCAGAACTAAAAAGTTGATTTTCCATTTCGGTTAATATATATCATCGGTCACGCACGTGTCTCTGACCCCCTGGTACAGACACCATGGTTATGCAACGGCGTAAACATTTTGAACCGGGGCTTGAAAAAAGCCCGAGAGATTTGAAAAGGTTTACGTTATGGACCACATGGTCGCAAGGGGGATGAGGCCTGTTACCTTTGTCCCCGCAGACATAAGTTCCGCTACCCTGCCCGCAGTTCGGGCGGGCGCATTCCGTATCGCCCCCCTTGAGGATACAGAGCGATAGAAGAGCGGCCTGCTCCGCCCTCTGAGGGGCGGCCGGGCAGGCCCTGGTTTCCGGGATGGGTGTGTTCCCGCAAGCCATCTGTTTTTCTTTTCGCTCGACGCGTTTTGAGGGACATCCCGAAATGAGAACTTCCCATGCATGGGCGCAGAAGCGCCCCAATGTCGACTCCAACGTTCATACACCGTCCCGTTACCGCGGTTCTGTGTCCGCGCTCGTGCGCAGACTGGCGCCCGCCGGTCCGCTTTACGTGTTTTATCCAGACAAAATCCGCAAGGCGGCGTTGCGCTTCCTCAGCGCGTTCCCGGGACGCACGATGTACGCCGTTAAAACCAATCCCCATCCGCTCGTACTGGAGACTATTCGCAAGGCGGGGGTCAAAGCTTTTGACGCGGCTTCCATTGCCGAAGTACGCCTTGCCCGCTCGGTCGCACCGGAGGCGGAAATTTTCTTTATGCACCCCGTCAAGGCCCCTGAAGCCATCCGCGAGGCGTATTACCAGCATGGCGTCCGCAACTTCGTTCTGGACAGTGCGACCGAATTGAAAAAGATCCTTCGGGAGACCGGCAACTCCGCGGATCTGACTTTGTTCGTGCGCCTCAGCCTGCCAGATAACGATCACGCCGCTATCGACTTCTCGGTCAAGTTCGGCGCGCCGCCGGATCAAGCTGCGCACCTGCTGTTGGAATGTCGCAAAGTTGCCCGCAAAGTGGGCCTTTGTTTCCATGTAGGCTCGCAGACCCTCGATTCCGGCGCCTGGGTCCGCGCGATCAAGGTTTCGGGAGAGGTCACCCGAACGAGCGGCGTAATGCCTGATATCCTCGATATTGGCGGAGGCTTCCCGGCGGCCTATCCGGACCAGATGCCGTTCGCGCTGGAAGGATGTTTTGCGAACCTCAAAGCCGCCCTTGCGCAGGAAGGTTTTGAAAACGCCGAACTGCTCGCCGAGCCTGGCCGGGCGCTCGTGGCCGAGGGGGCGTCGCTGGTCGCGCGAGTCGAACTGCGCAAGGGGAACACCCTTTATCTCAACGACGGGACCTATGGCGGGTTGTTCGACGCAGGGCCGGTGCTGAATGCGCGGTTCGAGACGGTCGGCATCCGCAAAGGCGGCTGGTTCGGGAGCGAGAAGCAGGAATTTGCGTTGGCCGGACCGACCTGCGACTCAATCGACATGATGAAGGGTCCCTTCATTCTCCCGATCGACATCGGCGAAGGAGACTGGGTCGAATTCAGGAACATGGGTGCCTACAGTTACGGCATGCGCACCGATTTCAACGGTTTCGGGCAGGCCAGCGCAGTTTGCCTTTACGAACATTCTTCATCAAAGAGAAAGGAAAGAAAAATATGATCGCAGCAACCCAACCGGCTCAGCAAAGCCGCAAGGCCGAGCTTTTGAGCCGCGTCGTCGAGCACGTCGACATCAAGTCGTTCGACGCGCGCCCCATCGTGGAGTCCATGCGCAAGATGTCATTCACGTCGCGCGACACTGCCCGGGCCGCCGAAATCTACAATATGATGCTTGAAGATAAGGACTGCGCGATCTTCCTGACGCTCGCCGGCTCGACGAGCGCGGGCGGCTGCATGGATCTTTATGCCGAGCTTGTCGCCAGCAACATGATTGACGGCATCGTCGCGACCGGAGCGTCCATCGTCGACATGGATTTCTTTGAAGGTCTGGGATTCAAACATTACCAGGCCCTGGAGAGCGTCGACGACCGCGAACTGCGTGATATGTATATCGACCGCATATACGACACCTATATCGACGAGGAAGATCTGCAGGCCTGCGATCACGCGATTTTTGAAATCGCCGGCTCTCTGGAGCCGCGCCCCTATTCCAGCCGCGAATTCATCCGGGAGATGGGGAAGTATCTGGTCGCGAACGGCAAGAAACCGAATTCTCTGGTCAAGCTTGCCTACGAGCATAACGTTCCGATCTTCTGCCCGGCCTTTACCGACTCGAGCGCGGGCTTCGGACTGGTCAAACACCAGAAGGAAAATCCGGGAAAGTACATGACCATCGACTCGGTCGCTGATTTCCGTGAGCTGACGGATCTCAAGATACACGCGGGCACAACGGGTCTGATGATGGTCGGCGGGGGCGTTCCGAAAAACTTCCTGCAGGACACGGTCGTATGCGCCGAAATCCTGGGCGTTGAGGCCGACATGCACAAGTACGCGGTCCAGATCACGGTCGCCGACGTACGCGACGGCGCCTGTTCGTCCTCGACCCTGAAAGAAGCCTGCAGCTGGGGCAAGGTCGACGTCACTTACGAGCAGATGGTCTACGCCGAAGCCACGAGCGTCATGCCGCTTATCGCATCTGATGCCTGGCACCGCGGCGCATGGCGCAACCGCAAAAAGTGGGAACTGGCAAAGGTTTTCGCAAACTAGTCCAGATTATTCTCCCCCGGCGAAAACACCGCTGGGGGAGGGATAGCAAGACAGGGAAGAACGATGAAAGGACTGGATAGGATGAACTGCCCCTTTGTTCCGTCTCCAGACGGATTTCTGGGTTTACCCGACGAAGACGGGTTTACGCCGGAAGACGCTCGCGCGTGGGTTATTCCGTTCGGTTTCGAGGCTTCCGTGAGTTACGGCGGCGGGACGGAACGCGGCCCGGCCGCCGCCCTGGAAGCCTCGCATCAGGTCGAGTTGTTTGATGAGGTCTTCTGGCGCGAGCCGGTACTGGAATACGGCGTTGCAACGATGGCCCAGCCTGCTTTGCCCCAGAAAATCGAGGACGCGCTCGATCTGCTGGATTCGCTGGTTGACCTGGCTTTGGACAACGGGAAATTCCCCCTCGTGATCGGCGGGGAACACAGCATCACGGCGGGGGCGATCCGTCCCTTCGCGCGGCGCCACGAGAAACTGACCATTCTTCATTTCGATGCCCACGCGGATCTGCGCGACGGCTACGAGGACGAGCACTATTCTCACGCCGCCGCCCTGCGTCGCTGCCTCGACCATGAAAACATCGACCTCGTTTCCGTCGGAATCCGTAACATTTCGGTCGAGGAAATCCCCTTTCTGGAAGCGAGCCGGGAGCGAATCACGATCTTCTGGGCCAAAGACATGCGCTCATGGAGCATCGACGGGATCGCAAATGTGTTGAAAGGAAAGAATGTATACGTCTCCTTTGATGTGGACGGTTTCGATTCCTCGCTCATGCCCGCAACCGGCACGCCGGAGCCGGGAGGAATGGACTGGCACACTGTCATGGACATTCTCGCGGCAGCATCAAAACACGCGAACATCGTCGGCGCGGACGTTGTGGAGCTGGCTCCCTCGCCGGGTCTCCATGCCTGTGACTTCCTCACCGCAAAACTGTGCTACAAAGTTCTGAGTTACGCGCTTTTGGCAGAACGCTGAGAAAGACACAGACTTTCCCGGCGGTGGTCGCGGCCATATTCGATCAGGCCTAAAACATCTTTCCTTTGAGCCAGAACGCTACATTCACAAGAGCGATCAGAACCGGCACCTCGACCAGCGGACCGACAACAGTGGCGAAAGCCACCGACGAGCCGAGGCCGAATGCGGCGATAGCGACCGCAATCGCGAGTTCGAAGTTATTGCTCGCCGCCGTGAAGGAAGCCGCCGTCGTCTTGCCGTAGTCTGCGCCGATCGCCCTGCCCATCAGAAAGCTGACGACAAACATCACGACGAAATAGATGGCGAGCGGCACCGCAATGCGGATCACGTCGAGCGGCAACTCGATCACCATGCCTCCCTTAAGCGAGAACATTGCGACAATCGTAAACAGCAGCGCGATCAACGTTACGGGTCCGATTTTCGGCAAAAACGCGCCCTCATACCACTCGCGTCCCTTTTTTGCGATCAGATATTTTCGCGACAGAAAGCCAGCGAGAAACGGTATGCCAAGGTAGATAAACACGCTTTGCGCGATGGTCGCAAGACTGACCTCGACAACCTGCCCCTCCAGCCCGAGCAGCGTCGGGAGGACCGAGAGGAAAAACCACGCGTAAATGCTGAAAAACACGAGCTGGAAAATGCTGTTAAAAGCGACGAGGGCTGCGACGTACTGATTGTCCCCTTCGGCCAGCTGGTTCCAGACTATGACCATGGCGATACAGCGTGCGAGCCCGATTAAAATCAGGCCGGTCATATAAGCCGGATAGTCGTGCAGAAAGAAGACCGCGAGACCGAACATCAGAAATGGCCCGATGAGCCAGTTCTGCACAAGCGAGAGCGACAGGATTTTCCAGTCCCGGAAGATCAGCGGCAGCTCTTCGTACCGAACGCGCGCGAGCGGCGGGTACATCATCAGAATCAGCCCGATGGCAATCGGAATGTTCGTCGCGCCGATCGACAGGCCGTTCAGGAACTCCGGCACACCGACATAGGTCGAGCCGATGGCGACGCCCGCCGCCATGGCAAGGAAAATCCACAGCGTCAGAAAGCGATCAAGGAAAGAAAGTCGGCGGGGAGCGCAGGATGTCACGGTCTTAACTCCTTACGCCAGCCACGTTTCGATATCCCTGCCCGAAGGTAAACCGCCCTTGTGAACGAAAGTCCCCTCCACCATGACGGCGGGGATGCTTATCACCCCGCGCGAGACGATTTCCGCCGGGTCGTCGACCTTGACAAGCTCAATCTGAACACCGAGCGCGGCAGCTTTATCACGGATCATCTTTTCGGTCACCGCGCACGTCCGGCACCCCGTGCCGAACAGTTCGACTTTCTTCATGTGCTCCATCCTTCCCTAAAACAAGGCGTTAAAGACATAGCCCGTGACAATGAACGCCACCACAAGCCAGGCCACAAACAAAGCCAGCATTTCCAGCTTCAGCACTTTTCGCAGAATCACAAGCTCCGGCAGGGAAATGGCTACCGTGCTCATGACGAAAGCCAGCGTCGTTCCGACCGGCAGCCCCTTGTCGACAAGGACCTCCGCGACCGGGACGACGCCCGTCACGTTTGAATAAAGCGGAACCGCCGCGATCACGGCAAGCGGCACGGCGAGCAGATTATCAGCCCCCAGATTCCCGGCAATCCACTCCTGCGGCACATAGCCGTGAATGACCGCACCGATTCCGACACCGATCAGAACGTAAGGCCAGACACGCTTGAGAATATCTCTCGTCTCGTTCCACGCACGGTCGAACCTCTTCCGGATCGCCGGCTTCGTCCCTTCCGCGCCATCCACCGGAACATTTACCCGAATGACGAACGGTTCAACCCACTTCTCAAGTTTCATCCGGTCGATCAGCGCCCCGCCAACCATGCCGGTGGCCATGCCGATGCCTACATAGGCGAGCGTGAAATGCCAGCCGATCGCTTCTCCAAACAAAACCGCACCGACTTCGCTAACCATGGGCGACGTAATCAGGAAGGCCATCGTCACGCCGAAAGGAATACCCGAGCCGAGAAAGGAGATGAACAGCGGAATCGACGAGCACGAGCAAAACGGCGTAATCGCCCCGAGAGTAACGGCCAGAAAATACGCAAGCCCTTTCGGCTTGCCCTGGAGCCAATGCCGCACCTTTTCCGGCGAAATCCATGACCGGATAAACCCGGCAAGAAGCATGAGCGTAGTCAGGAGAAAAAAGATTTTGGCCGTGTCCTCCACAAAAAAGTGGGCCACTCCGGCGAAGTGCGTCTGGCGATCAAGGCCCAAAAGCCCGTACACTAGCCAGTCCGCCAGCATTATGAAGGTATCAGCCATCGCGGAGCAATTTCTCGACCCGGGCTTTCAGGATTCCGAAAGCATCGTCGAACGCGCTTCTTATTTTGTCCTCCGGTCCCAGGGCCTTCGCGGGATCGGGCGTGCTCCAGTGTAATTTCCGGTATCCGCCCGCGAAAACCGGACAACTCTCCGCAGCCGCCGAATCGCAAACCGTAATTACGTACGTAAAAGACTGCCCGGCGAATTCGTCCCAGGATTTGCTGCGCGGATTTCCCGGTTCGATCCCGTGATACTTGAGGGTTTCAATGGATTTCGGATGGACGTATCCCGCCGGAAAACTTCCCGCACTGACGGCCTCAAAGCGTCCCTTGCCCAAATGGTTTATCAGCGCCTCGGCCATCACCGAGCGACAGGAATTTCCGGTACAGAGGACCAGCACCCGCTTCATGGTGCGCACCCCTTGCCACCGCCGCAACCGGGCAGTTCGATAACCGGGCATCCCGGCACCCCGTCTTCGCGAATGCGCGCGAACTCGACGCCGCAACAGTCGCGAACCATGAAACGGATCAAGTCGCGCATCAACTCGAAATTGGCGGCGTAAATAACGGAGCGGCCCATACGCCGGGACGTGACAATGCCGGAATTGAGGAGGTGGTTCAGGTGAAAAGACATCGTATTGTGCGGAACCCCAAGCGTCTCGCTGATCGCCCCGGCAGGCATACCGTTCGGCCCGGCCTCCACGAGAAGACGGAATGCCCCCAGCCGGGTTTCCTGCGAGAGAGCATCGAATAAGATAATGGCTTCCTGAATGTCCATATGTCTAGATTTATCGACATGTTGGCGCGGAGTCAAGAAGGCCTTTTGCGCGCGCGGCGCGGAGACCCGCCATGTCCGAAGCGAGAGATATAAGGCAGCCCGTGTCCGCGACGACACAGGCCCGTGCCTTGATGCGCGTTTGCTCCGGCCACGTGTGGCGCAGGCCGAAGACGAACCCGTCCGTTGGGGGATCGTATGAATGCCCATCCAGGGTTCGCTCGGGCGACACTTCCTTGTCGACAGGATATCGATATCCGTCCCAGCCGACAGCCGATGCGTAGCCCCCCCAAACATTCGCCGAAACGACTTGTCCCTTTCCGGATTGTCCCCGGCGGACCGAACAATGGGGGGGAGAAGTACATCTGCGACTACAGGTATCACCAAAAAATGTTTCGCCTGATTGGGCAAACAAAATTGGGCTCTTCAGAACCCATTTATATCGATTCGGCTATTTCGAGGGGGATCGACAGAGGAGAGATGATTTAAGAAGGAATGGTGCCGCAGAAGGGATTTGAACCCCCGACCCACGCATTACGAATGCGTTGCTCTACCACTGAGCTACTGCGGCCCAAAAATGCGTGATTAGGTCTAGCCGGATTGGGCGGGCATTTCAACGAAAATTTTGTGCGGGCGGCCTTCCGCTCTTGCGAAACCGGGCGCTGGCATATATATCAATCCATGGAAAGTCGGCGCGGGCGGAGGCTTCGCCAATCCGGTCAGGGCCGAGAGGCAGCAGCCGCAACGAATTCGCTCCGGGTCGTGTCCGGCTTTCCACTGACTGTTTCTTCGCGGCGCCCCTCTGCCTTCGTTTCAAAATGATCTTGCCCTGTTCTACGGCCTTCGCGGGGCTGGCGCGCGTGCGCCGTTTCGGCTAGAATCGGATCGTCGATTTTTCGCTCCAACAAATACAGAATTCACGATGAAAACGGCCATTCTTCTTCCCTGCCACAACGAAGGCGCGGCGATTTACGAGGTCGTCCAGAATTTCCGCAAGGTTCTGCCCGACGCCGACATTTATGTCTATGACAACAACTCGACCGACAACACCGCGGACGAGGCGGCTCGGGCCGGGGCGCATGTACGCAAGGTCCGCCGCAAGGGCAAGGGCATGGTGGTCCGGCGCATGTTCGCCGACATCGAGGCTGACGTCTATATCATGGCCGACGGCGACGGGACGTATGATTTCGATTCCGCGCCGCGCCTGGTCGAGAAACTTCAGCGCGACCGGCTCGACATGGTCGTCGGCACCCGCGTCCCGACGCAGGGCCACGAAACCTATCGTCCCGGCCACGCATTCGGAAACCGGCTTCTGACCGGGATCGTCAAGCTCATTTTCGGCACGGGCTTTACCGATATGCTCTCGGGCTACCGCGCCTTTTCGCGCCGGTTCGTCAAGACCTTCCCGGCGCTCGCCACCGGGTTCGAGACCGAAACCGAACTGACGATCCACGCGCTCCAGACCGGCGTGCCGTGTGGGGAAGTCGAAACCCCGTATTTCGAGCGCGCCGAAGGCACGAAGAGCAAACTGTCCACCTACCGCGACGGTTTCCGCATCCTGACTTTCATTCTTCTGTTGTTCAAGGAAGTCAAACCCTTCGCGTTCTTTGGGATCGCGGCCGCCGTTCTCGCACTGCTCTCGGTCGGTCTGTTCGCGCCGGTACTCATCGAATATCTGGAAACCGGCCTCGTCCGGCGCTTTCCCACGGCGTTTCTGTCGATGGGCATCATGCTGACGGCGATTTTGTCCTTCATGACGGGCCTGATCCTCGATAGCGTCAGCCGCGGACGCCGCGAGCTCAAGAGGCTGCTTTACCTGCGGTTCGTCGCACCCGAATGATCCGGGTCGCGACCACGCACAGGCAGTAATATTTGTGATGAAACCGTTCTTCACGTTGCTGAGTTGGGTTCTGGCGACGGCATTCCCCGTTCATCCGGTCATGGCCAACAGCGAGGAAAGGACGATGGAACTGAAGAGCCCCGCCTTCGGGCACGGACAACCAATTCCCGAAATTCATGCCTGCGAAGGCGAAGACATATCACCGGAACTGAGCTGGAGCGACGTGCCGGGCGATGCAAAAACCCTCGCGCTCGTCGTCGACGACCCGGATGCGCCGGGCGGCACGTTTACCCATTGGGTCATCTACAACATCCCCGCAAAGGCCGAAGGGCTGCCGGAAGGCGTTCCTAACGACGAAATCCTGGAAAACGGGGCGAGGCAGGGCGTCAACGATTTCCGGAACTACGGCTATGGCGGCCCCTGCCCGCCCGGTGGCACGCATCGCTATTTCTTCCGCCTATACGCGCTCGATTCGAAACTGCCGCTGCAGCCGGGCGCCAGCAAATCCGAACTGGTCGAGGCGATGGAGGGGAATATCCTCGAGGAAACGGACCTGATGGGAACGTACGCGCACAGGGAGAAATAGAGAGCGCCGTCCGTCCATCCATAAACGTCCCTTATACGGAAACATGCCCCGGGGAGCAAGAGCAAAGATTCGTTGATATTTCCGATATTTACATGTAATCCTCCCCTTGTGTGAATGGCGCTTTGCGCCATGGGGAGGTGAAATGAAACTGGAGCCTGGAATCGCCAGCGATCCCGTGACCGGGGAAGCCCGACTGTATTTTCCTTTCATGAGCGTTTCGGATATTCACTGGGGGACGAAATATTCCCGGGCGAAACGCCTTTGCCATATGCTTGAGCATACAAGGTGCGATACCATGACCATGGTCGGCGATATCGTCGACCTGATCGCCCTGCGACGGAAAGAACGCTGGAACTTCGGCCCCTATCATCGCCTCGGCATGGCGCACGTTCTCGAAAAGGCTGTAAGCGGAACCGACGTTCACATCATTGACGGCAACCACGAGGAGGGCGTACGAGGCGAACCCGCTTCCGGAGACGGCAGACCTCACCGCGACCTCAATGGAAAAAATATATTCGGCCTGTGGTTTCACGACCACGTTGAATACGAAATGCCCGACGAAGCTGCTAATCGGTTCCTGATTCTTCACGGCGACCAGTTCGACGGCAAAATCTCCTATCTCTATGGCGTCGGCGACCTTGCCTACACCGCCGCCTACGAAATTGACGATCTTCTCCACAAAATGGGCGTCAGGGAGGATTTTTCAATCGCGGCGTGGGGAAAGCGGCAGGTCAAATCCTTTATCAAGCACCATCTTTCGGCTGGAAAAGGTCTGGCCGATGCAGTGGACGCCAACCGGTTCCTGCAGGGCGGGGTTTACGGTCACGAGCACATGGCCGGTTTTGCACGCACCAAAGAAGGAAAGCTTCTCATCAATGACGGTTGCTGCACCGAACATGTGCAGGCCCTTGTCCATGACGAAAAAGGAAACTGGGCGATCATCACCTGGCACAAGGATCGTATGGACGTTCTTGAGCCGGACGGAAACTTTGAAACCGTCTACTGGAAAGACATGGGGCTCGAAACGTTCGAGCGGCCACCTTCTGTTTTTGAAAACGAATACACGCAGCGGGCCGACCGCCTCCTGCGCCTGATCTACCGGGCTGCGCCCCCGAAGGAACGCCTCCGCGCCATGAACGAACTTCGTCGGCAGGAAAGCCTTGTCGCCGATTACCAGCGCGCCGCCGGCGGCGTCCCCGAGCCTAAGCTGCTTGCAAGAGCGGAGGGACGACTCGACACGTTGCGTAGCCAATTAGCAATCCCCGTCCCCCGTCACAGGCGCGGAGAATCCGGTACGGGGACCATTCGGACAGCGACGGCGGCAACGAGCTTCCGCATCGAGCCCGCCCTTCAGGCTTTGGAGGCATAGCTGGACGGAACAGTTGAACTGCTTCCGCAAACGCTTTACACCTTAAACCATGGCCGAAGAGACCAAAGCGCCCTACCGCGTTCTCGCGCGCAAATACCGTCCGCAGCACTTCGATGACCTGATCGGGCAGGATACGCTTGTCCGCACGCTTCGAAACGCGATTCAAGGCGGGCGTATCGCGCACGCGTTCATGCTCACCGGCATTCGCGGCGTCGGCAAAACCACTACGGCGCGGATCATCGCCAAGGCGCTCAATTACACCGGCCCGGACGGCAAAGCCGGTCCCACGACAGGACCGACGGACGACTGCGCCGTCTGCCGGGCGATCACGGAGGATCGTCACCCGGATGTGCTGGAAATGGACGCCGCCTCGCGCACCGGCGTCAACGACATTCGCGAAATTCTCGACGGAGTCCGCTATGCCCCGACCTCGGCGCGCTACAAGATCTACATCATCGACGAGGTGCACATGCTCTCGACCAGCGCCTTCAACGCACTGCTGAAGACGCTGGAGGAACCGCCGCCGCATGTGAAGTTCATCTTCGCGACGACCGAGATTCGCAAAGTCCCGGTGACAGTTCTCTCACGCTGCCAGCGTTTCGATTTACGCCGCGTCGATTCGGGCTCGCTAAAAGACCACTACCGCAACATCTGCCAAAAGGAAGGCATGGAGATTGAAGAGGAAGCGCTCTCGCTGATCGCCCGCGCGGCGGACGGGAGCGTGCGCGATGGTCTCTCCCTGCTCGATCAGGCGATGACGCTCTCAAGCGGACAGGTCAGCGCAAAGCAGATCGAGGACATGCTCGGCCTCGCCGATCGCAGCCGCGTTCTGCGCCTTCTCGAGATGGCGCTCTCGGGCGAGATCGCCCCGGCGCTCGAAGCGATGGACGACATGCACAAGGCTGGCGCGGACCCCGCTGTTCTGATGGAGGACATGCTCGATTACGTCCATCTGCTCTCGCGTATGAAGGCCGCGCCGAAAGCGGGCGGGGCGCGGATGAACATGGACAGCGAAACGTTTGAGAAATGCTCCGTGCTCGCCGCCGAACTGCCCATGCCCGTTCTTGGTCGCGCCTGGCAGATTCTCCTCAAGGGCATCGGCGAAATCGCGGGCGCGCCTAACCCGCAAGCAGCCGCGGAAATGCTCGTCATTCGCCTTGCCTACGCCTCGGACCTGCCAGACCCCGCCGACCTGATCCGTAAACTGCAAAGCGGAGGAGGCGACCACCCCGCTGAAGCCCGGCATCAGACCCCGAACAACGGCAGCAGCGGCGTTCACGCCTCGCGCGGCGGCAGTGCGGCAATGGCGATGGCCTCACAGCCCGCGCCAGTTGAGTTTTCCGCACACACGCCGCCACAGACCATCGAGGACATTGTCGCCGTCCTTCAGGCGGCTAGTGAACCGGTTCTGGCCAGCCACGTGTTTCTCTACGTCCACCCGATCAGGATCACGCCGGGACGCATTGAAATTAACGTCGAGCCGGACGCACCGGACACGTTGCCCTCGAATCTCGGCAGAGCGCTCGGCAAGGCACTCGGGGAACGATGGATGGTCTCCGTCTCAAGCGCAAAACCGGGCGAGCCGACGCTGGCACAGCGGGAGAAAACGGCGTACGAAGCAAAAATCGCCGAGATTGCGGCCCAGCCGCTCGTAAAAGAGATTATGGCCCTTTTCCCGGGCGCAGAAATTGCTAAACTCATTCCCAAACAAAAGGATTCGAGCTCATGACGATGAATATCCAGAAAATGATGCAGCAGGCGCAGATGATGCAGACCCGCATGCAGGAACTTCAGACGCGCCTCGCCGACGTCGAGGTCGACGGGCAAAGCGGCGGCGGCATGGTTGCCGTGCGCATGACCTGCAAGGGCGATATCCGCAAGATCACCATCGACCCCTCGATCATCAACCCGGCCGACAAGGAAACGCTCGAAGACCTCGTCGCGGCGGCGGTCAACAACGCGCGCGTCAACGCCGACCAGACCATCGCGTCCGAAACGCAGAAAATGATGAGCGAACTCGGTTTGCCAAGCCAGTAATCCGCCATGGCCGCACCGACCACTGGCTGCAAGCTCCTGAAACTGAATTCCGGCGACGAGCAGTTCCGCCTTGCCGCCAAGTTTGTGTTCCTTGGCGTCATCGCCGGACTTGCTTTCCTGACGGGCGGCGAAACGCGAGATGTCGTTCGCGCGGCGATTGCCGATGCCTATATCGAGGTCTCGACCTTTGTCGCCGCCACGCTTGCCCTGTTCTATTTCGCCGAGCACGCGCTCAAACTCGACACGGCGTACCTTTTGAACAGGTACCGCGCCTGGCACGTACCGATCGCCGCCGTAATGGGCGCCCTTCCGGGCTGCGGCGGCGCGATTGTCGTCATCACGCAGTATGTCAGCGGGCGCCTTGGTTTTGGCGCCGTCGTCGCCGTGCTGTGCTCGACCATGGGCGACGCCGCATTCCTGCTGCTCGCCCAGGAGCCGCAAACCGCCCTGCTCGTCTATGCCATCTCGATGACGGCAGGTGTGACGTTCGGCTACCTGGTCGAGTTCATCCACGGCAAGGACTTCCTGAAATACGAGTCGCCGGACAAGCGTCTCGTGAGCGATTTCGGCATGGTCTGCGGCATGCCGAGCCGCATAAGCCCGTTGCGCAAACCCTGGATCGCCTTGATGGTCCCGGGCCTTTCGCTTGGAATCGGGGCAGCGCTTCAGGCTGACACGGATGCATGGTTCGGACCGCTCGCCGCTTATGAGCCGACAACATGGATCGGTCTGACCGGCGCGTTTCTCTGTGCAACCATGTGGGCGCTCAGTCCCAACATGGGCCCGAGCGTGACCAACCTGACCGGCAACGTCGCGGGCCCGCATCCCTACAAATGCCTGATCGACCGCGTGGCGATCGACACGAACTTCGTCACGGTCTGGGTGATTACGGCATTTCTACTGTTCGAACTCGCCCTTCTCTGGCTCGACCTTGATCTGCACGGACTTTTCGAGGGCGTTATCTGGCTCATGCCGCTGATGGCCACCTTCATCGGCTTCATTCCCGGATGCGGGCCGCAAATCATCGTCACCACCATGTATCTGAACGGCATCGTGCCGTTCTCGGCGCTCATCGCCAACGCCATCAGCAACGACGGCGACGCCCTCTTCCCGGCGATAGCACTGGCGCCCAAAGCGGCAATTCTCGCCACGCTCTACACGGCCGTCCCGGCTCTGCTGATCTCGTACGGGTGGCTGATTTTTGCAGAGTGAGATGGACGTCGAAGAAAGAAGATCGACTTGAAAATTCTGACCTGGAACATTAACTCCGTACGCCTGCGCATCAATCTCCTGCTGCGGCTGATGGAGGAAGAACAACCGGATATCGTCTGCCTGCAGGAAACCAAGACTCCCGACGAGCACTTCCCGCTCGAGGCCGTGACGAAGGCGGGATACGCGCATACGCACATCCATGGCATGAAAAGCTATAACGGCGTGGCAGTGCTTTCAAAGGTACCGTTCAAAACGCAGGAAATCTGGCACCGCTGCGGGAAAGAGGATTGCCGCCATGTGGCGGTCCATGTCGACACGCCTGCCTTTGCCGAGCCGCTCCAGATACACTGCCTCTACATCCCGGCAGGCGGCGACGAGCCGGATCCGGAGGTGAACGACAAATTCGCGCACAAGCTTGATTTCGTAGACGAGATGGCGCGCTGGTTCGCGGACCAGTACACGCCCGATCAGCCGCTCGTGGCGCTTGGGGATTTCAACATCGCCCCGCTCGAGAACGACGTCTGGTCCCACAAGCAACTTCTCAAGGTCGTCAGCCATACGCCCGTCGAGGTGGAAAAGCTGAAAGAAATGCAGAACTCGCTGGACTGGCAGGACGCCATACGCCACTTCATCCCGCCCGAAGACAAGGCGTACACCTGGTGGAGCTACCGCAATCGCGACTGGAGGAAGTCTGACCGGGGCCGCAGGCTCGATCATATCTGGCTGACAAAGCCGGTCATGCCTTTCCTCACACATCACAAGATTTGCATAGACACCAGGGACTGGAGTCAGCCATCAGACCACGTCCCGGTCCTTGCTCGGCTTGACCTACAGCTCCAGTGAAGAGGTTACATTAGTACTTGTACGATATCGACGGTCAAGATGCGCCGCCGAGCCAATGGCCGGAGGGCCAAGGCGGACAAGAACGTTCTGAGCTGCACCGCCGAGAGCAAACGAACTAACTCCCCCGGGCTGCACGGCAGCAAGAACAAGCGGACGCACGAAATTTGCGGCTGCCTTGCCGAGCGGCAGATCGTCAACCTGCTGCAAAACAGCCTCGACAGTGTGCGGATCCATGGGAGCGGCCATTTCCTCGGCATCCGGCATTATGTGACCCATCGCGGCGTCGACGTCGCCGGTCTGCAAATAGGACAAGGCACCCGCAAGAACGGCGACAAGGACCGCCCCGTGACGTCCCATCCCACCCATTCGCCTCTGGGTTTCGGAACCGCCAGACTGACCGATAACCGCGCCGATCCTGTTAAAAGGGCCTGTTACGCCCTCAAATTCGGAACGTGTCACATGGATAAGGACCTTATCCGGAGTCGGATGTTTGGCCAGAAGCGCATCATAGTCGGCGTGCGATCCGGCAAAAAACGGGATCAGATTGCCGTCCCGGTCCTTGGCAAGCAGAACCCGGCGACCGCCCGGAAGATCGAGACTGTATATTCCTTTTTCCTTTTTTTCGCGAACCAGGGTTGGATCGGAAAGCGCCTGCTGGGCCTTCGTCTCAAATGCCTCCCGAAGCTGGGGGTTCTTGCCGAGAATTTTTAAAAAACTCTTTGTTACGAGTAACTCCATTTTCCCTGTCCCCAGTGCTTTACGGTTCACGGCCCCCGATTTTCAGACGGACGACCGGAGAAGACTCCTCTGCCTCCTCGACTGCCCGATCCGCAAGTCTTTGCAAAATCGCGGCCTTATTCGGATCACTCGCCAGTTCTTCTTCCGCGATATTCCAGGCAAGTTCGCTGAATAGCTGAAGTTCGAAAAGACGGGCACGCTGAAACGCCTGCGGTTCTTCCCCCTCGATCGCCTCGCAGATTTCCTCGACGAGCGCCTTCAATTGAGGATCCAGGCGGCTTGAGATGCGCGCCGCCCTGTCGTCCGGCAGATCCATGGCATTCGCCTCGAAGAGCGTCACATGGCGATCAAGCGCCTCATCCCGCTCGAAAGCGCCGATTGCTGCGTCGACACTCTCCCCCGGGACGCTTGCGTCGCGACACATCCGCACGACGTGCCTTTGCGCCGCGCTGTCGAGAAAACCCGCGCTCGCCGCGATTTTTCGGAACTTGTCCGCGCTGAAGAATGCCTGCATTTTCGTTGCCCTCCTCACAATGCTAAAAGACAAAACTGAAAACTTGATAAACGTCCATAGAAAAATGCCAGGATCCGTGCCCGGGCGACTTTATTCACTACCTCGGGACCCGTTCGAGCCGGATAAACAGTCTTAATCGAAGCGGAAAGCTGTTTCCCTTGGGGGTTGGAATTTGGCTCCCATGGATTAATATGACCCCTGCAGAATTGAATGGAACCCCGATATGGAAGAGCTTCAGGTATTCCGCCAGAAAATCGACGCCCTCGACGACCGGATCCTTGCGCTGCTCGGCGAACGTTACGAGGTGGTTCGGGAGGTGGGGCAGCTCAAGCGCCGAGAGGGCATCGCGCTTGTCCAGGAAGGCCGCGTCGACGAGGTTCTGACCCGATGCGCCGGAGTCGGCGAGATCAACGGTCTCGACCCGGCCTTCGTTCGCCTTCTTTATCGTTTAATGATCGACCATGCCCACGAGGTGGAGCGGCGAATCATTGAAGGCGCGGATTCATGAGCGATCCCGAAGAATACCGGCACGCGCCGCCCGAAAACCCTGCAGGCGCGCTTTCGGCCCGTGCGGCGGCACTCGACATCATCGAGTCAGTCCTCAGGCGCAAACACGAGCTTGACCTCGCGCTGGAAACCGCGGAAGCATTCACGTCGCTTCCCGCGCGCGACCGGGCTTTTGCGCGCATGCTCGCCACCACAACCCTGCGCCGCCTCGGGCAGATCGACGATTTGCTCCGCCGCGCGCAAACCCGACCCGACAACGCCATGCCCGCGGCGGTTCAGAACGTGCTCCGAATCGGCGTCTGCCAGCTTCTCTTCATGGAGGTACCCGACCATGCAGCAGTGGACACCTCCGTGCGCCTTGCCGAACGCGCCGAACTCTCACGTCTAAAGGGCCTCGTCAACGGCATCCTGCGCACCATGACGCGCGAGGGGCGAGAGTGGGCGGGCAAACAGGACGAGACACGCCTCAATACGCCCCACTGGCTGATGGAGCAGTGGATTCTTGATTACGGGCTGCGCACCGCTGCCGAAGTTGCGCAGGCATCGCTTGCCGAAGCGCCGCTCGATATCACCGTCAAGAACCCCGGCATGATCGAATACTGGGCGAACGAACTTGAAGCCGCCATCCTGCCGACCGGCTCGCTGCGCCGCGCTTCGGGCGGGCGCGTCACGGACCTGCCCGGATTTGACGATGGCATGTGGTGGATTCAGGATGCCGCTGCCGCCCTCCCTGCCAGACTGCTGGGCGATGTGAACGGAAAGGACGTGCTCGATCTCTGCGCCGCGCCCGGTGGCAAGACCGCCCAGCTCGCCGCGATGGGAGCGAATGTCACGGCCCTCGACCGCTCGATAAAGCGTCTGCAGCGACTTGAAGAGAATATGAAGCGCCTTCGCCTTGGCGAGCACGTCCGCACCGAAGCCGCCGATGCCTCTGTCTGGCGCCCGCGGGAGCCCGCGCCCTTTATCCTGCTGGATGCGCCCTGCACGGCGACCGGCACGATCCGGCGTAACCCGGATATCCTGCACCTGAAGTCGAAATCAGACATGGACCGGCTGGTGTCCCTGCAAGGAAATCTCCTGGCCAATGCGGCCACGATGCTCGCGCCGGGGGGCACGCTGATCTATTGCACCTGCTCGCTGCAAAAGGCGGAAGGCGAAGCGCTCGTGGAGCAGTTCCTCGCCGAAAGCCCGGGATTTGTCCGCAAGCCCATCACTCAGCAAGAAGCCCCCATCGAAGGCGCGATCACGCCCGAAGGCGACCTGCGCCTCTTCCCGTTCCATATGGCCGCGCATGGCGGAATGGACGGGTTTTATGTGGCGCGGCTAAGACGATCATCCTGACCAAATGCGGACCTCATTTTCCGAAGAAGAGAGAATTGTGGGCGGGGAACCTTTTCACGGGCAAAGCGTACGCGGGAGAGAACAGGAAATCAAAAACGGAGACCGCGCCCATGAACCTACTTCAGCCGCCCGGACAACCCCCAGCCTTCGAGCCGACGAATAACAGAATCGCTCCTGCACCTCCGCCTGCGAACCGCATGGCCATTGATCTCGGCGAACTCATCCGGCAGAACCGGCGGGAGAGATAGGTGGACTGCCGTTATTTTCTGCTTCCAGAAAAGCAAAACCCCCAGGCTGCCGGACAATAAATTTCTTTCATTTTATGCCCGTCAGGACGTGAAACCCGTTCCAAAAGCTGCTATACATAAAGATGTGGATACTTCTGCGCCTCTAACGACTCCCGTTTGACTCTTCTTTTTCGTGCGCCAACGCCCCTGACGCTTTCGGTGACGCCATGTTCAAAGCCAAAGATATCCGAATCGCCCCCTCGATTCTCTCCTCCGACTTCGCCCAGCTAGGTTCTGAAGTGCGGCGAATCGACGATGCCGGTGCCGATTACATTCACGTCGACGTCATGGACGGTCATTTCGTGCCGAACCTGACCATCGGCCCGAACGTCGTCAAAGCGATTCGTCCCCACTCGCAAAAGCCATTCGACGTCCATCTGATGATCTCCCCGGCGGATCCGTATATCGAAGCCTTTGCCAAGGCGGGCGCGGACATCATCACCGTTCACCCCGAAGCGGGCCCCCACCTTCACCGCACCCTTCAGACGATTCGCGCTCTCGGCAAAAAATCGGGCGTCGCGCTCAATCCCGGTACGCCAGTAAACGTGCTTGAGAACGTAATGGATCTTGTCGATCTCGTCCTGGTCATGACCGTCAACCCTGGCTTCGGTGGTCAGGCTTTCATCCCTTGTCTCGCCAAAATCAAGGCCGTGCGTCACATGATTAACGGCCAGTCCCGCCCCGTCGATCTTGAGGTCGATGGCGGCATCAACCCCGAAACCGCAAAACTGGTCATTGAGGCGGGCGCAGACGTCCTCGTGGCCGGAACTTCAGTCTTCAAGGATGGTCCCGATGGATATGCCGCAAATATTGAAGCCCTCCGTGGACGCTAGCCTCGCGTCCCACGTCATCCGCACGGTCCGCCGCAAGGCTGAACGGATGGCATGCAGCAGCCTGCTTTACAACTGGAGCCTTGGTGGCTGCGTGCCGGACGGGCTTGCGGTCAAACCCGCCGATCCGTGGCCGGGCGATATCGAGCGCGGGCGCTGGCTGTGCAGCGGTGCGTTTCGGATGGACGGCGAACAACTCGATATGCACGGCGATTACTGGGAGCCGTTCAGTGTCGGCAGCGCGTGGTACGATTTTCTCCACGGCTTCGAGTGGTTGCGTGACCTCAAGGCGCTCGGCGGCGATCAGGGCCGCAAGCAGGCGCGTAGCATGGTCGAAAACTGGATGCGCCGCTATCCGCGCTGGCACGAGGACAGCTGGAGTCCCGGCCTCACCGGAAAACGCATCGCCATGTGGACCGCAACATACGACTTTTTCGGCGAGAGCGCCGACGACACCTTTCAGGAGGATTTTCTCGACAGCCTGATCCGCCAGAGCCGCCATCTCGGACGCAGCATCAGCGGCATGGACGGCGGCCTGGAGATCATACAGGCCTCAAAGGGGCTGGTCTACGCCGGTGCCTCACTCGCGGGATTCGAGCAGTGGATCGAACAGGGCCTTGCCGTGCTGGAAAGGCAGATCGAGCGGCAAATCCTGACCGACGGCTGCCACGCATCGCGCAGCCCCGCTGCAACCGTTCGCGCCCTGCAACTTCTCGTCGACGTGCGCTTTACGCTGCTGGCCGCGCGCGTCCCGGTTCCGGAAAAGCTCCAGCACGCCATCGACCGCATGAGTCCGGCCATTCGCTTCTTTCGTTATGCCGACAAGGGGCTCGCCCTGTTCAACGGGACAAACGAGGGCGACCGATCGCTGCTCGATACAGTACTTGTTCACGCCAATGCCCGGGGCAAAGCACTCAGGACTCTGCCGCATGCCGGGTTCGAGCGGGTCACGCAAGGCCGCAGCGTCCTGATTTGCGATTGCGGCGGACCGCCCGCTCCGCCGTTCGACCAGGAAGCGCACCCGGCACCTCTGGCCTTCGAATTCGTGCACGGTCGCGACCGAATTTTCGTCAACTGCGGCACGCACCCGACAAACGACGACTGGCAGGACGTTCTGCGCGGTACCGCCGCGCACACCGCTCTCGGCATTAATTACCGCAACGCCTTCGAAATCCGCGAAGACGGCCATTTCGGTCGCAAGGCCCGCACCGTTTCATGCGAGCGGCAGGAAAGCGATGACGCGTGCCTTCTGGATGCAAGCCACGACGGTTACGCCTCGCTGAACGGCATTATCCATCGCCGACGCATGTTTTTGACGGACAACGGCGGCAGACTTGCGGGCGAGGAGACCTTGACCTGCCCCATCGGCCTCGGTCGCTCGGCGGAAGTCGCGGTGCGCTTCCACCTGCACCCACGCGTCAACGCCTCTCTGACCCAGGACGGTCGCGAAGCCCTCATCCTTCTCCCCGGCGGTACTGGCTGGCGCTTTATCCACAATGCGGGCGAACTCGCACTCGAAGACAGCGTCTATCTTGGAAGCGAAGGAACGCCGCGTAGATCCAGACAACTCGTCATTTATGGCGTAATGGAGAGCGATTTTGCCCAGATAAAATGGTCTCTGCGTAAACAAAGCAATTAAGCTTTTCTTCAAACTTTCCATATATTATCCCATCGATCGTGTGGGGTACACGAACAAGAAAAATAATAAGAAACAAGAAAGTAAAACGTATGTTCACCAACTACGTGGGTATCAGGGTTGCCGCGATCCGGCAGCGATTTCTGGAACAGAATTTTGGAGGGACAACCCGCTCGCAGGTCGACGCCCTGCTTGGGGTCATCGACGAGGGCGCGTTCTGCTTCCGGCTTGAACCATGGCACAACGTCAATATCGGCGACCGCACGGCAGCACCGATCAGCGAGATGCTGTTCCATATCCTTCATCCGCAGCGAGACCGCGTCAACATCCCGTGGACCATCGCCAGCATTTACGAAGCCGGATGCGCGCGGGAGTTCGATTCGATCATCATCGCGCTTGCCATTCAGCAGGCGGAAGCACAACAGTGCTTTCCTGTAGCGATCAACATTTCGCCGGTCTCGGCCTGCGATCGGCAGTTCTGGAGAGAGGTCGGGCCGGTCCTCGCCCGCCACAACCCGAAAAATTTCATCTTCGAATTGATAGAAGACGATTACGTCCCTGACGATGATGGCAAGGCGGTCATGACGGCGGCGCGCCGGATGGGTTACAGCTTCGCTCTCGACGACATGGAAACGGGCGACCGTGATGAAAGCCGCCTCGAATCATTCGGCGATATCGTTGACTTCATCAAAATTGACGGCGGCATGGTCGAAGAGTGGGAACTTGGCCTTCCGGGCCTTGTGAGCTTCGTCGACCACCTGCGCAAGAGTGCGGGCCACGCCACCTTCATCGCCGAGTGGGTCACGAGCGTCGCAAAAGCGCGCCATCTCGCCGACGTCGGTTTCAACGCTGTTCAGGGCCGTTGCCTCCCATTGAGCCGCCGCGAATTCTGCCTGCGCTACGCGCAGACTGCGCCGGTCCGCAGCCGCACGATACCGAGCGGCCCGCTCAGGGAAACCTTCTCGGACGTGCTTGAAGCGGCATTTTAGAAGCACGTGCTTGCAAAATTATAAACAACGCCTTATTGTTTTCCAGAATATTAGAGAGGCTGGAGAATGGCAAACGAAACGCCTGCCGCATGGCAAAGAGCAAAACAGATTTTGGCCGATATTATAAGAATGGCAGGCTATGACTGTCCGGAAAGAGCTTTTTCCGATCCAGAGACCGAAACATCGTTCAACCTTCTCGGTATGGAATTTGCCAGAGTGATTGACCCCGATATGGTCCGGCGCATCCCGACACCGCAGGGACATACGCCGCCCACGCTTGTCGCGCCTGTAAAGAAAGCCAAAGACAGGCTCGAGGGCCAATCGCCAGACTTCATGCAGGTCCTGAAAAATCCCTGGGCATTTGGGAACGTTCTGGCCATATCGCTTCCTGATTTGACGAGCCGTGAAAAAAGCGAAATCTTTCCACCAGGGCGGCAGGACACCAGGACACTGCAGGATATTTTTGCGAACCAATTGCCTACAGAAGCCTTCGTCGTCATGAACAGCGGCGATATCGTCCATTATCCCCTGACTGCCATGGAAGCGTTAGATGTGTCCGCTGCACACCGGAGAAAAGGCCCTTTTGCAGACCGCAAACTTTATACCATCGCTGAATTGCATGAAGGGTTGCGCGTTCTTTACCAGAGAGGCCAAATGCCAAACTTCTCTCACAATGACGCGTTAACTCCTGACGCACCCGCGCTCATTCCGTCATAATATCGCCTTCCTCCATCAGACGTATAATTCTAAAACACACTTGATCGCGAGTCATGCTGCTATAAGCTCTCCGTATGGCAACGAAATCCCAACGAAATTATGTCTGCCAGTCCTGCGGCGCGGCGCATACGCGCTGGGGCGGCAAGTGCGATGCGTGCGGAGAGTGGAATTCGCTGGCCGAGGAAATCACCGAAACGGCCATGCCCAAAGGACTCGGAAGCGCCAAGGCGAGAGGACGGGCCATCCACCTGACCAGGCTGCACGACGAAAACCACAAGCAGCCGCCACGCAACGTCACCGGCATCAAGGAATTCGACCGTGTCACAGGCGGCGGGCTGGTGCCCGGCTCGGCCATACTCATCGGCGGCGATCCGGGTATCGGCAAGTCTACGCTCCTGTTACAGATCAGTTGCATCCTCGCGAACAAGGGCGTCACTTGCGCGTACATCTCAGGGGAGGAGGCCGTCGACCAAATCCGCCTGCGGGCACAACGACTTGGGCTTGAGAAGGCTTCGCTCGCGCTCGCCGCCGCGACCAGCGTCCGCGACATCGTTGCCACGATGGAAGACCCGGCGCTCGGCATTGAGTTGATGATCATTGATTCGATCCAGACCATGTTCGTCGACACGGTCGAAAGCGCTCCCGGCACGGTCACGCAAGTACGCACCTCCGCCGCGGAGATCATTCGCGCCGCCAAGAAGCGCAACGTCACCGTTATGTTCGTCGGCCACGTTACAAAAGAAGGCACGATCGCAGGTCCGCGCGTGCTCGAGCACATCGTCGACACGGTCCTTTATTTCGAAGGTGACCGCGGTCACCAGTTCCGAATCCTTCGCGCCATCAAGAACCGCTTCGGTCCCACGGACGAGATCGGTGTGTTCGAAATGATGCACACAGGCTTACAGGAAGTCGAAAACCCGTCCGCTCTTTTCCTCTCCCAGCGACAGGACAACGTCACCGGGAGCGCCGTGCTCGCCGCTCTCGAAGGCTCCAGGCCGGTTCTTGTGGAAGTGCAGGCGCTCGTTGCGCCCACGTCGTTCGGAACGCCACGCCGGGCGGTGATCGGCTGGGACTCGAACCGGCTCGCAATGATTCTCGCCGTATTGGAAGCGCGTTGCGGCCTTCAGTTCTCCGGCGCGGACGTATATCTAAACATCGCGGGCGGCATCCGCATTAACGAACCGGCCGCCGACATGGCCGTCGCCGCCGCGCTGGTCAGTTCGCTCTCCGGCTACGCGCTGCCGTCGCAAACTGTCTTTTTCGGGGAGATCGGCCTTTCAGGCGAAACGCGGCCTGTCGCGCAGGCGGCGCTCCGCCTTAAGGAAGCCGCCAAGCTTGGCTTCGAAAAAGCAGTTATCGCCTCCCGCCACAAGGAAACCAAAGGCGACCCGTTGAAGGCCGACGAAGTCAAACACCTTTTGGACATGATCGACCTGATCGCGCAGGGCGAGAAAGCGTACGCGCGGGGATGATCCCGTCGAACGGGGGCCCTGTCCGGGAAGCAGAAGCCTGTTGCACATCAGACAAAACTTGCAAAGTCGCCTGATATTGCCTATTTATCGACATTCTATAGCAACCGGACTGGCGTTCCGACCAAATGATCATCGACCTCGTCGTCATCGCGGCTCTTCTCGTTTCCGCCCTTGTCGCGTTCTTGCGCGGATTTATCCGCGAAGTTCTGACGATTATCGGAGTTGTCGGCGGTTTTTTTGCCGCCGTGTTCGGCGGCCCGCTCCTTGCAAAGGTTGTCGCGAACTGGCTTGCCCCCGACAACGAGGGAGAGTCCGAAAAACTTTTTGGTGCAATACCTTACGACATGGCGGCCGATGCCATTGCCTACAGCCTGATTTTCATCGTCGTGGTCATCGTTCTGTCCGTCGCGAGCCACTTCATCGCCAAGACTGCCAGCGAGATCGGCCTCGGACCGATCGACCGCACGCTCGGCGTGATTTTCGGTCTTCTTCGGGGGATAATTCTCCTCGGGCTGCTATACATGCCAGTTCATCTGCTTGTTGCCGATGAAACGAAGAAAGAATGGTTCGAGGGAAGCCACACGATGTTTTATCTCGAATGGACCGCGGAAGCGCTCGCCAGCTTCCTGCCCGAAGATTTTGACGCGCGGAAGACTGGCGAGGATGCCGTCGGCGAGACGCGCGAAAAGCTGGAGAAACTCGATCTTCTTGGCAAGGATAGCGATGAAGCCGAAAAGACACAGGATTCACCGGAGGGCGGCGAGAGCGTCGGGTACGAAGAAGACCAGCGCCAGAAGCTCGACCGGCTTATTGAAGACGAAAACCTCAACCGGTAAAGGCCTATGATCCCTTCTCACGACGACAAGCTGCACGAGGAGTGCGGCGTTTTCGGTGTTTTCGCCCATGACGATGCGGCAGCCCTGACAGCGCTCGGCCTCCATGCGCTCCAGCACCGCGGACAGGAAGCCTGCGGAATTATCACCAGCGACGGCGCCAGTTTCTATTCAAAGCGCGCTCTCGGTCTCGTTGAAAGCACGTTCAGCGACGCAAATACGATCAGCCACCTGAAAGGGCGAGCGGCGATCGGACATAACCGTTACGCAACCACGGGCGAAGGCTCAATGCGCAACGTCCAGCCGCTGTTTGCGGACCTCGCCTTCGGCGGCTTCGCGATCGCTCATAACGGGAACCTCACGAACCCGAACACGTTGCGGCAAACTCTCGTCCAGCGAGGGGCTATTTTCCAGTCGACGACGGACACGGAAGTCATCGTTCACTTGATGGCTTTCTCGCAGCAGAAGTCCGTCGAGGACAGGCTCGTCGACGCCCTGCACCAGGTCGAAGGCGCCTACTCGCTCGTCGCCCTGTCCGACGGACAGCTCATCGGCGTACGGGACCCGCACGGCGTACGCCCGCTTGTCCTCGGCGAACTTGGCGGGGCCCACATTCTGGCAAGCGAGAGCTGTGCACTCGACATCATCGGCGCTGAATTCGTCCGCGACATCGCGCCTGGTGAAATGGTCGTCATCACAGAAGACGGCATCACCAGCAAGCGCCCGTTCGAACAAGCCTGCGCCCGCTTCTGTATTTTTGAGTACATCTATTTTGCGCGGCCAGACAGTTTCATGGAAAACCGTTCCGTCTACGAGATGCGCAAGCTGATCGGCGCCGAGCTGGCAAAAGAAGCCCCCTGCCCCGAAGCCGATTATATCGTCCCTGTCCCGGACAGCGGTGTCCCGGCGGCCATAGGCTTTGCCGAGGCGTGCGGGAAGCCGTTCGAACTTGGCATCATCCGCAACCACTATGTCGGGCGGACCTTCATCGAGCCGACCGACCAGATCCGGCACCTCGGCGTCAAGCTCAAGCACAATGCCAACCGCGCGTACATTCGGGGGAAGAAGATCGTTCTTGTCGACGACTCCATCGTACGCGGTACAACTTCACGCAAGATCGTCGACATGGTGCGGCAGGGTGGCGCGACCGAGGTACATATGCGCATTTCCTCCCCCCCGATCACGCATAGCTGTTTTTACGGTATCGACACGCCATCAACGAACGAACTGCTCGCTCACAAGTACAGCGTCGAGGAAATTGCCACGCAGATCGGCGTCGATTCGCTCGCCTACATCTCCCCGGACGGGCTCTATCGCGCCGTCGGCGAAGCGCGACGAAACCCGGATGCACCGCAATTCTGCGACGCCTGCTTTACGGGCGAATACCCGATCCGTCTCACTGACAGCGAAAATCATCGCTGCAAGGACAAAGTCACAAACCTCGCAGGACGCCGGATCCGGGCGTGAAGTTGCTCGACGGGCGTGTTGCCCTTGTGACTGGCGCATCGCACGGGATCGGCAGGGCGGTCGCCAAAATGTACGCGGATAGCGGCGCATATGTGTTAGCGCTTTCACGTTCACACGACACTTTGCACGAAACGGTGGATGACATAAGCCGCCGGGGCGGACGCGCGGATGCGATCATCGCCGATCTCGCCGATCCATCCGCCGCGAATGATCTGGCGGCCCGCATTCTCCAACAGGTCGGCAAGCTCGATATTCTTGTGGCCAACGCAGCCATGCTCGGACCGATGGCCCGACTCGCCGAAACTGACGGGGCGGCGTGGGAAGAGGTTTTCAACCTTAATCTTCACGGAAATTTCCGGCTTGTCAAAGCGCTCGATCCGCTCCTTCAGGAGTCAGACGCAGGCCGGGCGATCTTCGTTTCGAGCGGCGTGGCGAGGACCTGCAAGGCAGGGTGGGGAGCGTACGCCGCCAGCAAGGCGGCCCTTGAGGCGCTTGCGAAAATCTACGCGAATGAGACGATAGACACGAACCTGAGAGTAAACGTCGTCGATCCGGGTCGGGTACGCACCGCAATGCGCGCCGCCGCCTATCCCTATGAACATCCGATGACGCTCCCCGCGCCGGAGGACATGACCGGCGTGTTTCTGGAGCTGGCCTCGCCGCAATGCGCGCATCACGGCGAGACGCTCAAGGCCTGAGAGGAAAGCGGTCAGGCCGCTTTCTTCGTACCGCTGCTCTTGGTGCTTTTGGCTTCCTCGACCATATGCAGCGTACGGGTCGGGAACGGAATGGTAAGACCGTTCTTGTCGAGCGCCTCCTTGATGGCCTTCTTCATATCCCACTGAAGCTGCCAGTAATCCGACGACGGGCTCCAGACTCGCAAAATCAGGTCGACCGAAAAATCGCCCATGTTCGAAACCATAATCTGGGGCATGCGGCCTTCCTCGCGGATCAGGCGGGTTTCCTTGTCGATAACGCCATCAAGAACCTTCATTGCCTTGTCGATGTCGTCGCTGTAGGAAATGGAGACAACGAAATCCTGGCGCCGCTCGCCATTCCTGGAATAATTGTATATGTCCGAATTCCAGATCGAGCTGTTCGGCGCGAAAATATAGACGTTATCAGGTGTCGCCAGTTCCGTGCCAAACAGGCCAAGCGACTTCACCGTCCCGCCGATACCACCGAACGTAATGTAGTCGCCGACATTGAAAGGACGAAGAATGAGCAGCATCATTCCCGCGGCCACATTGCTGAGCGTTCCCTGCAGCGCAAGACCAATGGCAAGACCGGCCGCGCCGAGCACGGCGATCAGGGAAGCCGTCTGGATACCGAACTGGGCGAGCACCGTCACGATGGCCACAGCAAACACTGCATATTTCGCGAGACCGCTCAGAAAGACACAAAGCGTCTGATCCATGGTCTTGACGGCCTGCACCCTGCGGGCGAGCCAGTTCCCGATCATCCAGCCTGCGATCAGAACGAGAATCGCACCAAGCACACGGACGCCCCAGACTGTCACAAGGGCAATAACAGATTCTGTTGTAATTTCCATCGCTTATTCCTCATGTAAGTTGTTGTATAAAAGTTCTACACATAGGGGTTTTTGCTGGTTCTGACCAGCAAGCGGACCGGCACAGAGCCGATTCCGAACTGCTCTCGCAGGCCGTTAATCAGATAGCGCCGATACGTGTCGGGGAAATCCTGCGGCCGCGAAACCCATACCGCGAAGGTCGGCGGACGGGTTTTGATCTGGGTCATGTACCGAACCTTGTTCGGCCGTCCCTGACTGAGCGGCGGCGGATAGGCCTGCGTAGCCATAGCCAGCCAGCGGTTCAGTTTCGCCGTCGGTATGCGCGCGTTCCAGGTCCCGTATGCGTCCAGCACGGTCCGCATCAACTTGTCGATATTCGTGCCCTTCAGCGCTGAAAGAGTCAGCATCGGTACATTTTTAAGCTGGGCGAGCGAATGCTGGAGCTTGTAGTCAATGTCCAGCAGAATTTCTTTTTTCTCGCCGACGCTATCCCACTTGTTCACCGCCAGCACCATCGCACGGCCTTCTTCGATGATGTGCTGGGCAATGGCCAGATCCTGCTTTTCGAGCGCCATGTTGCCGTCTACGACGAGAACAACGACCTGCGCGAGCCGGATCGCACGCATCGAATCCTCGACCGCCATGCGCTCGAGCTTCCGGTCGATCTTCGATTTACGCCGCAGCCCCGCCGTGTCGACCAGCCGGACCTTGCGCCCGTCATAGTCCCAGTCGACCGCGATGGCGTCCCGTGTCACGCCCGCTTCCGGGCCGGTCATGACGCGTTCGTCCTTCAGAATTGCATTCAGAAGCGTCGACTTGCCGACATTCGGCCGTCCCACGATGGCGATCTTGACGGCTTTTTCCTCTTCGACATCTTCGAATTCGAAGTCTTCAACCCCCTCGATGGCGTCAAGGCCGGAGTCTCCCTCGCCGCGCCCCTCTTGTGAGGCAGCGGCAACGGACGCCGTTTCCGGTTCGTCCGGGGGGAAATAGGGTGCGAAGGCGTGGTAGATATCCTCGATTCCGTGGCCGTGCGCCGCCGAGATCGGAATCGGCTCGCCAAGCCCGAGCGACCAGGCTTCGGCCATGCCCGCTTCCGCCGCTGCCTCGTTTTCGCATTTGTTGACAGCCAGCGCCACCGGCTTGCCTGTCTTGCGCACCCATGTTGCAAAATGCCCGTCGGTCGGCGTCAGGCCCGCGCGCCCGTCAACGACGAACAGCACCGCATCCGCGTGTTCCAGCGCATGCTCGGTCTGACGGCGCATGCGGCCCTGAATGGACTCGTCGAAACTTTCCTCGAGCCCGGCCGTATCGATTATCCGCACCGGCTCGCCCAAAAGCCAGCCCTCCGCCTCCCGCCAGTCCCGCGTCACGCCCGGCGTATCGTCGACAATCGCGAGCTTCTTCTTCGCAAGCCGATTAAACAGGGTCGATTTCCCGACATTCGGCCGGCCGACAATGGCAATGGTAAACATGGCTGCCTTCATACGAATTGGGACAAGACTAGCCTTTTAGCGGGTTTCCGCGCTGGAGGCAATTCCGTAGCAGCAATTCTAAATCGTGCCCTCTCAAAACCGGAAGGACTCGAACCACGAATGAACACGAATTCACACGGGTAGCGGGCCGTTGAACGTAAGGAATGACTCTCTCCGATTTTGCGCCTGACGGCACGGTTTGGAATTGCGGGGCACGATAACAGCATGGGCCCGTGCCTGAGCCTCAACCTCACTCATACGCCATCAACATCCCGCTATCAGTCAGGACGTACAGTACGCCGCCTGCGACGAGCGGCGGGATTGACACGGAACGGCCAACGGACCATTCGCGAATGGTGTCGCCCGTCCCGGGAGAGATTTCGCGCATGCGACCGTCGGAATTGGCGAGGAACAGACGACCGCCCGCCAGAATCGGCCCGGTCCAGACAGACGGTCTGCGGCCCGCACCGTCATCCAGATCCCGGACCCAGCGAATCGCCCCGTTATCCCGTCCGAGTGCCACAAGCTTGTTGTCAGTGGTGACCAGAAAAACGTGATTACCGGCAACCCATGGCGTTTTCGACGAGCTTATCTCGCGCTGCCAAACGCGGCTACCCGTTCGTTCGTCGATAGCAACCATCCGCCCGCCGAAGCTCACTGCGATCACGAGACCCTTGTCAAGCACAGGAAGTCCAGTGATGTCCGAAAGGCTCGAAAGCCCGCCGAATCCGCGCAAGGCCGACAGGTTATCCGACCAGGCGACCGATCCGTTCTCGACGCGCAACGCGAAAATCTCGCCCGACGAGAAAACCGGCACAACGATATCCTGATTGGCAGCCGGACTGGCAGCCCCGACGAGTCCCGCCGACTCGGTGAGCGCCGTGTGCTCCCAGTTGAGAGACCCGTCCGCGGCGCTTAAAGCAAGAACCCGGTTATCCAGGGTCGAGACAAACACCTGTTCGCCGACGATAGTGGGCGCGGCGCGGGAAGGCGACAGCGTTTCCTTTCGCCACAGGATATCCCCGTTCGACGGATCGAGCGCGAGAATCTCGCCATATCCGCTCGTCACGTAAAGGCGTCCGCCCGCATAGGCAACGCCGCCACCGATCACCGGCTCCCTTTCGCCCTCCGGAGAAACTTTCGTCCCCCAGGCCCTCTTGCCGGTCGAACTATCGAACGCGGCGACGGTCGCCCCCGCGTCCAGCGTGAAAATTCTACCGTCGACCACCACGGGCTGGCCCGTGAGCGGTAAACGGTCCGAGCCGCCGCGACCGACGCTCGTGCTCCACTTTTTCTTCAGTTCGCCTTCCGCAAGCGCGAGGTGCTGCATCGAATGGTTCGGGTAGCCGCCCGCCTGGGGCCAGAATTCGTTTTGCCACGGCGACGGAGCGACAAACCCCATTGCCGAAAGCGCCGCGTCGTCGGGCTCCAGATCCTTTTGCAGTTCGAGCACCGAAATGCGCTCGCCGGGAAGCGGCTTGTCCGCCTCCTCGAACAAATCGCCCACCGTGGAGCAAGCAGCGAGCATTAATGCAGTGAAGACAGCCGTCAAAAGGCTGAGGGTCCGGTTCATTCCTGCGTTTCTCCCGATTGTTCACCGGTTTTCGCTTCGGTCGCATTGCTGCGGGAAAGACGGACTTCGTACACGTGTTGAAGCGCCCGGGCACGTCCCTTGAGCGACTCGTGAACCGTCGGACTTTCAGATGCCCTCCGCGCAAAGTTCGCGGCCGCCTGAAAGTCGCTTTCGACGTGGGCAGCCGTCACAGCGGCTTGAAGCAGGGCGTGTCCATGCCATGCGCTCTCCGGATCGGCGGTCATCGGCTCGAGAAGACCGTACAGGCGCGGTGCATCCGCCTGTTGGTCAGGCATGTCGAGAAGCAGGCGGCTTTGCATGAGGGCCGCGTATTGCCGAAGGATCGCAGGGGTTCCGCTGCTCGAAGCGAGTTCGCTGTAAACCCGCAAAGCCTCCTCGCGTTCGTTATCCTGAACATACCCGCCAGCCGCCATCAACAGCGCGACCGATCTTTGATCCGAGCGGAGTTCGTCCTTCATGTCCTCAAGCGAAGCCGGAATATTTTCGGCTTCGAGCGCCGCCATGATCTTCGCGGTGCCCGCCTCATTCCGCCCGAGATCCCAACTGCGGTAGATGTTGATCGCCGCAGTTCCGATGACGACGATGATCGCCGCCGCCACCAGATGCGGCCCATTCTCTTTCCAGAACTTCTTTACGCGCTCCTGTTTCAGCGCCTCATCGACTTCCTGAAATATATCGGCCATAATTGTAAATCCTTTGTCTCAAGTGGCCCATCTTAGCCAAAAATCCCCGCAACGCCAGCCCATTTTTGCCGTTGCATATTATGACAATACAGTTGCTTTTTCCACGCGGTTGTGACAGATATATTGATGACTGGTTTGAATTGCGAAACGGGGCTATGCAGTTGACTGCCCACGCTACTACATGTAGTGTTTCAGCCGATGATAGAGTACCCTGCGACCATGACGGATTTTATGGAGATTTTCC
>RZZS01000135.1 GCA_009929775.1 Alphaproteobacteria bacterium
CGCCAGAGCCGATCGGCCGAAGCTTTGTCGAGCTCGGCATCAACGTCGTCGAGGAGCCAGAGTGATGGAGCAAGCCCCGCCATACGATGGACACGTTCCGCCGCGAGCTGAAGCAGGCAGACGGCCACTTTTGCTTGGCCGCGGGAGAGTCTCGATGGAGATCCGTCGTGGTTGATTCTGAAATCGGCTCTGTGTGCGCCCGCAAGCGTCTGACCGCGTTGAATCTCCGCGCTCCGACCTCGCTCTAGAATACTCAACAACTCACTATCCTTCGGCCAACCGCGCTCGAAAAACAGATCGCAACCATCGAGAAACGCAAAGTCGTCTGCGAGAGATCTGAACTGGGTCCGCCAACGGTCTAGGAAGGCCATGCGTTTTCCGGTCATTTGATTCGAGAGGTCGACGAACGCCGGATCCCAAGCCGACACGCGTGCACCGCCTTCCCGAAGCGCTGCATTCCGCTGGGCGAGGACGCGCCGAAGATCGGCCCGCAGCCGACCAAGCTGATGTTCCACGTGGAACACATTCCAGTCCAAAAGCCCGCGTCTCAGTGTCGGGTCTCCTTCCAAGAGCATCTGAGGATTCTCACCGACCAGTTTAACCCGCAGCGGGCTTTCGCTCGGCGGGAGAGAACCCATCACGACGCTGTTGTAGCGCCTCAGGCTCCCCCGACCGCTTCGCTCGAAGACGAGAATCGAGTCGCTCGATGAGTCCACCTCACGAAACCGCCCTTCGATCAGCGTTCGACGCTCACCGTCGGTCGTCAGGGAACCCGCCTTGCGCCCCCGAAAGCTCCGACCTCGAGCCAAAAGATAAATCGCTTCAAGGAGTGTCGTTTTCCCGGCACCGTTCGCACCGGTCAACAGGACGCGCTGCGAACTCTCCCGCAGGTCCAGATCGAGGTTCCGGAGGTTCCTGAGATTCCTGATCCGCAGTGTCAAAAGCCGCGGCCCCTTCAAACCGTCCATCGACTCCGAGCGTCACAACCGCATCGGCATGACGACATAGGTCTCGTCCTCCGCCCCGAGACCACGCCAAACCGAGCTGCTCCCCGCATCGCTGAACCGAACCTCGATCTCGGTGCCCTCGACTGCACCCAAGACGTCGGACAGATAGGCGACATTGAAACCGATCGCGACAGGCTCACCCTTGTAGTCGAGCTCGATCTCCTCCTCCGCCTCCTCCTGCTCGGGATTGTGAGCCTGCAGCCGTAAGACGCCTTCCTCGAACGCCAAACGAACACCACGATACTTTTCGTTCGACAGGATCGACGTCCGTGCCAACGCACGCTTAAGGGCATCATTGCTGACCCTGGCGACCTTTCCGAGCTCGCGCGGGATGACCCGCTCGTATTCCGGGTAACGCCCGTCGACGAGTTTCGAGGTCATCACCATGCCCCCGACCGCAAGCCGAATACTCCTCACGCCGACCGAAACCGAGACCTCATCGTCGGTGGATGACAATTGCCGGCGAAGTTCCAGGATCGTCTTGCTCGGCACGATGACCTGGACCCGTTCCGGTACATCCAAATCCAGGCTCCGATGAAACTTGGCCAATCGATGCCCGTCGGTGCCGACGGCCGTGATCCCCGAGCTTTCCCACTCGAGCAGCAGACCGTTCAGGTAATAGCGCACGTCCTGTTGCGCCATCGCGAACGACGTTTTATCGAGAATCTGACGCAGGATGCCTTCGGGAACCTTCACCTCCACACCCTCGATGTCGGCGTCCATCAGCGGGAAGTCCGCCGCAGGCAGCACCCCGAGCGTGAACCGCCCACGTCCCGCGGTCACGACACAACGCTCGTTGTTCAGTCGAAACCGGATTTCCGTCCCTTCAGCCAGGTTTCGGCAAATATCCATCAGCTTTCGGGCGGGCAGCGTGGTCTCCCCCTCACCGGGCACCGAAGCGCTGCAGCTCGTCCTCACCTCCACTTCTAGATCCGTTCCGCAAATATCGAGCCGGTCTTCCCGCGCGGACAACAAGAGATTCCCGAGGATCGGGAGCGTCTGACGTCGTTCCACCACACCGACGACTTTACTGAGTACGGGCAACAACCGTTCACGGTTGACGACGAGCTCCATCGTGATCTCCTAAATTAAGTAATTTAAAAAACCTGTAGTAATAAGGGCTGTGCATGACTGCAGGAGCGTCCACAATTGACGGTGGATCAACCACATCGCTCCGATCGACCGAGGGCACAAGCTCTGGGCAGCTTGTGTATAAGTTCGGACTTAAATCGCCTTCGATTTCTGTCAACACGCTATCCACAGCTATGAGGTCAGAGTTCTCAACAGGTTTCTGTAGTCCTCTTCGATCGATGCGTCGCTGTCGCGAAGGTTCTTGATGGTCCGGGTCGCATGCAGGACGGTGGTATGGTCGCGCCCTCCGAAAGCCCGTCCGATCTCGGGAAGACTGTGCTTTGTCAGCTCCTTCGCAAGCGCCATCGCGACCTGACGCGGGCGAGCGATCGAGCGACTGCGTTTCGCCGAGATCATGTCGGAGGTTCTGAGCTTGTAGTACTCGGCGACGATTTTCTGAATGTTCTCGATACTGACCTGCTTGTCTTGTGCGGCCAGCATGTCGCGAAGCGCATGTTTCGCCAGCTCCATGCTGATGGGTTTGCCGGTGAACTGAGCGTTTGCGACCAGCCGTCGGAGGGCTCCTTCGAGCTCACGGATGTTCGAGCGAATGCGGCGCCCGACGAAAAAGGCGACATCCTCCGGAAGATCCACACCCCAGAGGCTCGCTTTGCTGTGCAGGATCGCGACACTGGTTTCGAGGTCCGGCGGCTCGATGGAGACCGTCAGCCCCCAGCCGAAACGGGATTTGAGCCGCTCTTCAAGGCCTACCACCTCCTTCGGAAAACGGTCGCTGGAGAGGACGATCTGCTGGCGCGACTCGAACAGCGCGTTGAAGGTGTGAAAAAACTCCTCCTGTGAACGCTCCTTTCCCGCAAAGAACTGAACATCGTCGATCAGCAAGGCGTTCACCGAGCGATAGGTCTTCTTGAACTCGTCGATCCGGTTATGCTGAAGCGCCTTGATCATCTCCGCGACGAACCGCTCGGAGTGCAGATAAACGACTCGAGCGTTCGGGTTGGTCGCGAGGACGATATTGCCGACGGCATGCATTAGATGCGTTTTGCCGAGGCCCACGCCGCCGTAGATGAACAGCGGGTTATATGCGGTGCCCGGGTTCTGTCCGATCTGGATCGATGCCGCCCGGGCGAGCTGGTTCGATTTACCCTCCACGAAGCTGTCGAACGTGAAGTCTGCGTTCAAGTTGGCACTCGCTCGTCGGGCGGCAAGCTCGCCATCCGCATCGACGGGAACGGCGCTGGTGATTTGTGCCGCCGTACCACTCGACTCCGAGTCCAAACCCCCGACCTCGAAGCTCAGCCGCACGATGGCGCCGTCGCTGTAGGCTCGGCACAGGTCGAGCAGCCGCCCCTCGTAATGCTGGCGCGTCCAATCTAAGACGAACCGGTTCGGCGCGAACAACCGCAACCGACCCTCGTCGACCCGCGCCTGCAAGGGGAGAATCCAGGTATTGAACTCAGCCGAGGTCAACTCTCCTTTCAATTGTCTGACACACTGTTCCCATACTCCCACGGTGGACTCCCAAAAACCCGCTTGCTGTTGTCGAGCAGG
>RZZS01000136.1 GCA_009929775.1 Alphaproteobacteria bacterium
ATGACGATCGAGTTCGCCGCCCCGCCGTTCAGGGCGATCACGAGGTCGCTGTCGTCATAGGCCCGCCCCGCCTGCGCGCCCGTCTCGTAACGCCGGAACACGAGACAGATAGCGTTCCGATCCCTCGGACGGGGCAGGGCACCTGACGAGGCAAGCAACACAGGCCTTGCAGACCTGCTGTGCGCGAATGCGGCAAATGGCGGAGGAGGTGGGATTCGAACCCACGAGGGGCGTGAACCCCTGCCGGTTTTCAAGACCGGTGCATTCAACCGCTCTGCCACTCCTCCGGGCGCGGTGCAATGTTTGAACCTGTATAGGCGCGCCGCGCGGATTTTTCAAGAACGGCTGCTCGAAACAGTGCTGTGAAAAATTTTGTCGATTCCGCCGACAAAACTTTCAAGCTGCCCGCCACGCCCGTATTATCGGCTTGCAGCCACCCAGCGACGAACAGGACGCGCATGATAAATTACATTAAACATATCTTTCTACTCGCTGTTTTAACCTGTTTTTCTGTTCCGGGCGCGGCGCAAGCCGAACCGTTCGAGCAATGGCTCGCGGGATTTCATGCGCGTGCGGCCAAAGCCGGCATTTCAACCGAAACGCTCGAGGAGTCGCTCGCGAACATCCAACCGATCCAGCGGGTCATCGACCTTGACCGCAAACAGCCCGAAGGCAAACTGACGTTCGCGGAATACAGGAAGCGCGTCATCAACGATCGCCGCATCCTCGACGGACGCGAAATGCTGCACCGCCACCGCGAAACACTTGCCGAAGTCGAAAGCCGTTTCGGCGTGCCGCCGAAGTATGTCGTTGCGCTCTGGGGCATCGAAACAAGCTATGGCGCAAACACTGGCGGGTTCGAGGTTGTCCCGGCGCTTGCCACCCTCGCCTGGGAAGGGCGGCGCGGCGAGTTCTTCACACGGGAGCTTGTCGACGCGCTGCGCATTCTCGACCAGGGCCACATCGAACTGCACGCGATGAAGGGCTCCTGGGCCGGCGCGATGGGACAAAACCAGTTTATGCCGTCGAGCTTTCACAATTTCGCCGTCGACTTTGACGGAGACGGCCACAAGGACATATGGAACACGTACGCCGATGTCTTTGGATCCACCGCGAACTATCTTGCACGGAACGGCTGGAACCCGGACGAGCGCTGGGGCAGGGCGGTTGCCCTGCCGAAGAGCTTCCCGGCAAGTCTTACCGGCACAGACGTACGCAAGCCCCTCGAAGAATGGAAAAACCTCGGGGTAACCCTTCCGGGCGGCGCGCCGATCCCGGTTGTTGGCGGCATGCGCGCGTCAATCGTCGCGCCGGACGGTATAGGCGGTCCCGCATTTTTGGTGTACGATAACTACCGCGTCTTCCTGTCATGGAATCGCTCGACCTACTTCGCCACCGCCGTTGGGCTGCTCGCAGATTCCATAGCTCATTAACAGCAAAGTAAAAGAACGATGCGTAAGACACTCGTAGCTATGGCGATACTGTCCCTGACAGGATGCTCCCAGGCGCAGCTTGGCGCTCACGTTGCGAAGAAGATCACCCCGGACCGCCCGCAGGGATACTTCAAGGTCGGCAACCCTTACAAGGTAATGGGACAACACTACACGCCGCGGGAATCCTATGACCTCGTCGAAACCGGAATTGCGTCGTGGTACGGAACCGAATTCCACGGCAAGCCGACGGCCAACGGCGAGCTTTTCGACAGGCGTGAACTGACAGCCGCGCACCGTACGCTCCAAATGCCCTCGCTCGTCCGCGTAACGAACCTCGAAAACGGGCGTTCTCTCGTCGTAAGAGTCAATGACCGGGGTCCGTTCAAGAGGGGGCGAATCATCGACCTGTCCGAGAAAGCCGCAGAATTGCTCGGGTTCAAGAACCAGGGCACTGCCAGGGTCCGCCTGCAGGTGCTTGACCGCGAAAGCCGCGCTATCGCCGAGGCAGCGCGGCGCGGCGTCGACACAAGCGGGGTCGAAGTCGCGCTGAACGGCGGCCAGAATATCCTGCAGCCGACCTACCAGACAGCTTCGGCGACAGAGCAGCCACCGGTCGGGTCCGCCTATCAAACCGCCTCGGTACAGCCAGTGGAGGCCCGGCCGCTCGCTCCTCCGCCCGGACAGGCCGCTTCAGCGCCGAGACCGATCACCGGACACATGCAGGGCGGTCGTTTCCTCCCCGATCCGGTCGTCTCGCAGCTTCCGGTCGCACCAACAGCGATTTTCGTGCAGACCGGTGCCTTTACGGTGAAGGAAAACGCCGCAGCCTACGCTTCGAGCCTTTCGCGCCTTGGCGAAGCGCGCATTTATTCCGCCGCGATCAATGGCCAGCAGTTCTACCGGGTGCGCTTCGGCCCGTTTGGAAGCGTCTCGCAGGCCGACGCGATGCTGGACCGTCTGGCCTCGGCGCAAATCAATCAGGCCATGATCGTCGTCGATTAGCTTCCGGGAGTTGACGTGCCGCCGCACGGCTGATTTATTATTCCCGGACCCTTCCACGACAAAGTGATTGCCATGCACCGAATCGTCCCGAAACTCGCCCTCGTTCTTTGCCTCCTTCTTGGGACCCCGGTCGCCCAGGCCCAGTCGCTCGACAGCTACAGTGCCGCGAAGCAGGCCATCCTGCTCGACTACGAGACGGGCACTGTTCTCTTCGAGAAAAATGCGGACCAACGCATGCCGACTTCGTCCATGAGCAAGGTCATGACGATGTACATGGTGTTCGAGGCGCTGAAAGAGGGCCGCATCACGCTGGACACCGAGCTGCCGGTCTCGGAAAAGGCATGGCGCAAGCAAGGCTCGAAGATGTTTGTCGAGGTCGGCGACCATGTACGCGTCGAGGACCTCATCAGGGGTGTGCTCGTTCAGTCCGGCAACGACGCCACGATCGTTTTCGCTGAAGGACTTGCCGGATCGGAGAAGGCTTTCGCCGAAGCCATGACCGCACGCGCGAAATCGCTCGGCATGACGAACAGTAATTTTACCAACGCGAGCGGCTGGCCGGACGACGACCACTATTCGTCGGCCCGGGATCTGGCGATCCTCGCCCGCTCCGTTATTATGAATTTCCCGGAGTATTTCCCGTACTTTTCCATCCCCGAGTTCACCTACAACGCGATCAAGCAACGAAACCGCAATCCGCTCCTCTACCGCAACATCGGCGCGGACGGGATGAAGACCGGGTATACGGTCGCCGGAGGCTACGGCCTCATCGGCACGGGCGAACGTAACGGGCGCCGCGTTGTCCTCGTTATAAACGGCGCTGAAAACGACAAGGTCCGCGCGCAGGAGGGCGCGCGGCTGCTCGAATGGGGCCTCACCGGATTTCGGAACGTTAATGTGTTCGCCTCCGGCGAGACCGTTCTCAAGGCGCCGGTCGTGATGGGCGGGAGCAAGACAGTCCCGCTGACGGTCGACAGCGACGTACGTATCACCATACCCGTCACCAAAACCGACGAAATCCGCATGGAAGCCGTCTACAACGGACCGCTGGTTGCGCCTGTCGAACGCGGCCGGGAAGTCGGCACATTCCGGATATCGATTCCCGGCATGAAACCCGTCGAAACGCCGCTCGTGGCAGCACAGGACGTGAGCAGGCTCGGCC
>RZZS01000001.1 GCA_009929775.1 Alphaproteobacteria bacterium
ATCGAAGCCTATCTGGAGCATCATTTCGATCCGAACCAGAAAGGCTTTCAGCCGTTTCCCACGAACCTACCGGCCTCCGGCCGGTAGTGGTTCAGTTTTTCAGCCTAAAGCTGTCCGGTCAGGCTGAGCAGAAAGATGGTTCGCTCGAACTCGTTTTCGGGGATCGTGCTGTTCCGGATCTGGTGCCGGAGTCCGAAGGCGCTTGTCAGGCTGGGGCTGTGGTGATAACGCAGTCCAAGGTGGCCGAGCGTGTCCTCTTCCTCGCGCCCCGCGGCATTTTCACTGTCCGAGAAGTCGTATGTCGTATATCCGATTTTTCCGCTCACGTAGAAATTGTGGAGGAGCTCGTAGTCAAGTCCGGCGGCAGCGCCGGTTTTTATATAGCCACCAATAAAGTCGTTGTTCTGTACGCTATCGCGGCTGGCTTCGAGAGAAAGTGTCAGTTTTGGAATGATGTTCCAGGCGACATCCGCGGAAAGAGAGACGTTCCCGGTACTTTCAAGCGCCGGATCGTCGTAGTTCCGCCAGATGTATCCGGTGCCGATGTTCGCAAAAACGATACCCTTGTAGTTCGTTTCGAAGCCGGCCAGAATTCCCTGCTCCAGATTGTCGCGGTTTATGCCGAAAAAGCCTGAACCGTCGTGGGTCAGGCGTACGTAATCGCGCTTGATAATCTTGTAGTCGGCATACAGAATATGCTCGTCCTTATTATCGCGACCGCGAGGGAATCCGTACCGGAATTGCAATTCCGCGCCATAGCTTCGCGTGTCGTTGTCGCTGTAGATTGCGGGCGAACCGTTTCCGGCTGAAAGGCCGTTTTCATTTTTGACATGGCCGTAATGTCCGAGGATGCCGACATTTAGACGGTTGAACTGCCGCGCAATGCCTGCGCGGGCTGAAAGCGCGTTTGTGTAGACGGGCTGCCGCGTGCGGTTTGACAGGCGCGGGGCTGAATTATCCCGGGCTTTCCTGTCAAATGCGATGCCGAACGGCGCCGCCCACCCCTCGCCTATAGAAAGGCGTCCCCGCAAAAAGCCGTTATATGCGTCCGTGCCTTCGTCCGGGTGTTTCGAAAAACGGTCGATTTCGGCGGAGGCCCCGGCGAGAAATCGATGGGCACTGAAGAGTTTCAGAAGCGAAATGCCGGGCCGGACTGACAGTATGGTGTCGCTTGTTTCGTCGTTGGCTTCCGCAAAAATGTTTGTGTCGTGGCGGGTTTCGGTTTCGAGCGTCGGCCGGACGACAAGTCCCTTATAGGTAATCCCATGCGGCTGCAGTTCCTCCGGAAGCCGCTCGTTGACAGGGAGTTCCAGCGTCTGCCGTTCTTCTCGCAATTGGCCCTGCGCGTGCGCCGTTTCGACCGAAGCCAATGCGGCAGCCGTCATCAGGAGGCAGGCAGAAAAAACGGTAGCGCGGGACATATGCCGACAAGGGAAGAATGCGGGGGAAAGACCAACCTCGTCGATTATAATGCAATCGAGCCGGATTTAAAACCGGCTCGATCAGGCCCATAGTGGTTGCCGGTTGTTCAGGGTTTCGAGCCTGCGGCGCCCTTGTCGGCGTTCTTCGCCCGCGCGAGTCCCTCGACAATCAGCTTATGCGCTTCGGCTGCGGAACCCCATCGCACCGTCTTGACCCATTTGCCCGGCTCGAGGTCCTTGTAGTGGGTGAAGAAATGCTCGATAACGTCAAGCTGGATAGGGCGCAGGTCGTCGAAGTTTTTGACGTTGTCGTGATAGGGGTGGAGCCGCGCGACGGGAACGGCAAGGATTTTCTCGTCCAGCCCCGCCTCGTCTTCCATGAGCAGAACGCCGACAGGGCGCGCAGCCAGCACCGCGCCGGGCATGACAGCGGTACGACCCAGCACGAGGCAATCGACCGGGTCTCCGTCGTCGGAAAGCGTGTGCGGGATGAAGCCGTAGTTGCCCGGATAGCGCATCGAGGTATGAAGGAAGCGGTCGACAATCATCGCACCGCTCGTCTTGTCGATTTCGTATTTGACCGGTTCGCCGCCCATCGGGTTTTCGATGATGACGTTGACTTCTTCCGGCACGTTTTTGCCGGTCTGGATTTTATCGAGAAACATTTGTGTCCGAACTCCTCGCGTGATGTTAGCGTATGCCATTCTCGTTTGGCCGGTATGGCGGCACGAGTATTTTGCCCAGATAAATAAACGCCGTGTCGCTAAAAGCAACGACCATCTTGACGCCGTAGCCGACAGTCGCCAGCCAATACCAGTTATCAATGACGCCGTAAAAGGCGAGGAAGCAGAAAAGGTAGGTGTCGACAGCCTGGGAGACTGCCGTGCTCCCGTTGTTGCGCAGCCAGAGCCATCGCTCGCCGGTCAGACGATGGATGCGATTGTAGAGCCATATATCGAGGTGCTGGCTGACCAGGTATACGAAAAGACCGACGATTACGATGCGCAGGGAAGCGCCAAAAACGACGTCCATCGCCGCGCTCAGTTCCTCAACGCCCGTTGCGGGAGCGGCAAGAGTCGTCAACTGGACGAAAAGCTGAAAGACAAGGATGGCCGCAAAGCTTATGCGCACCGTCCGGTATGCGGCCGTTTTCCCGTAATGCTCGGTCATCAGGTCGGAAGAAAAGAAAATAGCGCTGTACAGGATCGTGCCGAGTGTCACCGGCACGCCAAAGGCGTCGATGACCTTGGCGTCCGTTATCCCCAGAAGGAGAAGAACGGTAATTATATAGCCCTGTAGCCACGCCTGTCCAAGACGCGCGGCGCCAACCGCGGCTGACAGGCTCAAAAGCAGAAATGCTATGCAAAGCATCTCGTTCGACATGGGTTCTCCCGGGCGTCTGATGTGCGTTGGTATAGACGCCGCTGATGGGGCGCGTCAAAGGAAAAAACGAATATTGGCTCGCGCGGTTTTCCCGGCGGGGCTATAATCGGAGGAATTTCATACGGAGAATACCAATGGCAATAAGACACTTCGGGTCGCTCGTTCTGGTCCTCGTCCTCCCGCTCGCTCTCCCCGCGTGCAGTCTGTTGCTTCCCCTGGAAGAGGACGCCGCCGCCCCGGTATCGTCGACTTATCTGTGCGAGGAAGGCCGCACGTTCAACGCATATTTCGATCCGGAGGGCCGCAAGGTCTCCCTGATGTTTGAGGGTGGTTCGAAACTGCTTTACCGTCAGGCCGGAACAGATCCTGCGGTCTTTGCAACCCGTGGACTGTCGCTTCGGGTTCGCGGGGAGCCATCGCCGTCTTTGTGGATCGAGCGCAACGGAATTGCCATTTACCGGAATTGCAGCCAGGCGGTTGGTGAATAAGCGCGTCAGCGCGAGGTCTGGTCGAGATCGAGAAGCGCTGTGTTCACCTCGTGCATTCGGTCGAGCAGGGCCGAGAGGATTTGGCGAATCATCGGCGGAGTCTGGCGGATCTGGTCGTTGACGAGCGAGGGCGGCAGGATATAGAGGACGGAGTCTCCATCGGATTTAACCGAAAGGGTATAAGTATCAAAGCGAAGGAGTGCCATCTCTCCAAAAATCTCGCCCTGGCCCAGCGTTGCAAGGGGCAGGTCCCCCGAGTTCGACTCGCGGTAAACAATGACAGCGCCGGTTTTTACAACATAGGCGCAGTCGCCAAGTTGTCCTTGCCGGACAATCACTTCTCCGTCCCGGAATGTTCTGGTCTTCGCTGTCGACTCAAGAAAAGATGAAAGTTCTCTGTTCATATCAGGAGGATACGGAGGAAGCATTTTAAATTTGATTAATGATAGAACATTGCAGGGAAAAAGAGAAGCACCCAGAATGCCCCGGCCTTCCCTTAAGTATGAAACTTCTTCCATGTGAAGAGGTTTGATACGGGAGGTGAACCCGTCAGCCAAGGAGGTATCAAATGGGGCACAGAGGTGAAGTCAAAAACCCCGAAGAGGACAAGCGCGTCAAACATCCGGAGCGCTACGAGAAGGACGACAACAAGAAGGAAGACGAGGAGTAAGTTGCCCGGAAAGGCAGGCAAATGTGAGAAGCTTTCCTGAAGCCAGGAAAGCTTCTTTTGCGAACGGACCTATCGGTTTGCAACGAGCACTTCGCTAAGCCACTGGCGGTGGCGGCGCTCGTCGTAGAGAGCGCTTTTGCAGGTTTCGCGCAAGGCACCATCAATGATGGCGTTGCCGAGCGCTGTGCGGTAAGCGGCGAAGGCGTCGTTCATGTTACGGGCGATTGTCTCAAGTAGCACCGCATCATCAAAGGCAGTGTCGTTGCTCGCCTTGTGGGGCTGCCAATTTCGGTCCGGGATGTCAGCGCCGACCTTGCGGGCGGTGCGGGCAAGATCAGTGATGTGTTGGCAGTGGTTTGAACGGATGGTGCGCAGTTTTTCCGAGTGCGGCGTGTTTCGCATTCTTGCGATGGCGTTGTCATAGGCGGATATGACATCTCGCTCCATGCTGATGAGGTTTACGATCATCCCGCTTTTCGTATCGGGCAATCCTGCCGTGCTTTCCATAGGCGTTTCTCCTTGTTCGTTCTGAATCGTGCTGCTGTCCAACTGTTTGGAAGGGAAAAAGTTCGGCTGTATATGGCAATTTTGCCACTCAAGCGACAGGTTTCCTTCACATTGGGCGCTATTTTGAATTCGCTTTTCTTCTCCGGCAAAAAGCTCTATAAGCCCGACAAATCGTTTTTCAGGTAATCACATATGGCGGGCGGTTACGGTAGTTCGGGTTGCCTTGTTGTCGATCGGCGCTTTGCGATGGCGAAAGCCTGGCTTGCCGAAGGGGATCGTTGCGCGGCGATCGAACTGCTCGAACAAACCGTGCCCGACTGTCCGGATTGGCCGCCGCTTCATTTTACGCTCGGTGAGTGGCTGATGGAGGCGGGCGAGGCCGAGCGGGCGATTGCGGCGTTTCGCCGGTATCTGGAACTCGACGCCGGCGACCGGATGGGCGCGATTATCAAGCTGTCGCTCCTTGGCGCGGCCCCTCGGCCTGCGGCGCTTCCCGAAGAATATGTCGAGGCTCTCTTCGACCAGTACGCGCCGCGCTTCGACAGGGCGCTGGTCGAGCGTCTTGCGTATAACGTGCCGATGGCGCTGCGCAATGCGATCGACCGGTTCCGGGCACCGCGCGGGGCCACCGAGCGAATTCTTGATCTGGGCTGCGGCACGGGGCTCGCAGGCGAAGCGTTCTTTGAACGGGCGGCGTGGCTGGAGGGTGTAGACCTTTCGACCGGCATGCTGTCCGAAGCCGAAAACAAGCGGATTTTCAACCGGCTTTGTCACGCGGAGGCTCTGTCCTTTCTGAATGGCGGGGCGCTTGGCGGCGGGTACGATCTGATCGTCGCGGCGGATGTCCTTGTGTATATGGGCGACCTCGAGCCGCTTCTACAGGCGCTTGTGAAAAATCTACATAAAGATGGACTTTTCGCATTTTCTGTGCAGTGCATGGCGGAGGGCGACTATCTTCTTGGGGCTGACCATCGTTTTGCGCACAGCCGTGCGTATCTGGAGCGGGCGCTTGCTTCCGGCGGAATGTGCATTGTGAGCTGCGAGCAACAGGCCATTCGCATGGATGGCGGTCGGGAGATCGTCGGCCTTATCGTTGTAGCGATGCGCGAGGACGATGGCGAGACCTGGGTGGATCCGGCGTTGTTGACGCGCCTGCCGCGCGACCGTTCCGGCATGCCGACCTGATTGCGCAATCGATTTTCGGGCGCTAGAGTATTGTCGAGCGAGAGGAGAGCGCCATGATCCCCGACGATGAATTCATTCACGCGTTGCCAAAAGTCGAACTGCACCTTCACATCGAGGGAAGTCTTGAGCCCGAGCAGATGTTTGCTTTCGCGCGGCGCAACAAAATCGATATTCCGTTCGAGAGCGTTCAGGAAGTGCGCGCCGCTTACGATTTCGGCAATCTGCAGGATTTCCTCGATATTTATTATCAGGGAATGGCGGTCCTGCAGACTGAAGCGGACTTTTATGACCTCACCTGGGCATATCTCGAAAAGGTCGCGGGTCAGAACGTTATGCACGCGGAGATCTTTTTCGATCCGCAGGGGCATACAGCCCGGGGCGTTGCCTTTGAAACGGTTCTGGACGGCATAACACGTGCGCTCAAGGACGGTGAGGCGCGGCACGGGGTTACTTCGCGCCTTATTATGTGTTTTTTGCGTCATTTGAGCGAGGAGGATGCGTTCCGGACGCTGGAGCAGGCTTTGCCATACAAGGATCGAATTTCAGGCGTCGGGCTGGACAGTTCGGAGAAGGGCCATCCGCCGTCGAAATTCGAGCGCGTTTTTGCCCGGGCGCGGGAGGAAGGGTTCAAAGTCGTCGCGCATGCGGGCGAGGAGGGGCCACCGGAATATGTCGTTGAGGCCCTTGATATTCTGAAGGTTGACCGGCTCGACCATGGGAACCGTTCGCTTGAAGACAGTGCCCTCACACGGCGTCTCGTCGATGACGGAATGGCTCTGACTGTCTGTCCGCTCAGCAACCTCAAGCTCTGCGGGGTGAAGGATATGGGCGAGCATCCCTTGAAACGGATGCTCGAACTGGGACTGAGGGCCACAATCAACTCTGACGACCCCGCCTATTTTGGGGGCTATATGAATGAGAACATGCGCGCCGTGGTCGATGCCGCGGGGATCGATGCACAGGATCTTGTCGCATTGTCCCGCAATGCGGTCGATGCGAGCTTCGCGTTGGCGGCAAGGAAGCGTGAAATGCACATTAAGATAGATGAAGTCGTTTCGCATCGGACAGGAAAGTAAAAAGGCGAGCCTTCAGCCCGCCTTTTCCACGAAAACGGATATCGTCGACGCTACATGTCGCCGCTCTGCTGATCCTGTTGTCGCTGCCCGGAGCCCTGAGGGCTCTCCTGCTGCCACTGATCGCTATTTCCGGACGGTCCGCTACCTGCGTTCCCGCCCATGCCGCTGACATTGACGCCGAGTTGCTGCAGGGTGCGCGCGTTCGGTTCACCAGTCGGGTTAAGTCCGGCGGACCGCTGGTAGGTCTGGAGTGCCTGGGCAGTATTTCGGCCCCATACACCGTCCACGTCACCTGCATCATAGCCCTGATCGTTGAGCGCCTGCTGGATTTCGCGGACCGTGTCCGGCCCGATATTGAGTGCCGTACCACCCCGTCTTTGCATGTCGGTGTGGCCTTGTGCGCCCGGCTGGGTCTGCGCGCCGCTCTGGTAGGAACCATCGCCTGCCTGATTGCGAGCGCCGGACCCCGTTTCCGCCATTGCAACGCCTGCGGGTGCCGAGAGCATCAGCGTCATGGCCGTGGCATAGAGTGCTGTTTTCATCGCGTGTCTCCTTCTGTTTTTCTCCTGGATTTTGTCAATGTTCCAACAGGCTCGGGGAGTCCTTGTTCCGTGCGGAATGTGACTTTCACCGGGCACGAATTTCCGGGATTCCGTGTCAATCCGATCCGGTTCTTTTGCTTCCATGCCAGGGTCCCGTTTCTTGCGTCCGGGGGCTGGTGGCCTTGCCCCGATCGGTCGTAGCGGTTCGAATGCCGAGGCGCTGCAAGGTCGACTGGTTTAGGCGACCCGTGACGGAAAGTCCGGAGGAACGTTGGAAATCCTCGATCGCCGCCTGCGTATTCGGTCCGTAGATGCCGTCGATTATGCCGGGATTGTAGCCTCGTCTGTCGAGGGCCTGCTGGACGTCCCGGATCACCTGAGTGTCAAAGCCGCTCTGGTCCATGCCGGGCAGTGCTCCGCCCTCCAGCGCCGCTTCCGGGCCGGTGGCGTTTGCATCCGGCACTTCCGTCCGGTTCATGGCTTTTATGTCGGAAGCGTCCGACTGGTCTTCAAATTCCGCCTCCTGCGGATAACCCAGTCCTCGGTCGTCGATGGTTTCCCGGGTTTGCAGGCCGGGATCCGTTTGCATCGTCTCCATTGAGCCCGGTACCGCGCCCGTGTCCATTCCGGCGACCGCAATTCCCGGAGAAGTCAGCAGGGCTGCGGTCGCCACGAGTGCGAATTTTTTCACGTCTTGCCTCCGTGTCTCCATCGGTTGAATCGTCGTTCTTTCGCCTAACAGGCGAAAATGTTTCTGGTTCCTCATTCACCGCTATACAGCCATGTCATGTCCCCGCCCGTTCGCCGCAGGAAAATCGGTCGAATTTCTTTCAGGTGAGCGGCGACATCGGAGCGGGGAAATCGTGCCTGATAAGGCTCCATCCATGTGAAATGGCTCGGGTGAAGGCCGGTCACCGGTTCCTGTTCTGCGCCAGCCTTCTGGTTCATGTAGCCGGTGTCCTCCATGGCGTACAGGATGCGTTTGACAAGCCGGTGAAGGATACCTCCACGGATTTCGTAGAGGTTGTCGCCATTACGCGTGCCAGTTTCGGCGATCATAACAAGGGGAATCGCCGCGAAAATGTGGTAGTGGAGCGCCTTGCGACCGCGTTTGAGTTCGTAGGGAAACGTGCCGTCTCCGTGAAGCTGCTCTCCGAGTGCCCGGGCTGCACGTTCAATGCCCCAGTCGTAGAATTCCCGGTCGTTGATCGCGACACCGGTAATCGTGACAGCCCATGCCGCCCAGTAAGACAGGTTGTTCTTCGTGCTGATACGCTCGCTGTCTTCCGGGTAGTCGTCTATGACGGTGTAAGCGACTTTCGCGAGCCAGCGCTCCACTGTTTCCTTTTTTGCGGAAGCATAGCCGTCGTAATCCCTGACCTGCGCGTAGGCGGACGCCAGTGAAGCCAGTGTCCAGTGCCGTACGACCCTGCCAAGAAAATTGGCCTTCCCCAAGAGGGCATCCTTTTCCGCCCAGCTGTGAAGCCATTCGAGCGCGCATTCGGCATAGGTGAACTCGGTCTGGCCGGAACGAAGGTAGTCGTTGGTCATCGACAGCAGGGTGTTTTCAAACCGTCGCAGGTCCCGGGTTTCTTCCCGATAGCGCCTTTTTCGTTCTTCATCGATTTTGGCGCGGCTCGGGTCCGAGCGGTCGTAAACGCTTTGGAGGTAAAGGTTTTGGGGAGCTTTCGCGTAGGGCGCGGGGCAGGTGAAACCTGTGTCGCTTACAAGGGTCGGTCCGGGTTTCGGGGTGCCCCAGGGAAGATTCAACCGATCACCATCGGATGCCCGCGCGGGGAGCCCGGCAAGGACACCACAGAGGAGCAGGACAAACGCGCCGTGACAGACGGGTGGAATCTTCTTCCAGGACATTTTCCATCCCATGCTCTAGAAGCGGAAATTGAGCTGGGTGTAGAGCCGGTAGGTGCTGTCTTCCGTATCCGCGCCAGCGACGTCCCACGCATCGCCCGGAAAGAAGGAGCCGATTACGAAGCGAAAATCCGCTCGCTCAAAGAAGGGAACTTCCACATCGAACTGGTCGAACAGGTTGATGTAGGTGGCAAGGTCGACCGCCTGACCCAGCGACTTGTCGTTGCCGTTGAGATTGGCGCTGATTCCGCTTGAGCGCAGTCTCGTCGTGTCCTCGTCGAGGCGGTAGTAAAAATAGGTGAGCGAGGACTCGATATTTTTCGTCCACGGCACGGCAATGCCCGCGCTTGCAATGTGGATGTTCGACAGTTCCGGGCGCAGGACCTCGCCGTAGTTGCGGACCTGCTGGCGCTCAAGACCGATCCGGCTGCGGTTTCCTTCAAGATCGGTCTGGCGGAAAGCGTTGTCGGTGTCGTCGTTCGGATCGTCGTCGCCCGATCCGTAGGCATAATTCGCGATGAAGACGATATCGCCCGTAATCGCGGGCGCAAGGACGATCCCGGCGTCAAGGGCCCAGGCGCGCAGATCGTCCGTATCGTGTCCGGTTACCTGACGAACCTCGCTGGTCACGCCGGTCGTCGCAAGATTGTCCACTTCTCCTGCCAGGCCGATGACGTCGAGCCGGTAGGAGAGAAAGCGAATTTCCTCGGCATCGGGCGTCCACGTTCCGGCCGAGCGCGCTCCGACCCACGCGGCATGCAGGTCCTCGTCGTCGCGGTCGTCGGCGTCGACCAGACTGCCGATCGTTTCAAGTCCGGAATGATCGTACTCGTAGACCGAACGCGCTTCGAGAAAGTGATTGTAGCGGTATTGCCACGAAACGGCCCCGAGCGCCCGAAAGCGGTCCTTGTCTTCTTCCTCGAAATCGTCGTCGACGGACGTCCGCCATGAGGTCAGTTCTTCTCCGGCGGCGACGAACGCTTCCAGCATCGTCGTCTCCCATGCGAGACGGACGGCGTCGAAATCGCTGTTCCACCAGAGGGCCCGCGGCTCGCGAAATCGCTGGCGACCGGCGATCAGGCTGAGCGGTCCCTGTCCGGCAAGATTCTCGAACCGGAGCCATGCCTGACGCAACTCGACGAACGCGGTGTCGAGGGCGGTTTCTTCGCCGGTATCGTCGTCAAAGCCGGATTCCCCTTCGATGTTCAGTGCGCGGCCGTAGATCAGCCCGTAGATGTCGGGCGTGAACGGGTAACCGGCGCGCAGTTGCAACTGCTCGGAGAGACTGTCTTCGTCGCTCGTGTCGACGCCGAGATCGGGATTGTCCTCATAGACGTACTGAAAGGTGATCTTTCCGTCGAAATCGAGCTTGTCCCGCCAGTCGCCGCCGGAGTCCTGCGCCTGAACCGGCGGCGCGGTGAGCGTAACAACGGCCGCGCACCCGGCGGAAAGGAGGAGTTTGTTCATAACAAGTTTGCCTTTGTGGTGTGGTCTTGTGGTCATGGGTTCGTTCAGGACGCGAGCCTGCCGGATGCGATTTTGTTCCGGAGGCGCTCGATATCGTCGTCGGCGCTTATGTCGTTCGATTGCGCCTCGTGGTAGTAGTAGCGCGCGCGGCTGGCGTTTTGAGGGACGCCGACGCCTTTTTCGTACAGGCGACCGAGATTGAGGTAGGCGCGGGGGTAGTCGTTCTTCGCGGCGCTCCGGTAGTGCCGGACCGCGAGCACCATGTTTTGCGGGACCAGTTCGCCTTTCTCGTAGAGGCGTGCGAGATGGTAGTCCGCCCGTCCGTACCCTGTTTCTCCAGCCTTGCGATAGTACTCGGCGGCCTTATAGCCGCTGACCTGCGTGCCGCGGCCTTTCTCATAGGCATAGCCGACCTCGAACAGGGCCCGGTCGCTGCCGCCTTCGGCGTTTTCGACCAGCATCGCGAAGCCTTCCTCGGGACTGACCTCTTCGGCTTCGCCCCGAATGGCGTCGGCGCCGACATAGGTTTGCGCCCGCCTGATGTAAGTTGGCGCGCGTCGATCGCCGGACTCGCCATTACCTTCGGCCTCTTCGAACAGCGCGAGGGCTTTTTGCGGATCTTTCTCCATGCCCTTGCCGTACAGATGCATTTTGCCGAGTTCCAGCTTTGCGCGCGGGAATCCGGCAGCAGCAAGACGCTCGTAGTGCCGGCGCGCCGTGTCCCAGTCTTCGTCCTTGTAGGCCTGCCGCGCGGTGTCCATGTCGGCGAAACCCATGTCGGCCATTTCGGACGTACTGCATCCGGACAGGAGAAGGGCGGTTGCGCCGAGGGCGGCAAGCGGCCATTTTCTTCCGGTCATGCTCGTCGTTTTTCTTTTTTTCATTCTTTTCAACCCTTCCGGCTTACACAAATTCGTTCCGGCTCGTCAGTTCGCGGACAGGGACGCGCGGATGGCGGCCTTGCGGATTTCGACCGGCATGGCATCGATGTCGGCGGTCTCGTCGCGTTCGGCGTACTGGTATTCGAAAAGGCGGAGTGGCTCGTCGCTTTCGTTGCTGAAACTGTAGACGCTGTGCGAGGCGACCGCCACGCTCTCCTGTTCGCCCAGTTCCCGCGCGAGACCGTCGATGATCGAATGGGCCGTGCCCGACGCGACGATCCAGTAACCGGCGCGGCTGGAGCCTGCCTGCAAATTTTTATACGAGCGTCCGGGAAGGATCGTGACCTCGCGCAGTGAATAGTTTCCGGTTTCCGCGATGACCTTGCTCCGGCCCCAGCTATGATGATCTTCGTTGGAGGCCTCGGTTTCCTTGTGTCCCTGTTCCCTGAGGGTGCCGATCATGGCTTTCAGGGCGTCGTTGCAGTTTTTGTCCGCCACGAGGATGGAGTCTCCCGTTTCGATGATGATGACGTCCTCGAGCCCGACGCACATGACGAGGCGTTCCTTCGCAAGCACCATGGAATTTCTGGTGTTGTGGCAAACGACCTTTCCGTCGGTGGCGTTGCCGTTGCCGTCCTTGGCGCGGATTTCCCAAAGGCTTTCCCAGGAGCCGACATCGGACCACTGGGGATCGCACGGAATGACGGCGACTTTCCGCGCCTTTTCGAGCACCGCTTTCTCGAAGGGTTCTTCGCGGACGGTGCGGTATATTTCCGGAGAGGGGGATCGATCGGTGCGGCCGCTCAACATCGCCTGTTCGACCGTAACCATGGTGTCGGGGGAATGGGTGATGTAATTGCGGATGATCGTCGATGCCTTGAAAACGTGCATGCCGCTGCTCCACAGGTACCGGCCGGAAGCAAGGAAGCGGTCGGCCATGTCCCGGGGCGGTTTTTCCACGAAGTTGTCGACCCTGAACGAGCCGCTGTCGTCGATCGGTTCCCCCTTCATGATATAGCCGTACCCGGTTTCGGCGCGGGTGGGCTGGATGCCGAAGGTAACGAGATGGTCGTCATGCGCGGCGGCGAGTGCCTGCTCGAGCGCGTTTCCGAGACAGTCTTCGCGGCCGATATGGTGGTCGGCGGGCAGAATCCACATGACGGCATTCCCGCCGAAATGGTTGCGGACGTAACCGGCGGCATAGGCCGTCGCAGCGGCGGTGTTCCGCGCTTCCGGTTCACCGAGAATATGTTCGGTGAGAGCGGGGGAGATTTCTTCCAACTGCCGACGGGTTTCCTCGTGGAGTGCGCCCAGGGTTACCGTGACGAAGTTCGAGCAGGACGTTCCCGTTATGCCAAGCGTGCGCAAGACGGTTTTCTGAAGCAACGTTCGCTCGTCCGTCAGGCGCAGAAACTGCTTGGGCGTCTTCGTCCGGCTCAGGGGCCAAAGCCGGGTGCCGGAGCCGCCACAGAGCACAACAGGTACTATCGTTTTCATCGTCATCACCATCTGGTTTTCTGCGGTTCACTCGTTCCAGAACGACCAAGGCCGCTCAAAATTCCGGCCGCCGACCGATTTTTAGGCTGGAGACGCGCGCCTAGTAGACAAGAAACTCCACATAGGCGGGGCGTCCGATCACATCGATCGGCAACAACTCGCTCGGTCGCACCTGGACGGTTGTCATCATCTCGTTCAGTCGTTGTTCGGTCTCGATGCCGACGACATTGCCCTCAATGAACGTCCCTTCGCCCGCGATACGAATATTGGCGTCGTCCTGAAGCCGAAGGCGGAGCGCCTGTTCGGGGGGAAGAGTCGTCGAGATGTAGGGACGGGATTCAATCGGCACCATCTTGAAGACGGACTCGCCCATGCCGCGGAACTCTCCGGGCCGGACGAAGCGTTCGACGATGTAGCAGTCGCACGGGCTTTTCAGCGTGACCCCTGCGGCGTTCTGAAGACCGCCGCCGCGCCGGATCGTGCCAAGCGGCTGGTTCATTGCGACCTGCGTCGTTCCCGGAGGGATCAGCGGTTCGAACACGCCTTCCGCCGGGGAGCGAACGATCACGTTTTCGCTGACGACTTTCCCCTCATAGGCTTTGAGCACCCGGTTGTTCTCGTAGAGATTCCCGGCGACGAAGGCAAGCGCCAGGCCTCCGAGCCCGAGAATAAGCAACATGGCGACCGCGCGCCTGACGAAAAAGAAGACGCCTCGCTTCTTCTTCGCCCGGTTATCGTTTCGGGCGTTCACGAAATTGTCGCGTGACAGGATGTGGATGACGTCGCCTTCGGTGACCATGGCGCCGGCCATCGTCGCCTTGATAATGTGGTTGAGGATCGACATCTGGGACTGGCCGAGCTCGGTGAACCTGAAGCCCGCCGTTTTCCGGTCCTTGTCGAAGTGGACGGCCTGACCTTTGACGCAGAGGTCCATGGAGAAGGCCGCGAACGGGAAAATCAGCCGAATATCGGCGAGGCCGCTCTTTTTGACGACCGGTTTCGCCGCTTCGACGCGAATTCCTCCGGAAGAGATGTCCTTAACGGGATAGGCGTTCCCTGCGATTTCGGCCTTTGCCGGGATCTGAAGTCGCACATGCTGACGCTGGGCTTCCGATTCATGGGTAATCCTCTGAGCTTCCATTGTGTCTCTGACCTTCGTCTCGTTCTTGAGTGGTATGATATTCGTTCGACTGTTTTCCATGGCTCGTCTCGGGCTCGTCGCGTCCGCCAGGCGCTTTAGCGGCGCTTTCGTGTTTTTTCGCTATTTCAATGCAGAAACAGACCGCCGGGTTCCAAGGGGGCAGCAAGGAAATTTTGTTGTTACTCCTCAGGTGGCCGTCTGGAGTGAGTTCCGGGGGCCGTTACATTTCTTCTGACAGGCCGTGCGCACCGGATGGGTTGAGCCGGACGACGGGCTGCTGGCGCTCGATGTGAACGGGAACGGCGCGATCGACGATATCACCGAACTGTTCGGCTCGGCCGATACGGACGGCTTTAAAATGCTCGCCGTGCACGATCTCAATGGCGATAAGGTTATCGATGCAAGTGACGCCGTTTTCGGCGATCTCCTCGTCTGGACGGACCTTAACAGCGACGGCATCAGCCAGGCGAACGAGCTGCACAGCCTTGCCGATTACAATATCGCCTCGATCTCGCTTAAATCCACGCGGCTTGCCAAGGTGGAGATCGCGGGGAACGACATCACGCACGCAGGCACGTACACGCTGGCCGACGGGACGGAACGCGCGATCGTGGACGCGTGGTTCCGCCACGACACGGTTATGACCCGCAACGTCGAAGATTACACGTTTGATATCCGCACAGCCTTCCTGCCGACCCTGCGGGGCTACGGCGCCCTCAAGGACCTCCACATCGCGGCCTCGCTGGACAACGACGAAACCGACCCGGATAGCGTGATGGCGAGGTTGATGGATCTTTCCTCGACGCTGACGCTTGCGGACGCGCTGTCGGACTGGGCGTCCGTCAAGGCGGACGTCGAGGGGCTGCTCTTCCGCTGGGCGGGGATCGAGGCCGTTGATCCGTCCGGGCGCGGGGAGAACGTGGACGGGCAGCACATCGCCTACTACGAGAAATTCATCGGCATGCCGGTGACGCAGTACGGAAGCCCGAACCCCCTGCCGGAAGTGGGGGCCTTTGTCGAAGCCGCCTACGACGTGCTCCTGACGTTCCAGACGATCCAGCTTCTTACGCAGGCGGACGGCACGGCGATCTTCGACGCGCCGTCCTACGACCTCTACCGGGGCGAGACGGGCGGGGATCTCGCTCTCCTGCAAAGCGGGATCGATGCCGTGGCGGCCGTCGCCGCAGGTGCGGCCGACCCGGGCGCGGTGTGGGCGCAATTCGCGCAGCTTCTCGGCTATACGAAGGGACTTTCGAATTTGACCGCCGGTGATGTTGCGGCGCTGGACGCCGCTGTGCAGGCCGGCGGGGTGCAGGGGATTTCGGACTGGCAGGACGTGACGAACCTGATGACGGCGACGCTCGGTTCGATTTACGAGAGCGCCGACGACTGGGGCTCATTCGAGGTTTATTACGATAACTACACCGGCGGCACGAACGGCGACGACGTCATGGTCGATGACAGAGCGGGCGGCAATATCAGCAACGAACTCGTCGGTTACGACGGCAACGATACGATCCGGGGCCTCGACGGTCACGACAAACTCGTTGGCGGGGATGGAGACGATATCCTCGAGGGCGGAACGGGCGACGATTTCCTGATCGGCGGATCGGGGGACGAGGTGTATCTCTATGAAAGCGGGAACGATACGATCGTCGAGGAGGTCTCGGGCGGATATGACGAGTTGCACATCATGGCCTCGACCGGCTTGACGAAAGCCGCGTTTGAGGCGAACGGCGATCTGTTCCGCATGGGTGACGATCTCATGATTTTTCTCCCCTCAGGCGAAACGGTCACCATCGACGGGTACGGGGCGGGGCGCGAGATCGAAAAGATCAAATTCCTGTACGACAATTCCGAAATCGACCTCGCGGCGCTCATCACCCAGAAATTCAACGGTACCGACGGGTTCGACCGCATGGAACTGATCGGAACGGGCGCCCAGACCCTGCTCGCTTACGGCTATGACGGCAACGACACGATCGAGGCGTTCGGAGCGGCGGCGAAATTCTATGGCGGTGACGGATACGATGCCCTCATCGGCGATTTCCAAAGCGATCATCTCTATGGCGAGAACGGGGACGATATCCTGCTTGGCGCAGGCGGGGACGACACACTCTATGGCGGCTATGGCAACGATACGCTCCAAGGTGGAGTCGGCATGGATGTTCTTTACGGCGAGGCCGGAAACGACACTCTCTCCGGAGACGACGGCAACGACCAGATCTACGGCGGATCGGGCAACGATACGTTTCTCGCGGGGTTCGGCGCGGATCGCATGGAAGGCAGTACCGGGAATGACACCTATCACTGGGAGGCGGGAGCCGACAACGACACCATATACGAATTCTCCGATTCCAGGGGGGATTGTATTGTTTTCGAAGGGCTTTCTTCTGCCGATGTGGCACTGGAGCGAACCGGAACCAGCTATGGCAATCCCACATACAGAAACCTGCAGATCACCAACGTCTCCACGGCCGAGACGCTCACGGTTATCGACCAGTTCACCAGCGGCGATTACGAAGAAATAGAGAACTTTGTCTTCGCCGATACGGCCTGGACGCAACGGGAACTTGAACTGCAATACATTCTGCAGCACACCACATCCGGCGATGACTTCGTTCGCGGATTCGCCGCGGACGACATCTTCCTCGCCAGCGCGGGAAACGACCAGATACAGGGACGGGAAGGCCATGACATCTATCACTGGGGTGTGGGAGCCGGAAACGATATCGTTCTGGAGTACTGGGGTGACGACACGCTGGTTCTCGACAGCCTGAACGCGGCGGACATAAATCTGGAGCGAACCGGAACCAGCTACGGCAATCCGACATACAGGAACCTCCAGATCACCAATCTGGCCACGTCGGAAACGTTTACGGTTGTCGATCAGTTTCACGACGAGGCATACGAGATCGATAATTTCGTCTTCGCGGACGGCGCTATCTGGACAGATCAGGAACTTGAACTGCAATACATTCTGAAGAACACTACATCCGGTGACGACTATGTCCAGGGGTTCGGCGCAGGCGAAATTTTCCCGGGCAGTGCCGGAAATGACCTGCTTTACGGCAATGGCGGTGACGATACATTTTTGAGCGGTGCGGGTAATGATGCGCTCCATGGCTCAGAGGGAAGCGATGTGTACTGTTGGGCTTCCGGAGCGGGCAACGACACAATTTACGAATGGACCGGTGCCAACGATACTCTGGTTTTTGAGGGCATAAATCTGGCGGACGTCGATATCCTGCGCGCCGGACAGTATGACTCATACGACCTGATCTTCCGGAATAAAAATACGAACGAAGAAATCCGGATTTTCGAGCAATACGGTTATGACGAAGAAAGGCAGATCGAGAGCTTTGAATTCGACGATGTCGCTTTAACCATGAAACAACTGGAAGTCGAATATATCGCCAGAAACACGATTGATAACAACAGTGAAGTTACAAAGGGATTTCCGGGGGACGATATCTTTGGAAGAAGTACCGGCGACGACGAGTTGCAGGGCGATAGAGGCAACGACCAGTACTTTTGGGGTGCCGGAGACGGAAACGACACCGTCCGGGATTACACGGGCGAAAACGACACGGTCACCTTCGTCGATTTGAATCTGAGCGATCTCTCGGTCGCGCGATCCGGGAACGATATCATTTTTACCAATCTCTCATCGCCAGAGACGCTCAAAATATACCGCCATTACGAGAGTTCAATTCGGGAAATTGAGAATTTTGTCTTCCCGGACGGTATCACGCTAACCAAAGCGGGCATTTATAACTTCATCTATGGCGGTCTGAATCGGGTCGGAACGGAAAACCCGGACGTCCTCCATGGCAACCACAGCGATAACACGATCAGCGGCCTTGAAGGAAACGATGTCATCTATGGCTGGAACGGGAACGACACGATCAGCGCCGGAGACGGAGATGACTCCCTGTATGGCAATGCCGGCGCGAATATCCTGACCGGAGGTCTCGGTGCCGATACGTTTGTCTTTGAAGCGGCAACGGCATTCGATGCCGCAGACTGGATTCAGGATTTCAGCTTGGCGGACGGGGACGTTATTGATCTCTCCGACATCCTGTCGGGGTCGTTCAATCCGCTGACTGACAATATCGCCAACTTTGTTCAGATTGCCGGTGCCGTCTCGGACAGCCTGCTGTCCGTCGACCAGAGTGGTACCGGTAACTTTACCGTGATCGCAAATCTCGCGGGGATCACCGGCCTGACCGACGAAGCCGCGCTTATCGCGAGCGGCAACCTTATCGTCGATAACCTGAACCTCGTTCAGGGCACGGCGGCTGACGACACCGCCCTCACAGGCACGGTCGCGGACGACCGCATCTATGGCTTTGATGGCGCGGATACAATCAGCGGCCTTGATGGGAATGACTTTATCGACGGTGGCGCTGGCGACGACAGTCTCACCGGCGGAGCCGGAGACGATTACCTCAAGGGTGGCATAGGCGACGATACGCTGGACGGCGGCGATGGTGTCGATGTGGTCGACTTCAGCAACGCCGCTTCCGGAATGGAAGTAAATCTGTCCTCAGGGTTCGCCATCGGCGAAGGAAGCGATAGTCTCGCAAATATTGAAAACGTCACTGGCTCTGATTACTCCGATGAACTTACAGGAAGTGCCGGGGATAACGAAATCCGCGGCGGCGCCGGAATCGACACAATCTGGGGCGGTGCCGGAAACGACGCTCTGCATACAGGCGATGGATCAGGCGTTTACTGGGAGCCGAATAACTTCTTCAACTGGCGCGTAGACGACTCGTTGTTCGGCGAGACTGGCGACGACAATCTGCAGGCCGGATATGTTGACCTGGCAGCCATTCCTGCGGGCTACTATGCCGATAGCTTTTACCTGAATGGCGGCAACGGTGATGACGTATTGCGCGCCGGAAATGTGCCGGCCATCATCGAGGGCGGAAAGGGGAACGATGTTGCGTATGGCAGCGCCTCCGGAGGCGACAAGTATGTCTACACCTATGGTGATGGCGTCTTTTCGATCACGCAGGGCGGGGTCGATAACTATGACTGGATTATCCTCAACACGGAAGGACGCAGCTATACGCTTCAGGCGCAGGCGCACGAGCCTGCGCTCGATGCGCACACAGTCAGGATCAAGTTCGACAACGATAATTACATAGATGTACTGGACGCGATCAAGCCGGACGGGACATCGAGAATTCCCGGCCTGCTCCCGGGCGGCGCTGGAGAACTGTATGATTATATAAACGGGGATTTCCTCGTTTCATATATCGATTTTACCACGCCGCCCGGCTCAGTCTTCTCCGCTGCGAATGACGTGATCAATCATGCCGGCAATGTTTCAACGCTTGGTGGACACGATGTTATTCATGGCGATGAAAACGGGACAACACTTGATGCGGGCGCAGGCAATGATCTCATCTATGGCCATGGCGGCGATGATACACTCGTCGGCGGCGCTGGCGATGATATCCTTGATGGCGGAGATGGGCGTGATACAGTCGATTACAGCGACGCTACCTCGGGCATTGTCGCAAGCCTTCATGCCGGAACCGCAAGCAACGACGGGCAAGGCGGCGTTGACGTTTACAGTAGCATCGAGAACATTGCAGGAAGCGCGTTCGCTGACACGATCACCGGGAGCAATGGCGCAAACATCCTCGATGGCGGCGATGGTAACGATACGGTCTATGCCCGAGAAGGCAACGACACGCTGTATGGCGGTTCCGGAAATGACTTTCTTCACTCTGGAGATGGAAACAACCTTTTATACGGCGGCGGCGGAAACGATGATCTTCGTGGAGGTAGCGGCATCGACACCTATTATGGCGGCGACGGCGACGACTTTCTCCTTGGAGGTTCGGGTGATTCACTTTGCGGCGATGCCGGGAACGACAATATGCGAGGCTATGGCGGCACCGGTCACTTCGACGGCGGTGAGGGCGTCGATGTCATTTTGTGGCGGGATTCATCCGTAGCCGTGACGGTTGATCTTGTCTTGGGCACAGCAACCGACTCGAACAATGTGACAGCCACGATTATCAACGTCGAGAACATTACGGGAAGCGCATTTACCGATTCTCTCTACGGCGATAGCAGTGCCAACCGGATATCGGGTGGTCAGGCTGGTGTAGATCTGAACACAGACTACATCTACGGCCGCGGCGGCGACGACTGGCTCTATGGCTATGACGGTGATGATTTCATTTACGGTGGGGACGGGATCGACCGTGCCTATGGAGGCAACGGAATTGATCAAATATGGGGGGACGCCGGAAACGACATTCTGAACGGTCAAATCGGTAACGACGATCTGCATGGCGGAGATGGGGACGATACGCTTTATGGCGAAGATGGGGACGATACCTTTTTCGGCAACGCAGATTTCGACAAAGTTTATGGAGGCTCCGGCAGTGATGTCGCTTACGGCGGAACAGGCTCAGATCGTCTGGAGGGTGGGCTTGGGAATGACGTTCTCTATGGCGAAGATGGGGACGATAAGAGCGTGAACCATCCGGTCGGTGGCGTTTTCTATGGCGGCTTATTTGGTCAGGAGGGTGACGACATTCTGTTTGGCGGCGCCGGACAGGATTATCTATACGGAGGGAGTGGAGCGGATATATTCGGCTTTCTCCAGACCGACGGATCGGGAACCTTCGATTATATCAATGACTTCACCTTGGCAGACGGTGAACGCATTGATATCTCTGACCTTCTCACGGCGTATGATCCGTTAACTGAAACTCTCACCGATTTTGTCGAGATTACCGACGACGGCACCAACTCAACGCTCGCCATCGACGTGGATGGCGGCGCGGATAACTTTGTCGTCTACGCGACGCTGACCGGCGTCACCGGCCTGACCGACGAAGCTGCGCTGGAAACCGCCGGGACTCTTGTGGTCGCCTGACCGCAACGTAACCGTCCGGCGCGTCCCGCCCCGGGCCGTACCTTTCGCGTATGGCTCTAAAATGTAACTGCCCCGGCCTGTGCGTAAAGGCCCGGAAAGTATAAGGGGCCGATGTTTCAGCCGTTTTTGCACCTATCCACAACAGCGTCCGCCCTGCTTGCGAGAAGATTTGCATTTCGGCTGCCGCTCGCCGTATCCTGAAACCATAAGCGATAAAAAATCCTGAGACGCTCCTCCGCTACGCGTTCAATCAAACCAAGCGGGGTAGTTCTTTAAATGGCCACCAACTCCAGATACGTTGCATTCGATGCATCGACCAATACCTATTCCATCGCCATCGGCGCTTCCGTTGACGACGTTCAGGACGTCATCGGTGCCTCTTCCCCCGGAAGCACGCTTGTTTTCGCGGCGGGAACGCATGTCTTCACGGACCAGCTTTCCGTTACGCGCGGCGATATAACCCTGAAAGGGGCGGGCAGCGAAAAGACCACCTTCCTGTTCGATTTTCCGGGGACGTCGGACGACGCGATGAGCTTTGTCGGAAGCGACGACTCCCGCTATTCCGGCACGATGACCGCGGGCGCGAAGAAAGGGGCTTACACAATTGCGCTGGACAATGTCTCCGGCCTGAAGCCGGGGGATATGATCAACATCCAGCAGGAAAACACGGATGCCTTTCTCAGGGAGCAGGGCTGGGAGCATGTGATCGGCACAAGTTATCAGGACAAACTGCCGCAGCACGAAACGCTCGCGCAGATTAAGTCGATCAATGGCAACAAAGTGACTCTCGAGACGCCGGTCCTTCACGACATGGACTCCAATATCACCCATGTCACGAAGGTGAACGCGCTCCACAATATCCGTGTGGAAGGCATCCGTGTTTCGTACGACCTGCCGAAGGCGGACTGGGACGATTTCAGCAGCGGCGAGCCGGACTACGAAGGCTCCATCGCCATGTATTTTCAGGGGACGGTGGGGGCCGAACTCAGGGACGTGGCGGTCGTCAACGCGCCGGGGCACCACATTGAATTTCGCACGTCGTTAAGCCCGCATATCGACGGCTATTTCTCCGATGGCGCGCACAACAAGGGGCCGACCGGCGACGGATACGGTCTGCAGATCACCGAGACCCATAACGGCGTCTTCGAAAACATGGAAATTCTCAACGTACGCCACGCGGTGGTTTTTTCGAGCTGGCACGCCGAGACGGGCAACAGCGTCCATGTCCTCAACACCAACCGGGATATCAACTATCACGGCGGGGCGGACTACGGAAACAATGTCGTGGTCGAGCGCTGCGTCTATGACAGCGGTTCGAGCGGCGATACGTGGCGTATCGTTTCGCCGGGGGGCAGCAAGCACCCGGAAACCGACGACGATCTCTATACGGCCTGTAATATCAAGAACTCGACCTTGTTCGGCATTGCCACGGGGTCGGCGAAGGCCGATGTCATCCATGCCTGGGATTTCGGTTCGATCCTCGTCGGCAAGGCCGGCACGGACGAACTTTACGGCGGCAAGGGCGACGATATCATCTTCGCGGGCAAGGGGTACGAGGAGGTGCGCGGCGGTGGCGGCAGCGACCGGTTCGTTTACGAGCCCGGCGACGGCCGCGATACGATCCTGGACTTCGATCCGCGCAACGACGTTATCGTTCTGAACGGTTTCAGCGCGCATCGCTTCAGCGACGTCGACGTTCAGGATCGTTCGGACGGCGTTCGTATCGTTGTCGACGGTGAGACTCTCGTCGATCTTCAAGGTGTCGGTTACGCGTCGTTCAAGGCGGCGAACATCGTCTTCAACGAGCCGGTGCGCATTCCCGATTACGTGACGCCATCTCCGACGCAGCCGGAGGAGCCGACGCCTGTGCCCCGGCCCGATCCACAACCCGAGCCGACGCCGACACCGGTTCCCGGTGAGACCTATTCGGCCAGTTCGGCGAACGACACGATCACGGGAACGAGCGGCGACGACACCGTTCTTTCGTGGGGCGGGCAGCTCGATTCCGGCGACGCGATCGATCTTGGCGCCGGGTTCGACACGATTTTCATGCGTTCCGGACGGTTCACGTTCGACAGCAGCGAGTTCGGCGGACTCAAGGGAATCGATCATCTCGATATGAGCACGCCGGGCGACCGGGCGACGATCATTCTTGATGAGGCGTTCCTCAAGTCAACGGATGCCGGGACACTGAAGATTACGTTCTCCCCGGGCGATGTCGGCGTCGTCGATACCAGCAGACTTGCCGATGGCTCCTTTACGGTCGACTGGGATGCGGAAGCGGTTACGATAGCTCTCACGAGCGGATCGGGAAATCCGTCCTCCGATCCGGATCCCCAACCTGAGCCTGAGCCGCAACCCGACCCCGCGCCGGAGCCGGTGGTTATTTCGAAGCCGCAGCCGCTTCAGGAAGGCGAGGTGAACGGGATCGATCAGGTTATTTACTCCTCTTCGACGACGCGGATTGGCACCGCGCTCAACGACCGGGTCAGCGCCTGGGAAGGGCAACTGGATTCCGGAGACGTTGCCGATCTTGGGGAAGGGTACGATACATTGCTCATTCGCAACGGAAACCCGAACTTCGTCAGTGATGATTTTCCGGGCTTCACGGGTGTCGATCATCTCGACATCACTGCGTCCGCGGGCGGCGCCAACGTCGTTCTCGGTAGCGGTTTCGTTGGTTCGAGCGATAACGGTCAGGTCACGATCAGCTTCGGCAACGATGGCATGGAGTGGCTCGACACCAGCGCTCTCGACCATGATGCGACCGACGTTTTCCTTTACGGCGGCGGGGACGTGTTTCTCTCGGACGGGGATGACGAGGTTACGATGATCGAAGGCGCGCGGGGCCAGATTCATGCAGGCGGCGGGGATGACGTCGTCTACGGTGACGTGGCGGATGACGTTCTCTATGGGGACGGCGGCATGGATTTCCTGTGCGGCGACGGCGGCAACGACGTCCTCACGGGGGGCGCCGGGGCCGACCGGTTGCATGGCGGGGCGGGATTCGACACGTTCCGTTACATGGATATCGGCGACGCTGGCGACATTATCCAGGGCTTCGAGGCGGGAGACCGGTTCGATGTGACGGAACTTCTGGCCGCCAACGGCTATGGTAGCGTCGATGAGGCTCTTGAAAGCGGCGCTTTGAGCGTTGCGCAGAACGGGGCGCATGTCACGGTCGGCTTTACGGCAGGGACGGAATCCGTGACGCTTGCCACAGTGGAAAATGCGTCGGTGGACGATCTGTTGTTTACCGGTACGGCAATCATCTGACTGGCGGAATCGCTTGCGGGTTACCCGTGGTAAAGCCTTGCCCCTGACCGGCTATCCGGTCAGGGGTATTTTTATCTCGCTTGCCATGCGCAGCGCCGAGTCGGGAAGGTCGAGCGTGCCGGACAGGATGCCGATCAGCGCGACAAAGACGAGCAGGGCGGTTGCGTGCACTGCATGCGAGGTCCAGCGGTTCCAGAGGTACTCCCCTCTCGTCAGGTCGCGCCGGAGCTTTGTCTTCTGGCGGGTCCAGCTCTGCACGTCGAGGCGGAACAGGACCCACGTTTTCAGCAGGGAGCCATAAATCTGCCCGTAGTAAAGCAGGAAAGGATACGTCCAGCTGATTTCATCGCGGGCCGAGAGGATCATAAGGGTCTGCACCCAGCGGATAAACGAGACCCAGACCAGATAATAGACCGCCCAGACCGGACTGTAGGCGACCGAGAACATCAGCGCGAAGACGGGTCCGGTCAACGTCGTCCACATCGAGATGCGCTGGTCGAGAAAGGCCCACCAGACGAAAAACGGCATCTGCCACGGGCCGAGCTTCAATATGCGCCCGTTCGTGCGCAGCATGTTGCCGAACCATCGGAACATGAGCTGGGAGCTCGCGCCGACGAAATTATGCGCCGGTGGATCCTCAAGCGTCAGGACGAGCGCGTCGGGAACGTAGATCTGTTCCCAGCCTTCCTTCATGATCCAGTAAAGGGACGATTTGTCGTCTCCGGTCAGGAATTTGAACTCGCCGAGCCGCCAGTGCGAAAGGCTGTCGCTTGTCATATGGTTGATGAAGTCGGGGTTTGTGACGATTTCGGCGCGGAACATCGACATGCGTCCCGTTAGCGTCATCACCCGTTTCGAGAGTGCTATCGAGCCCATGAGGATCTGGCGCTGGGCGAAGCGCAGATTGTGCCAGTGTTTCATCAGCGCCGAGCCGCGCACTTCGCATATCTCGTCGGTGGTGAGCGCGCCGCAATCGGGCCGAAGCTTGAAGAACGGCACGCATTTGCGCAGCGTGCCGGGCATCAGGACGGAATCGCCGTCGATGACCGCGACGACCGCGTCGGGGCTTGGCATGTCTCGCGATATGGCCCGAAATCCTTGCGCAAGCCCGTCGCGCTTTCCGGTTCCGGGGATGCGTACGATCCTGAGCTTTACCCGGTCCGGCGGGTCGCAGGCCTCGAAAAGGGTTTCGAACAGGAATTCATCGCCCAGTTCGACAATCGAAGCGACGATGGTTGTTTCGACGCCGGAATCGACGGCCTCTCCAATGGCGGCCCGAACGGTTCGGCTCATGGTTTCGGCATCGATCCGGAACCCCGTAATCAGGAGATAGATCTGCGAGGGCATCAGCGCATCGACGTTCTCGTCAGCTTCCGCCCGCCAGCGAACGAAAACGGCCTTGCGGTACCACCAGGACCGGATGAAATTGATACCGGCCCATCCGTAACGCCAGATTGCAAGCACGCCGATGACGAGAATGAATTCCTCCGCGCCCGGTTGCAGGGCGACATCCGGCAGGGCGGTAAAGGCCGCGATCACAAAAAGCGTGTAGATCGAGAAGCCGATCCATCCTCTGGGAAGGAGGCGGTCGGCATGGTTGGAGACGGCAACACCGGTCATAGTCTCTCTCTTCGCTTTGCGTTTGTCCGTTTCATTACCAGCAAATCCCCGCATAACTTTTACGGCTCTCGTACGCGCCGTTCAGGCGGACGAGATCGATGATCGGCATGTCTTCTTTCGTCCGGTTGAGGATCCCCGCGAATTCCTTCGTGCCGTTTCCGAGCACGAAAACCTCCGAGCCGTTGTTCAGAATATCCTCGGGTGTCGGCACGATGCATCCCGATATGTGCGGGATGCCCTTCTCGATGTATTCGCGGTTCGCGCCGTCCATGTGGGCGGCTTCATAGACGCACGGGTCGTATATCTTGAGCGTGTACCCCTCCTTGATAAGCAGCTCGGCGAGAGCGACGAGCGGGCTTTCGCGCAGGTCGTCCGTGCCGGGCTTGAAAGACAGGCCGAGCAGGGCGACTCGTTTCTTGCCAGTGTTGCGGATCATGTCGAGCGCGTGCAGAACCTGCAACTCGTTTGCGCGGAGAAGCGCGTCGAACACCGGGGTTGGAAGACCCATGTCGTTGGCGCTTGCCCGCAGGGCCCGTATATCTTTGGGAAGGCAGGAACCGCCGAACGAAAATCCCGGCATCAGGAAGCTTTTGCCGAGATTGATCTTGTCGTCGAGGAAAAAGATATCCATGACCTTGTGGCTGTCGACGCCATGGCGCTTCAACATGTTTCCCATCTCGTTGGCGAAACCGACCTTGGTGGCACGCCATGCGTTCGATACATACTTTACGCCTTCGGCGACACCGACATCGGTGATGGTCATCGGGGCTTCAATGCCTTCGTACAGTCCGGCAATGGTATCGGCGGAGCGTTCGTCGATCGCGCCGATGACGATCTGGGTCGGGTGGAAATAGTCCTCGACGGCGGTACTCTCGCGCAGGAATTCCGGGTTGTTGCCAAGGCCGAAACCGACGCCGGCCTTCTTGCCGGAATGTTCTTCGATGATCGGCTGGATGACGTTTCGCAACGTGCCGGGGACGACGGTGCTGCGATTGACGACCGTGTGGAACCCATCTTTCTTTTTGAGCTGTTCGCCGATCCGGGCGCAGATGTCTTCGATATATTGCAGATTCAGAGAACCGTCCGGGCGGCTCGGCGTGCCGACGCAGATAAGGGATATCTCGGTATTCATGATCGCGTCTTCGTAATCCTGCGTCGCGCGGATGCGACCCGCGTCGTACCCTTTTTTCATCAGTTCGGGAAGCCGGGTTTCGACGATGGGCGAGCGGCCTTCGTTGATGCACGTGACCTTGACGGGCGAGATGTCGACCGCAATCACGTCATGCCCCTGTTCGGCAAGACAGGCTGTTGCGGTCGCGCCGACATAGCCGATACCCATGACGCTGACTTTCATTACTTGTTTCTCCTTACCCGGTTGTGCGTTGTCGATGTGAGGGGGCCGCGTTGTCGTCTTTCAGAGCATGCAGAAAATTTCGAACTCCACGGCCACAACGCGCGTTTGTGAGGCGTAGTTCCCGGGCCGAAAGCCGAAATGAAGAGGAGTGAAGCGTATGTTTCGGGAGAAGTTTTCCGGCTATGTCATGATTGCTTTCCTGATTTTCGCCGTCGTATCAGCGGTTTTCGACGTCTGGCAGACTCGCGGCGACGCCGTGGCCGCGGGTCCGGAAAAAATTATTACGGGTCAATGGGCGAGCGCCTACGAGCAGGAATTCAACAAGGCTGTGAGCATCCATGAGCCCAGCATCAATATCTGGGATGCGCTGAACTATACGCTTTACCGGGACGGGCGCGAGGGTGTTCTGGTCGGCGCGAACGACTGGCTCTTCACAACGGAAGAGTTCGACTACTTTCCTGATGCAAAGGCCGAATTCCGACGGAAGGTCGCCTATATCGAGGATGTCCGGTCCGTGCTTGCCGAACATGGCAGCGCGCTGGTCATCGCGTTGCTGCCCGCAAAGGCGCGAGTCTACGGGGACCGGCTGGGCGATTACCATTATCCGTCCTACAAGAAGGACGAGTACGGCCGGTTCCTGCGCGAACTTGAATCCCGCGGATTCGTGGTCGTCGATCTGTTGACGGCGATGCGGCGTCACAAGGACGAGAGCGACCTTTTCCTGCGGACCGACACGCACTGGACGCCGGATGGCGCCCGGCTGGCGGCGGTACGGATCGCTTCGGTTGTCGAGCGCCGGTTCGGCGATCTCGATCCTGGACGGACGACGGCCTTCCGGACCGTCCGCAAGGAGACCATTCTTCATGACGGGGACTTGCTCCGTTATATCGCGCTGGGACCTCTTGCCGATGAGATCGGGCCCAGACCGGACAGGCTCGCCGTCATGGAAACCCGCGAGGTCCGGAAAGGCGGTACGGCGGAAGGCGATCTTGAAGGCGCGCTGTTCGGCGACGCCGAGATTCCCGTGGCGCTGGTCGGAACCAGCTACAGCGCAAATCCGTTGTGGAACTTTGCCGGATTCCTCAAGGAGGAGCTCCAAGCCGATGTCCTGAACGCCGCCGAGGAGGGGCAGGGGCCTTTTGTGACGATGCAGAAGTACCTCGCCGATGAGGCTTTTCAGTCGACTCCCCCGAAACTGGTGATCTGGGAGATTCCGGAACGCACCATCCCGGTTTCCTACGAACAGGGAATCTGAGTAAACATCAGAGGAGAACGAGAGGACAATGCCGAACGGAAAAGCCATCACAGGGTGCTTCCTTTGTCTCTTGATGCTGGTCTGTGTGCCTCCGGCGCGCGCGATGAACGACACGCCTCAAGAAAGTGCGGAGGACATTCGTGCGATCTTCTGTCCGGCGATCGAAGACGAAGCGCGTTACGACCGGAACGGCTTCGAGAGCTACAAAATGCTCATTCCGGGAACGGACGGCTGGATCTTCCGCACGGAAACCGATCTGATGACAAGTCTCCGGCTTTCAAAGCGCGGCGTCGAGAACATTCGCGCTCTCAACAAGGCGTTTGAGGAAAAGGGGATTAATCTCGTTATGCTCGTCCTTCCCACCCGGGGCATGATCCATTACCGGAATGTTCGGGACGAAGAGAGGCTGAAATACGGTTTCACTGATATCGACGGCGTCTGGGCGGACTACCGCGCCGCGATCGGGCAGATTCGCGAGGCGGGGGTGGATACGTTCGCCCTGAAGCCTCCGGCGGAGGGCGAACCGTTCTATTACAAGCGAGACCATCACTGGAACAGCGAGGGTGCGCGCAACGCCGCGGAGCAACTGGCAGCGTTCGTAAAGACGTTGCCGGATTTCCAGGATGTTCCGCGCAAGGAGTACAGAACCGTCGAGGCGGGTGAGGTCGCGTTTGACGGCGTTTCGAAAAAAGTATTCCGCAAGCTCTGCGGCACCGGGCAGCCGCCTGAAACGGTCACGGTCAGGATCACCGAGCCGGTGAATGCGACAAGCGGCGAGGATGCGTTGTTCGGGGAACCCGAGATACCCCGGATCGTCCTTCTCGGTACCTCCAACAGTACGATGGTGCCCTCGTACGCCAACTTCGAAGGGGCGTTGCGCGAGGCGCTCGGTGCGGATCTCGTCAACATGTCCGTGTCAGGGGGCGGTCTCGATACGGCGCTGATCTCGTATCTCAATTCCGATTACTACAAGGAGCACCCCGCGACGATTGCGATATGGGAAGTGCCGATCTACTACGACATTTCGAACCAGACCGGGATATTCCGCGAGGCGCTGCCTGCAATATACGGTTCCTGCGGAGAAAGCGCGGTCGTCCGCGAGGCCGTTCATCTGGACGACAAGTCGGTCATCGCGCTCAATCGTCTCGCCCGGGAGGAGAGAATATCAGGCGGCGGCTATTACGTTCATGTTCGGTTCGAGGAACCGGTCAGGGACTGGTGGGCGCTCGATCTGCGTTACGACTCGCGCGACCGTGACTACTACAAGTTCCGGCGCGTCGAACAGTATCCGCATGACGGCGATTTTTATCTGCGGCTGGACGACCGGAAGAGCGGCGACCTCGACAAGGTGGTCATGCGCGTTCCGGCCGGCATGGTCGGGATGGAGGCCCGCATCGAGGTCTGCAAGCTTTCCGGCGCGGGCGGGAACATGCTCGGCGATTTATGGCACGAGATCGGGAACAAATTCCGCTAGCGGCCCGTTGTCAGCATCGGAAACGGAACATCGATCCAGCCGGATTTTTTTTGGAGGAGCGCTATGAAAATATTTGTCGCGGTGAGCTTTCTGGTTTTTGCCGTCATGGCGCCGGTCGGCGCGATGGCCAACGCCAATGCCGACGCCGGTCTCTACGATCCGGTCGCTCCGGAAGGGTCGGCCTTTGTGCGCTATGCGAACGCGACGCCGATGGACGGGTCCGAGAAAGCGGTCGCCAACGGCAAAACCTATGACTATCTCGATTATCAGGAAATCTCCCCGTATTTCGTGGTTCCCGGCGGGACGGCGACGCTGCAGATCGGTGAAGCAAAGCAGAGTTTCGACGTCGAAGCCGGAAACTTCTATACAGTGGTCTTGCATGACGGTACCCGGCTTTCGCTGCATCAGGACGAGACCAGCGACAATCGCGCCAAGGCGCAAGTGAACCTGTACAACTACAGCCCGGCGGAAAGCGCTTCGCTGAAGACGAGCGATGGCAATATTACGATCATCGAGAATGTCGAACAGGGCGGCAACGCCGCGCGAGAGATCAACCCGGTCAAGGTCGCGATTGCCGTCTTCGATCAGGACAGCCAGCTCAAGGACATCGGGTCGGTTGCGCTCGAGCGCTCGGAATCCTACACGGCGTTCGTTTTTCCCAATCGGGAAATCAAGTGGGTGCGCGCGGCGACCAATACGACGCGGTAAGGACCAGGGATCGAGGACGCGTGAACTCCCCCTCTCCCTTCCCGGGAGAGGGGGCGCAGCAAGAAAGACAGCCGAACCATGGTCTTCTCGTCACTGATATTTCTCTTCCTGTTCCTCCCCGTCTTTCTCGCTTTTTACTATCTTACCCCCTATCGATGGAAAAATGTCGCGATCCTCGTCGGCAGTTACATATTTTATGCCTGGTGGAGGGTGGATTTTCTGCTGCTGTTCGCGGGGACGACCCTGTGGAACTACTGGATCGGCCAGCGCGTTCTCGCCAACATCGATACCGGGCGCGGCACGCGATGGATGCAACTCGGTGTGGCCGGGGATCTGCTGGTTCTCGGCATCTTCAAATATTTCAATTTCGGCGTCGAGAGCATCAACGAGATTCTCGAGCAATCCGGAGCGAACACCATCGAGGCGCTGCGGTTCATTCTGCCGATCGGCATTTCTTTTTATATTTTCCAGTCGATCAGTTATCTGATCGACCTGCACCGCAAGGATGCGCCGGCGCCTCGCCGCTTTGTTGATTTCGCGGCTTTTATCTCGCTCTTCCCGCAGCTCATCGCCGGGCCGGTTCTGCGCTACAAGGATCTCGCGCAGCAGTTCGAGAGTCGCCGCCATTCCATGGCGCTGTTTTCGCGCGGGGCGTACCGTTTCATGGTCGGGTTTGCGAAGAAGGTCTTGATCGCCGATACGGTCGCCACGCTTGTTGACAAGACCTTTGCTCTTGAGGATCCGACCATGGCTGATGCCTGGCTTGGCATTCTCGCTTACGCCGTTCAGCTCTATTTCGACTTTTCGGGATATTCGGACATGGCGATCGGGCTCGGCATGATGATGGGATTCCGATTTGTCGAGAACTTCAATTTTCCCTATATCAGCCGTTCGATCACCGAGTTCTGGCGGCGCTGGCATATCTCCCTGTCCGCGTGGCTGCGGGACTATCTCTATATTCCGCTCGGCGGCAATCGCAAGGGGACCGTGCGGACCTATGTGAATCTGTTCCTGACGATGGTGCTCGGCGGCCTGTGGCACGGGGCGAACTGGACGTTTGTGGCCTGGGGCGCCTGGCATGGCGGCGTGCTCGCGATCGAGCGAGCGCTCGGAGTAACGGCGTCGAGCGTGCCCGACTATTACCGGTCCCTCAGGAGTCTCGCCGCCATGTCGGCCACGTTTCTGATCGTCCTGATCGGCTGGGTTCTCTTCCGGTCGCCGGATATCGGTTACGCGTTCAACTTTTATTCGGCGATGTTCGGCCTGAAAGGGATTGGCGGACTGAGCGAAGCGATCGACTGGCAAATCGGCGGGGCGGCGGTGACGGCCCTTGTCGCCGGTTATCTTTTTATCTTCGCTGTTCCGGCCTTGCAGGCGGCGAAGGGTTTTAACTTGAAGGAAGCACGCAGTCTGTGGGTTCAGAGCGCCATCGTCGGTTTCTTTCTGCTGGCCGTCATCAAGCTCGCGGCGCAAAGTTATTCGCCGTTTTTGTATTTCCAGTTTTAAGGGGCGCTTCCTTCCTGCTCCGCGTTACCACGGGGATCGCTTGAAAACAGATCCGCGGTCAGTGTGGTATGAATTATGTGATACATTCCAATAGCGTGTCATCCCGACACGACCTGTCCGCCGAAGCCCGAAGGGCGCAGGCGGAAGCGGAGGGATCTTCATACTGTGGATAGCGACAAGATTCCTCGCATTCGCTCGGAATGACATAGTTGTTTTTTCATCAGTAACTTATAAACACTCGCAGCAACGGTTTGTTTTTTCAAGCGATCCCCGTGCCGCGTTACATTTCCTTTTGCCAGCGGCCCGGCTCTGTGAAAAAATAGCGCTTCATTCCGCCTCCGGGTATGCTGGAGGCCTAACCGTAAATGTGAGTTCTGATGGAAATCCTTCTTGCCGCTCTCACCGCCACCGTTATGGGAAAAGCCCTGTGGATGTGGCTCGTTTTCTTCGCGGTGGTCGTCGTTCTTCTTGCTCTGGACCTGGGCCTCTTTCACCGAAAGAGCAAGGAGATCGGAATAAAGGAAAGTCTCCTGCTGTCGGCCTTTTATGTGACAGTCGGCCTGCTGTTCAGTCTTTACGTCTGGTGGGCGCAGGGGCAGGAGAACGCGATGCTCTATCTGACGGGTTTCGTGGTCGAGAAGTCTCTGTCGATGGATAACATTTTCGTCATCGCGATGATTTTCTCCTATTTCGCGATCCCGCGCCTTTATCAGCACAGGGTTCTTTTCTACGGCATTCTCGGGGTTCTGATCCTGCGCGGTGTGATGATCGGCCTCGGGGCGGCGATCGTCCACCAGTTTGAGTGGGTGCTCTACATCTTTGCGGCCTTCCTGATTTTCACCGGGATCAAGATGCTTTTTGCTTCGGACGAAGAGCCCGACATCGCGGAAAACCCGGTTTTGCGCTTCATGAAGAAGCATTTCCGGACGACCGATCAGTTGCACGGCGAGCATTTCATTGTCAGGCAGACCGATCCCGATTCGGGCAAAATCGTCACCTATGTCACGCCGCTGCTTGTCGCCCTGTGCATGATCGAAATCGCGGACGTAATCTTTGCGGTCGACTCGGTTCCCGCCATATTTGCCATCACGACAGACCCCTATATCGTCTACACCAGCAACGTGTTCGCTATTTTGGGTCTGCGGGCGCTCTTCTTTGCCCTTTCGGCGATGCTGGCGCGATTCGCCTACCTCAAATACGCCTTGTCGGCCGTGCTGGTTTTTATCGGTTCGAAGATTTTCATCGCCGATTTTCTCGGGCTCGAAAAATTTCCGCCGTCGATCTCGCTAGGGGTAACGCTGGGGCTTCTCGCGATGGGGTTTGCCTATTCCATCTGGAAGACCCGCGATATCGTCAAGGAAGAAACATCGCGGTAGCCGAATTGTCCGCTCAGGGGAAGAATATTCCCCGGGCCCCGGCCGAGGCTTTGGCTGCCCGTCAGTTGACCTCTAGCCTGCTGCTGTCCGGGAGAGCGCATATTTCGACGTCCATGGACCCGGCTTTCGGTTTTTCCGGAAACTCTGCCGCAATTTCCGAGAGTTGGGAGAGGTCTTTGCCAACAGGGAACAGGGCATAGAAGTCGCGGTCGTCCGGGTAGCGTTCGTCGCGGTCGAAACGCTGCAGTTTTACATCGTCATCCGTGAAGTGGAAGCGAAGACGAAACGGCTTTTTCACCGGCTCCGTGAATGTGAAATGCATATATGGTAGTCCGCCTTCGAGGCTGGCTGGCTCGAAAGAGGCGGGCTCTGTTTTCGCGCCCTGCTTCTCATCCTGTTCGGATTTTTGTGCGATCTCATCTCCACTCGGGAAGTCAAAAAGGGTCATCCGGCCTTTTTCGAGATCGAATTTCTTTTTCGCGAGGGCGTTCTCAGGGCACGCGCCGTAGGCGGCCGGGATGATCTGGCGAAAAAGGCGGTCATCCATTACGTTCAGATCGTAATATCCGGGAATTTCCCAGATCGCGAGTTTGACGTTTCCGTTTCGAAACTCATCCGAATTGATGAAGGACATGATCGATGTGTCGATTCCGGCGCCAACGACCGCGAGATTAAGGAGGTCTGTTTTCAGCTCGTCCTTGAGGAATCCGTCGAAGTTCGCTTTCGCCGTTTCGTTGACGCTGTTGGACGTGCCGAGCAGAACCACTTCCGGCCGGGTACTGTCACCGAGAAGCTCTTCCTCGCCGACGGCGTCGTACTGGCGAATGGTGGTAAAAATGCGTGCTTCTTCCTTCGGTAGCGTCGTGTCACACATTTTTCGAAAGGCTTTCTCAAAGGTGCTCTCGATTTCGTCGGCTCCTTTTCCCACGGTTCGAAACTTCTCTCTCTGAAGTTGTTCGTACACCGGAAGTTGCCTTACGGTTTGCGCGATCTTTTCGGCTGTCCTCTTTGCTCCGTCAGCGGTCCAGTGGTGATTGCGCTTGTAGAAGTAATTGTCGCCTGCGTCATCCCGGCTAAGGCCGACGATGTTTACGCCTGCGCTGCGGAGGTTCTGAATCGTCTGTTCGTAATTGGACCAGACGGCATCGACATCCGTCATGCCATATTTTTCGAGGTCCTCGTCCTTGACATGAGTGGCGTGAATCAGGCCGCGAACTGGCGGGTATAGCATGACGAGTTCGGTCCCCTGCTGCCTGAAGGCCTCCTGGGCGGCGAGCAGGTAGCGCGTGGTTTCCTCGTTGATCGTAAAGTCGGAACGAAAATCGTTTTCGGTCCGGAAAATCCAGCCATCTTTACCCTTGATCAGATTCTGGTAATGCTCAAGGCCGTACTTTTCGTAATTCTCATCTATTTCGAGCTTGCTGCAAAACGCTTCGTCGATTTCGCTCGCTTTCGGCTTGACGATATAGCCGACGCCGGTGAGCGCCCCCACAATTACGACAGACACTAGAACTGAACGAACCTTCTTCATGATTGACACACCACCAAAATTTTTGTTGTTGCACGGGGAAAGCGGGAGTATGTCAGGCTGCAGCACCAAGTTTCTGATCATACTCGCCGACCTCCGGAAATGTCGAAAGCGTGTCGTCGATTTCCCGGAACATGCCTCGCATGGCGATTTCGGATACCGGACTCTCGACCACGACGACAAGACACGGCTTGTTGGAAGACGCACGCACAAGGCCCCAGGTTCCATCCTGAAGGACGATCCGGGCTCCATTCACCGTAACGATCTCGCGGATGCTCTGATTAAGAATTTTTGCCCCGGCTGCTTGCCTGTCTTCGTATATGAGTCTGAAACGCTCGACGACGTCATATTTGCACTCGTCTGGGCAATACGGCGACATGGTTGGTGAACCCCACGTTTGCGGCAGTTCTTTACGCAAGGCGGAAAGCGCCTCGCCGACGGCATCGTCCATCATCCGGCAAATTGTAATGGCTGACAGAAGGCCGTCGTCGTAGCCCCGGCCGATTGGCTCGTTGAAAAAAAAGTGGCCGCTTTTTTCGAAACCCGCGAGCGCGTCGATTTCGTTGACCCGGCGCTTGATATAGGAATGGCCGGTCTTCCAGTATTCTGTTTCCACGTTGTTTTCGCGAAGAACCGGGTCGGTCATGTAGAGCCCGGTCGACTTGACGTCGACGACGAAGCGCCTGCTGCCGTGAATTTTCGACAGGTAGCGCGCCAGCATGACGCCCATCTTGTCGGCGAATAGTTCTTCCCCCATGTCGTCGACAACCCCGCAGCGATCGCCATCGCCATCGAATGCGACGCCAAAGTCGGCTCCGGTTTCGAGGATTCTCTCGCGCATGGCATGAAGCATCGTCATATCTTCCGGGTTCGGGTTGACCTTCAGGAACCGGTAATCCGGTTCGCAGTCCAGTTCGACCACCTCGCAGCCGATGCCGCGCAGTGCCTGCGGCGCATACATCCCGGCCGTTCCGTTTCCGCATGCGGTGACGACTTTCAGTTTGCGATTTAGTGGACCGTCCTTGACGAGATCGGCGATGTAGGCTTCCTTCACGTCTTCGACATAGCGATAAGAGCCGCCGCTGTGCGGCTTGAAAGTGTTGCCAAGTACCATGTCCTTCAGTTCGTTCATCTCATCGGGGCCGAAGGTCAACGGCCGTTCGGCGCCGATTTTGACACCGGTCCAGCCGTTCTCGTTGTGGCTGGCCGTGACCATGGCCACGGCCGGGCAGTCGAGTTCGAATTGTGCAAAATAGGCAACGGGAGAGAGCGCCAGGCCGATGTCGTGGACGCGGCAACCGGATTCAATCAGGCCGATAACAAGCGCCTGCTTGAGCGCCGCACTGTAGGAACGATAGTCGTGGCCGACAATGATGTCCGGTCGGACGCCGTGTTCGCGGATCATGGTTCCGATCCCTTTGCCGAGGGCCTGCATGCCGCGCAGATTGATTTGTTCCGGATAAAGCCAGCGGGCGTCATATTCACGGAATCCGGATGGTGCCACAAGGACTTCTCGTTCGAAGGCTTCGGTGTTCGGTCGAATGGACATCGTCTTCAGCTCCTCGCTTTTCGTGGAATGGCCGCATTTTTCTCGTGGAATGGCCGCATTTTTCCGCATTTTCCGCAGCGCTCGTTTCGATCGTCCAAACGGCCGGCGCGGCTAAAAATTCCACAGAAGCGAGTCTTGATTTCCCGAGGGACGAGATGGCGACGATCGCTGCGGTCAGGTTCGATCCCGCGCCCTTTGTGAGGTATCCACATGGTCAAACAGGAGGACGATGTCGTCCTCCTTCGGCTGAAGCGTCTCTTTGCCGAGCGGGCTGGAAAAATGGACGGTGCCGCCTTTCGATATCAGACCCATGAGGTAGCGACGTTCGCTTTCTTCCGGAAGGATAAGTTTTCCGGTTTGTTTGTCCTTGCCGACGCGGGTAACTTTGAAGCGCCAGCCCTGAAGGGCAAGGATGTTCAGCCGCTCGAGCGTGAGGTGTTTCTTCCCCCAGTAACGCCCGATGATCGCGGGAGCGATCTTCTTGTATTCGGACTTGTCCTCCCGTTCGTCGTGCGGGCTGGTCAGAAAGACACGGTCCTGTCCGAAATCGTAGGCGAATTTTTCGCAAACGAGGGCGTTGTAGGCTGGGTTATCGGTGGCGGCGATCAGGGTTCCATATTTGTGAAGCTCCAGCGCGTATTCTGTTTCCTCCGAGAGTATTTCGCCGTAATAAACCGGGATGTCGGCGAGCCGCGCCTGGGTGAGCGCATGATAGTTGTTGTCGACAATCACGACGGGAACGCTTCGTTCCTTAAGAACTTCCGCCATCTGGATCGTCCACGGGTGCACGCCGACGACAACGATTCCGCCCGCTTCGGTCGCGCGCAGGGAGAGCGACCGCGCCAGCGGCCGAATGGTAAGGCTGTGCACCACGACGGTCGCAACGACGACGGCAAAGGCGACCGGCAGGATCTTGTCACCGTCTTCGAAACCTGCGCTTGTTAAAAGGGGGCCGAGGAGGCCGGCCATCGCTGCGCAGACGATTCCGCGCGGTGCGATCCACCCGATCAGGAGTCTTTCCCGCCAGGTGATTTCTGTTCCGACGCAACTTGCGATCACCGATAGCGGGCGGACGATAAACATGAGCACAACGATGAACGCCATATGTCTCCAGCTCATTCCGTCGAGAACGGCCATGTCCAGACGCGCAGTGAGTACAAGAAAAACGCCGGATACGAGTAGCAGCGTAATGGTTTCCTTGAAACGCCGGATTTCCTCGAAACTTGCCCTGTGGATATTGGCCAGCGTCATGCCGAGAATCGTCACCGCGATCAGGCCGGATTCGTGGAGCAGGGTGTTGGCGCTGAAAAACAGGGCCAGAAGAGCGGCAAGCAAAAAAGGCGCCTTCAGATACTCGGGCACGTGACCGCGTTCGAAGAGGCGGGTCAGAAGGTGCGCAAGCGCGAAGCTCGCGAGTGCGACAATCAGGAGAATGGCACCCTTCTCGAAAAAGAATCCGGAGTCGAGAGGGGCGGGTGACAGGCGCGAGGCCACAAAAAATTCGTAGGCGAGGACGGCAAAAATCACACCGAGCGGATCGTTGACGATTCCCTCCCATTTCAGGACGGAGCTTGCATTCATGTTAAGTCTCGCCTGTCTAAGCATCGGCATGATGACGGTGGGGCCCGTTACTACGAGAATGCCTCCGAGCACGACGGAAACGGCCCACTCGAGACCGGCGACCCAAAAGGCGGCGAGGCTCCCGAGAAGCCAGGTGAGCGGGGCGCCGAGTGCGATGAGACGCCGCACCGACTTGCGTGTCTGTCTTAATTCCCTGAGCTTCAGATGAAGCGATCCCTCAAATAGGATGATCGCGACCGCGGCCGAAATCGCGGGCTGCAGCAAGTCGCCGAAGAGCGCATCAGGCTGTATGATCCCGAAGACCGGGCCGAAAAGGAAGCCAAATCCGAGCAGAAAGAGGATCGCCGGGATGTGAAGCCGCCAAGCGAGCCACTGGGCGAATACGCTGACGGTTGCGATGAGGACGATCTGGAAGAAGAGCGTTTCGGCCAAGAGTGATTCCTTTTGTGGAGCGGATGCACCCCCGCCGGGGAACCGCGATTCAGCGCGGCACCATCCCTAAAATGTTCCTGGTCCACGCGATGACAAGGCTGTCCCGGGTGGAAGAGCGCTCTCACTTCCCGAGGCTTCGGATCAGCTCTTCCAGTGACTGAATGCGAATGGGCTTGACCAGATAGTCGTCGAACCCGGCTTCTTCGGACCGTTTCCGGTGAGCATCATCGCTCCATCCAGAGTTCGCCACGACTTTGATGCGCCTGAGTTCGCTGTCAGCCTTGATCTGTCGGCAGACCTCGTAACCATCCATGTCCGGCATGCCGATATCGAGGAGGATCAGGTCAGGCTTGAACGCGCGCGCTTTTTCTGCCGCAAGCCCGCCTTGCGTAACGAAAGAGACGTCGGCGTTCGATACCTCACACATCATCGCGAGTGTGCGTGCAGCCTTGTCGTTGTCGTCGACTATGAGAATCCTTGCCTTTGCCATATGTCTTCCCTGTTGAATATCATTTTGTTCTTATTTGCACAGGTCAAGGGTGACGGTAAAAGTACAGCCTTTCCCGAGTCCGTCGCTTCTCACGGCGACTGAGCCATCATGCAGGTCAACCAGTTCTTTGACAAGAGCCAGTCCCAGACCCAGTCCTTCCGTGTTTACGTCTGAGAACAGATCGACCCTTTCGTAAAGATCAAAGATACTTGCAATGCGTTCGACCGGGATGCCGATGCCGTCATCCTCGATTTCCGTAATGGCCTGCCCGTCGCGGCAGCGGACCCGCGCAACAACCCGTCCACCATGATCGGTGTATTTTGCTGCGTTGTGCAGGAGATTTCCGAAGACCTGTATCAACCGCACCATATCTCCCTGAACGAAAACCTGTTCCTGCGGGATATCGGTTTCGAAGCGAATTCCTTTTCCGCGGAAGGCGGCGCGGTAGGTCCTGGCGGTTCGCTCAAGCACGTCGAGCAGGTCGACCCTCTCCTTGCGCAAGGTGACCTTTCCCCGGTTTATGCGGGAAATGTCGAGGAGATCGTCGACAAGACACAGAATATGATTGACCTGATCGGCCATCATCGTCTTGACTTCGGCGATCATGTGGGGCGGCGCGTGGTCAAGATTCAATATAGCAATGCCGTTCTGGATCGTGGCGAGCGGATTGCGCAGTTCGTGCGCCAGCATGGCGAGAAACTGCTCCTTGCGCTTTTCCGATTCCCTCAGGCGCCGTTCGGTCTGTTTCAGGCCGGTAATATCCTGAATCGTTCCGCGGTGCGTGACAGGCTGGCCCCGTTCGTCACAGGTTACGAACGCGTGCTCCTGGACGAACACATAGTGGCCGTCTTCGTGCAGGACCCGGTACTCGATCACGAAAGCTCCGGTTTCCCGATCTGCGGCGGCGCGGCAGCGCGGGCTATCGTCCGGATGAACGCGGTCCATCCACCAGTCCCGGGCCAATCCCTCCCGGAACGGCGTGCCGAGAACGTTCTCTATGCCGTGAAAATAACAAATCTGTCCCGTGGCGAGGTTGGCTTCGTAAACCATGATTTTCGCGGACGCTGTCACGTTCGCAAAACGTTCGATCTGCTGAAGAAGCTCGTCGGATCTTTCTCTGAAAGCCGGTTCCATCGGCTCTACATTATGCAATCTGTGGCTGGCGTCAAAGGGTTTTTATCCCTCTCGTGTTGCCTTGCGCGGCTTGTGTTCGCCGGGGTTAACCGATCACCGGGGTTTCTGGTTCCGTCCCGGTGCAAAAATTTTTGGCAGGTGGCTCCACCTTTGCATCCCGGCGGGTTTTTGCTAAACATGAACTCGTACTGGTTTAGGGGAGTGTTTCTTGGTTTCAGCGCCGCTTTTGAGCGTCAGGGACGCAACGGTCAGTTTCGGGGCGGAGCCTTTCTTTACCGGTCTGACCTTTTCGATTCACGAGGGCGACAAAATTTGTCTCGTCGGGCGCAATGGTGCCGGCAAGACGACACTGATGAACGTTATCACAGGGGCGCGCGAACTGGATGACGGAGAGCGGGTCGAAGCGCCGGGGCTCAAGATCGGGTATCTCCGTCAGGAGATTGTTCCGGCGGACCGGACGGTTTTCGATTTCGTCTTCGAGCAATTAAAGGGCAAAGAAGAGGCGCATTCGCTCGCGTATAAAGTCGAACTTGTCCTGCAGCCCCTGCAGGTTGACCACGAAAAGAAAATGACCGAACTCTCCGGCGGTCAGTTGCGCCGGGTGGCGCTGGCGCGCGCGCTCGTTGAGGACCCGGATATCCTGTTGCTCGACGAACCGACCAACCACCTCGACCTCGAAGTGATTGAATGGCTCGAGAATTACCTGAATGGCTGGCGGGGGGCACTGCTGGTCGTTAGCCACGACCGCGCGTTTCTCTCGAATGTATCAGACCGGATATTCTGGCTTGATCGCGGGAGGTTGAAGATCGCGCCGAAGGGGTTCCGGTACTTCGACGAATGGTCTTCGATGATCCTCGACCAGGAGGCTCGCGAACTGCATAACCGGAAAAAGGTCTTCGAACAGGAAGCCGAGTGGGCCTCGCGTGGCGTCAAGGCGCGCGTCAAGCGCAATCAGCGGCGGCTGGCCTGGGTGCGCGAGGAGCGCGAACGGTTGCGGGCGGACGAGGCTGCGTTCCGGCGGGCGACGGCGAAAATCGAAGTCGATTCCCCCGACGCGGGGTTGTCGTCGCAGGCCGTGGCGGAATTCTACAACGTTTCCAAATCATTCACCGATGAGAACGGCAAGGAGACGATCATCCTGAGAGACTTCTGCTATCGGATCAGGCGCGGCGACCGGGTCGGGATTCTCGGGCGCAACGGGTCGGGAAAAACGAGCTTTCTTCGCCTTCTGATCGGTGAGCTTCTGCCGGACAAAGGGAAGGTCAAGCGGGCAAAAAACCTTGAGTTCTCATATTTCGATCAAAAGCGAAAGGATCTCGTTCCGGAGCACAGCCTCTGGAAAACCCTGTGTCCGCACGGCGGCGACTATCTCGATGTGCGCGGCAAGCCCCGGCACGTTTGCGGTTATCTGAAGGATTTCATGTTCGACCCGACCACCGCAAGCCAGCCGGTTGCCACCCTTTCGGGCGGACAGAAAAACCGGCTGATGCTTGCAAGGGTACTCGCCGATCCGGGAAGCTTCCTGATCCTCGACGAGCCGACCAATGACCTCGATATGGACACGCTCGACATGCTCGAGGAGATTCTGGTGAATTTTGACGGGACGCTTTTTGTCGTTTCACACGACCGCGACTTTCTCGACCAGACCGTGACGAAGATCCTCGCCTTCGAAGGCGGTGGAAAGGTCGATGGCTGCATCGGCGGATACAGCGACTTTCTGGCCCTGAAGGGACGGGCGCTGAATGAGGGCCAGCCGACAGTCATCCGGAAGGTCGGAGGCGCCGTTGCAGAGCGACCGGAGAAACTCTCTGAAAACCGGAAGGCTGGACGCCTGTCTTACAAACTGCAGTTTGAACTGGAACGCTTGCCGGATGAAATCGAGGCACTTGAAATCGAAGTGGCGAACCTTGAATCAAGCCTCGCGGATCCGGACTTGTATGCGCGCGACCCTGCGGCGTTTGGCGTAATGTCAAATCGATTTGAGGTCGCGAAAAGGGAGCTTGAGGCCGCTGAATCTCGCTGGCTTGAGCTTGAGGAACTCAAGGACGCAGCATGTTGAAAGCGGAATTTTTCTTGAACGGTCCCCGCTCCCTGTCATAAAATCATGCAAGGTTGTGATTGTTTTTGCGAGGTTCACGCTCCTGACTGAGGTTGCCTTTCGGTCGAAATACTCACTCGTAACTATTCTTTCCCAAAAAGAAGAGAATTTACGAACGTCAGGCGCGCAGGCGTCACCTGCGGCCCTTTAAGGGTTTGCAGGAGCGAATTCAAGAAACGACCGGACCGGTGCCGCTTCGGGGCACCGGATTCGATGCCAGAAGACAAAGGCCAGAAGACAAAGGAGAGACGAATGGCAACCGGTACGGTAAAATGGTTTAACCCGACCAAAGGCTATGGTTTCATTACGCCGCAAGAGGGTGGTAAGGACGTCTTCGTTCATATCAGCGCCGTCGAGCAGGCCGGACTGAAGACCCTTAACGAAGGCCAGAAGATCAGTTACGAACTTCAGGAAAGTCGCGGACGAACGTCTGCCGGGAATATCCAGCTTATCTGACGGCAAATCCTCAAGTTTCCAGGGGGCGTCACCGACGGTGGCGCCCCTTTTTCTGCGTTTACTTCCGGGAGGAGAGGCACGCTGCGAACGTGGTCCCCATAGTCTCGAGCAACTGGACGTAAAGGCTTGGCCCTGGGGTCAGGTCGTAGCCCAGCGGGTCCAGTGCGGCACTGCTGGCGGCGCTTCCGTGAAGGATCGTGCTAAGGAGCGAGCGGGGAAGTTGCGGTTCGGTGAAGACGCAGGAAACGCCGCGCTCTTCGATCGTGTTTCTTATTTCCTGAATTCGGCCCATGGAAGGGGATTCCGTCGGCTCGAAGGTGATTGATCCTGCGCCGTTCAGTCCGTAGCGGCTTTCGAAATACTGGTAGGCATCGTGAAAGACGATGAACGGCGTTCCGGTGACGCCCGAGAGGCGGGCTTGCGTCGCGTCGTCCGCAGACCGAATTTGGCGGATCGTTTCCGCGGCGTTTGCCTGGTACGTCTCCGCATGTTTCGGGTCGACGCGTCCAAGAGCTGTTGCGATGGCCGAGACCATAACTGTCGCGTTCTGCGGGTCGAGCCATACATGGTAGTCGGTCGAAGCGCGGGAATGGTTGGCGTCGTGATCATGATCGGCATGGTCATGGTCATGGTGTTCGTGCGGAGACCACGCGCCGCCCGAGCGTGACGGAAGGAGTGTCAGGCCCGTGCTATCTGCAAGCGCAATCCTCTCCGTGCCGGATGAGAGCGTTCCAAAGGCCCGCGCCAGGGAGGTTTCAAAGTCAGGGTGGATGTAAAAGATCAGGTCGGCGTCTCGCAGCATACGCATATGCGATGGTTTCAGATTGAAACCGTGCGGTGTTTCGCCCTGGTCGATCAGAAGGGCGGGGGTACCCGTCTCTCCCATAACGGCGGCGACAAGAGAATGGACGGGGCGGATCGAGGCGACAACCTCGGTTGCGAAGGCCGGGAATCCCGTCGACAGGAGGGCCATGATCGTGGCCGAAAACAGAAAGGCTTTTCTCATTGGTCTTCCTCGCTCATTATTGCGTTGCGGTTCAGCGGACAAAACGATATCGGGTTTATATGACATTTCTTATCAAGGCTGAAAATATTTCGGTCGTTCGAAACGGCAAGGCGATTCTCGACAGCGTGTCGCTGGATGTGCGGCCCGGTGATTTCACGACGATTGTCGGACCAAACGGCGCAGGTAAGACGACGCTCCTCAAGGTGCTGATGGGTCTAATAAATGTCGATTTCGGCAGCGTGCGCCGAAAGCCGGGCCTGCGGGTCGGCTATGTGCCGCAGCGTCTTGCCGCGGACGAATCCATGCCGATTACGGTCCGGCGTTTTCTGACCTTGCGAAAGAAGGCGGCACCCGGGGACCTGGAGCGTGTTGTCACGGAGACCGGGATTGGCGCCTTGCTCGGCAAGTCGCTCCATGTTTTATCCGGAGGCGAACTTCAGCGTTTGCTGATGGCGCGCGCGCTGCTCGACGATCCGGATGTACTCATCCTCGACGAGCCAGCGCAAAACCTTGACGTTGCAGGACAACTTGCGCTCTACAGACTGATCGACAACGTGTACAGCGAGCGCCGTCTCGCCGTTGTAATGGTCTCGCACGACCTTCATCTCGTCATGTCATCGACGCGGCACGTCGTGTGTCTGTACCATCACATCAGTTGCCGGGGGACGCCGCACACGATCACTCGCGACCCGGCTTTCAAGTCTGTGTTCGGCGAGGATATGGCAAGGCTGATGGCGGTTTATACGCATGCGGCCGGGGAGGACCATTTCTGCGAAACTCACGACCATACGCGCCACGAACATTCGCATGAGGGAGACGGCTCATGATTGACGGTTTCATTCTCCACGCGCTCGCGGCCGGGATCGGGGTCGCGGTGATTACGGGATTTCTCGGCTGTTTCGTCGTGTTGCGGCGAATGGCTTATTTCGGGGACTCCCTTGCGCATAGTGCGCTGCTTGGTATCGCTCTCGGCATGCTGTTCGGGATCGACGTGACCGTGGGCATGGTCGCAGTCGGTTTTCTGTTTGCAACCTTTCTGTTTATCCTGCAACGGCGCCGCCTGCTGGCGACGGATACGCTACTCGGGATTCTTTCGCATGGCGCTCTTTCCACGGGGCTCGTGGCTATTTCTCTGGTCAATACGCCGCAGCTCGATTTGTACAGCTATCTCTTTGGCGACATCCTTACTGTCCGTTTGTCAGACCTGATGTGGATCTATGGCGGCGGTGTCGTTGTGATCGCTTTGATTGTTCTGAACTGGCCGTCCCTCGTGCTGATGACCATTCACGAAGATCTTGCGCGGGCCGAAGGGGTTAGGACGCTTTACACGAACATTCTGTTTATCTTCCTGATGACGCTCGTTGTGGCGGTCTCAATTCGAATCGTCGGTATTTTGCTTATCACCTCGATGCTGATCATTCCGGCGGCGACGGCGCGTCAGTTCGTGACGCTTCCTGAGACGATGGTTGCAGGCGCATGCTTGTCGGGTTGCGCGGCGGTTCTCGTCGGTATGGCCGGTTCGCTTGCGTTCGACACACCGACCGGTCCATCCATCGTGATGGCGGCGTCGGCAATCTTTGCGCTGGCGTTCGCCGGATCGTTCGTCGTGAGCCGCTTTCGGGACTGAAAATTGCAACCCATCTCCGCAAAAAACAAGAGCCGCCCTCGGTGAGAACGGCTCGAAATTACGAGTTAATGAATTGTTTTCAGTCTGCTTTTTAGCTGATCTTCTTCGAGGAAGCTCTTTTTCTGGGAGCAGAGGAAACGGCAGCGACTGCTTTCTTTCTGGTGGTCTTCGTTTTGCCGCCGACGACGCTTTGTTCGGCTGCGAGCCAGTAGTCCATTTCGCGACCTTCCTGGCGTCCGTCCTGCTCCCACATAAGGTAGGCAGTTTCACGGATACGGTCTTGCATGTTTTGAGCCATGGGTCTTACGTCCTTTGAGAGTTGGTATAACGAGTAGTCAGTCGAATCTACATTGAAAATACTCTATGCGCACTAAGTCTTTGCTGCAATGGAAAAGATGTCGAGTGCGCCAAAATTTCGCGGGGGCATGTCTCTTTTTTGTCATCAAAATAACAAATCGTCCGATGCGTTTTGGGGGCTGGCGCGGAACGAAAAAATGTGTCATACGTAGTTGTAAATCAAGTGACTTTTTACCTGACAGGAAACATCCATGACAGCGACCGGCGCGCTTCCCGATTCAAACGTTCCTCCTTCCCGCGTTATCATCGACAAGGTTTCTCCAAATCTCGATTTCGGACGCTATCCTGCGAAACGTGCGCAGGGCGAGTCCATGGATGTGCGCGCCATTATTATTTGCGACGGGCATGACAAGCTGAAGGCAGATGTCCTGTTCCGCCATGAGGAGGATGAAGAATGGCAGCGTGTGCCGATGAAGGCGGAGCCTAATGACGGCTGGACCGGTCGGTTCCAGGCCGAACGTCTCGGCATGTATTATTTTACGGTCGAGGCTGCGGTCGATCGCTTTGCAAGCTGGCGGGATGGTCTGCTCAAAAAATTGCAGGCGCAGGAGCATAGCTGGGTCGATTTCGAGAGTGGTTACCAATTGCTGGGTGGAATGATCGGACATCTTGTCTTCGAGCATGACCGGACCTATGTGCAGGAAAAGATTGATCGTTTGCGCCATTTGGCCGAGCCTTTGCTCGGCGGCGAGTTTGACGAGGATGGCGTTGAAGCCGTGCGCAATTTGCTGCACGAGGCGCATCTTGACTGGGTGATGCATTGCCAGTGGCATGACCCCAGCGTTACGCGTTTTGAATCGGAGCTTCCGCTTCAGGTCGACACGAAGCTCTCGAATTTCAGTGCATGGTACGAATTCTTTCCGCGCTCTAAGTGGAAGGATCTTGCCTGGGAAGGGGGGCTTTGGGATTGCGAGCGCCGTCTTGAATATGTCGCGGATCTCGGCTTCGACATCGTTTATTTCCCGCCGATCCATCCGATCGGGAAAACCTTCCGGAAAGGGCCGAACAACTCGCTTGAGGCCTGGGATATGGATCCGGGCAGCCCGTGGGCGATCGGCAGTCATGAAGGAGGGCACAAGGCGATCAATCCGGCGCTCGGCAATTTCGACGACTTTGCCCGCGTGGTGAGAAAGGCGGACGAACTCGGTTTGAAAATCGCGCTCGATATCGCGTTCCAGTGTTCCCCCGACCACACTTACGTCCACGAGCATCCCGACTGGTTCAGGAAGCGTGCGGACGGCTCTATCCAGTACGCCGAAAACCCGCCGAAGAAGTATCAGGATATCGTTCCTTTCGATTTCGAATGCGCGGACTGGAAAAATCTCTGGCTGGAGCTGAAAAGCGTGCTCGACTTCTGGATCGAAAAGGGGGTTCGCGTCTTCCGGGTCGACAATCCGCACACCAAGGCCTTTCCGTTTTGGGAATGGGCGATTCAGGAAATACGCAGGACGGATCCGGATATTATCTTCCTCGCCGAAGCGTTTACGAGGCCGAACATTATGGCGTATCTCGGAAAGATCGGCTTCAGTCAGTCCTACACGTATTTCACATGGAGACCCGATAAAGAGGGTCTCACCGAATACATGACCCAGCTCGCCAAAACCGAATGGCTTGATTTCTACCGGCCGAACTTCTGGCCGAACACGCCGGACATCCTTCCCGAAGAGCTCCAGCAGGGGGGGCGGGCGGCGTCGATCAGCCGGGTTGTTCTGGCCTCGATGCTGTCGTCGAACTACGGGATTTACGGGCCGGTCTACGAACTGCTGGTGACCGAGCCGCTGGTCCCCGGCAAGGAAGAGTACATGCACTCCGAAAAGTACGAGGTGCGGGAGTGGAATGTCGGCAAGGCTCACTCGATCGCCCCGATCATCCGGAAGCTCAACGAGATACGCCGCGAGAATCCGGCGCTCCATACCAACCACACAATTTCATTCCACCCGGTCGAGAACGACAATATGATCGCCTTCACGAAGGTTTCGGAGGATGGCGATAACATTGTTCTGGTTGTGGTCAATCTGGACTACTATCATCCACAGGCCGGAGTCGTAGATTTCCAGATTCAGGAGTTCGGTATCGAGCCCGAGGAGTCCTACGAACTGGAGGAGTTGCTGACGGGCACCAAGTACGTCTGGAAGGGGTGGCGTCATTTTGTTCAGTTGAACCCGCACGTGATGCCTGCGCATATTTTCAGGATTTGCCGCAAGGCTCCGTCCTGAACGAACCCGGTGCGATCCGCGACTGAACGACTTTTTGTAGCGAGAAAATAATGCCTCAGGAAAACAATCTGCCGAGTCCGCTTCCATCCGATCCGCTCTGGTACAAGGACGCTATCATTTATGAGCTGCATGTCCGGGCTTTTTACGACAGTGACGGCGACGGGATCGGGGATTTCAAGGGGCTTCTGCAGAAGCTCGACTATCTGCAGGATCTTGGCGTTAACGCCATCTGGCTTCTGCCGTTTTACCCGTCGCCCCTGAAAGACGACGGGTACGACATCGGCGACTACACGAAGATCAACTCGATGTACGGCGATCTGAAGTCGTTCAAGCAGTTCCTGCGCGCCGCGCACGACCGTGGTATCCGTGTGATTACCGAACTGGTCATCAACCACACCTCCGACCAGCACGAATGGTTCCAGAAGTCCCGCCATGCGCCGCCCGGCAGCTACTGGCGCAATTTCTACGTCTGGACCGACAATCCGCGGAAATACAAGGAGACCCGGATTATCTTCAAAGACTTCGAAATGTCGAACTGGACGTGGGACCCTGTGGCGAAGGCCTATTACTGGCACCGCTTCTACCACCACCAGCCCGACCTCAACTTCGACAACCCCGAGGTCGTCAAGCGAATTTACAAGGTGCTCGATATGTGGATGGAGATGGGGGTCGACGGCATGCGGCTCGACGCCGTCCCTTACCTGTTCGAGCGGGAAGGGACCTCGTGCGAAAACCTGCCGGAGACGCACCGATATCTCAAGAGCCTGCGCGCCTATATCGACTCAAAATACAAGGACCGGATGATCCTGGCGGAGGCCAACCAGTGGCCGGAGGACGCGGTCGCCTATTTCGGCGATGGCGACGAATGCCATATGAATTTTCATTTTCCGCTGATGCCGCGCCTGTTCATGGCGCTGAAGATGGAGGACCGGTTTTCGATCATCGACATTCTCCGCCAGACGCCGGAAATTCCGGACAACTGCCAGTGGGCGACTTTCCTGCGCAACCACGACGAGCTGACGCTTGAAATGGTGACCGACGAAGAGCGGGACTACATGTACAAGGCCTATGCCGCCGAGCCGCAGGCGCGGATCAACCTCGGAATTCGCCGCCGTCTCGCGCCGCTGCTTGGTAACGATCGACGTCAGATCGAGTTGCTTAACGGGTTGCTGTTTTCGCTGCCGGGGACGCCGGTGATCTATTACGGTGACGAGATCGGCATGGGCGACAATATTTTCCTCGGCGACCGCAACGGTGTGCGCACACCGTTCCAGTGGAGCCCGGATCGCAATGCCGGTTTCTCAAAAGCCAATCCCCAAAGTCTTTATCTTCCGACGATCATCTCGCCGGAATATCACTATGAAACCGTCAACGTCGAGACCCAGCAGAACAACCCGAATTCGCTGTTGTGGTGGATGAAAAACCTTATCGAGATGCGCAAGCAGCACGTGGCGCTCAGCCGCGGCAAGCTCCGCTTTCTCGAGCCGGACAATCCGCGCGTGCTCGCGTTCATCCGGGAGTACGAGGACGAGGAAACCGGCGAGGACCAACGCATCCTCGTCGTCTGTAACCTGTCGAAAAAGACGCAGTACGTTGAACTCGACCTGTCCGAGTTCAAGGGGCTGGTGCCGACCGAGCTTGTCGGCCACACGGCGTTCCCGCCTCTTGGCGACCTGCCGTATTTTATTACGCTCGGGCCATACGGATTTTACTGGTTCGCCCTTACTCACCAGAAGAGCCTCGACAGCAGCCAGTGGCTGCTGCGCGACAAGGTCGTTTCCAAAATGCCCAACAAGCCGTTCGAGGCCCTGACGCAGCCTGTCTATCGCGAGCTGATGGAAGAGCGTTTCGCGCAGTACCTGCCGAAGGCGCGCTGGTTCGCCGGAAAAGACGAGCCAATTACGCGGACCCGGATTCGCGATGTTGTGTTCGTGCCCTATCCGGATGGTTTGAAAAAAGCGGCGCTCGTTGTTCTTGATGTGCAGTACAAAAAGAAAGCGGCAGAAACCTATCTCATAACAATGACCTACACGGAAGGGGAGCGGGCCGACTTCATTCAGGCGGAGCGTCCGGACCTTGTGATCGGTGACTACGTGAATCCGAACAATCCGAAGCAGAAGGGCATATACCACGAAGCCATTCTCGACTCCGGTTTCGGCACTGCGCTGCTCGAACATGTCTTGCGTCGTCGCAAAAAGGACGGCGAGGTCGGTTCGGTTGCCGCTTGCACCTACACGACGATCAAGCGGGAGTGGTTGCAGGATATCCCTGAACCGTCCTTCACTTCCCTCGAACAAAGCAACTCCTCCCTGCGGTTCGGAAAGCGACATTACCTGAAGCTCTTCCGGCGTTTTGACGAGGGGCCCAATCCCGAAATCGAGATCGGCGCGCATTTCTCGACGCGCGCGCCGTTCGCAAACGCGACCCACCTCGTCGGTTCGCTGATGTACGAATATGACGGCAAGGAATACGCGCTGGGCGTCGTCCATGAATATGTGGAAGCGCAACGCAGCGCCTGGGACCTGTTCGTCGATCACATCTCTCACGTTGCCGATCCCGTTTCGACCCTGAGCGAGGAGGAAGGCGAAGACATCTATGACGAAAAGGCGAGCTTCTTTGGGTACAAGTCGAAAAAAGGCATTCCGACATGGTTCCGCGAGAACACGAATTATACGTCGAGCCTGATGACGCTTCTTGGCAAGCGCACCGGCGAGATGCATTCGGCGCTTGCGAGTGACGACAAGGACAAGGATTTTCGTCCGGAAGACATTACGCCGTTCTATCAACGCTCTCTGTACCAGTCGCTGAGGAACCGTGCCTCGCGGGTTCATTCCGAGTTGCTCGAAAACCGGAAGTTGCCTGAGGACGCTCAGGAGCTTGTCGGAAATCTTCTCACGAACTGGGATCGTGTGCTCGCGCATTTCGAGGCGGTGCGGCAGGAAGCGCTTGGCGGGAAGCTCATCCGTATTCATGGCGACTACCACCTCGGGCAGGTACTGTTTACAGGCAAGGACTTCGTTATCCTCGATTTCGAGGGCGAGCCGCTTCGCTCGGTCAGCGAACGTCGCCTGAAACGGTCGCCGCTGCAGGATGTTGGAGGCATGCTGCGTTCGATTGATTACGCGATGCACTATTATCTCCGGGAAAAAGTCTACCGGGAGGCGGATCGGGAGCGGTTGTCGCCGTGGCTGCGCATGTGGCGGCAGCGCATGTGCAATCGTTTTCTCGATGGCTACATGGGGGCGGTGAGCGCAAGTCTGCTACCGGAAACATCGAACAAAGTCAGACTTCTGACGGAAGTTTATCTCCTTGAGAAAGCTCTGTATGAGGTCGAGTATGAACTGGCGAGCAGGCCGGACTGGGTGTCCATTCCGCTTCGCGGCTTGCGGGACGTGATCCCTACCCTGCTTGACGTTGAAAAAGAGGGACTATGATCTCGAGGTCAAGGCTCTCGGCGTTGCGGGCACTGGCGAGAGCGTACGGCATTCTTCCGTCGTTTGAAAACAACGACGGAAATGTTGTCTGGGCGCCGACGGAAACACTCATCGGCCTCGTCAATGCCATCGAGGGACGCAAGGTCCTCGACCCGCGGCGGATTGACGAGCGAAAAATCCGCGAGCAGCTTGTCGCGCAACGCCGCCGCAGGCTGGATTCCTGTCTTCCGGGCGAGATCGTTGCCTTCAACGGTTTGCTCGAGCCATGCCCTGTCTGGCTTCCGGAATGTATGCGCGACGAACCCCTTACACTTGTCGTCCGGCTAAATTCCGGCCAGGAAATCCGTAAGGATTTTTCCGTTTCGGACCTCGAATATTTCCGGAGGAGCTTTGGTACGGCGGGGGTTTACTTCCGCGTTGTTCTACATTTGCGCAAAAGGATTCCCTACGGCTACCACAGGATTGAGGTGCTGGCGGGCGGGCGTGTTCTCGGCTCATCGTTTCTTATCTCGGCGCCGCGCAAGCTGTCGTCAGGACCGCGAAGCTGGGGCGCATTTGCGCCGACCTACGCAATCCGGTCGGAACGCGACTGGGGGATGGGTGGCTTTCGGGAACTGTCGGAGGTGTGCCGATTTGTCTGCCGGATGGGGGGTGCGAATGTCGGTACGCTGCCGATGCTCGCCGGAAGGATGGAAGGCGAGCGGATTGATGCGAGCCCGTATTCACCGATCAGTCGCCTGTTCTGGAACGAGATTTTTCTGGACGTCGAGTCTCTGCCCGGTTGGAAGCGCCCCGAAATTCATGAGGAAGATCGTGCCGAGCTTGAGGCTCTTCGAGCGGCAGAACTGGTCGATTACGAGCGGGTCTATGCGCTCAAAAAGAAATACATCATGCGCGCCGCCGCCCGCTTTTTTTCGACCGGCGGATCGGAGCGCGAGGAGTTTGAGAATTTCCTGTCCGAATATCCAAGGGTGACCGCCTATGCCGACGATCGGGCGGCGCAGGTTCCCGAAAGCGAACGGGGCGCGGCGCGGCGTTTTCATCTTTATGCGCAGTTCGCTGCACACCGGCAGCTTCTTGCTCTGGCCGAGATGGCGGCGGCGGGAGAGGCCGCAGAACTGTATCTTGATTATCCTGTCGGGGTCGACGCGGGCGGGTTTGACGCCAGGGCGTTCGGGCATCTGTTTTTGCAGGGCTTCAATGTCGGCGCGCCGCCGGATGCGTTTTCAGAAATCGGACAGGACTGGGGATTCAATCCCATGAATCCTCGCACGATTGCTGCCGATCAGTTCAATTATTTTCGCGACAGTCTTCACAACTGTTTCCGCTATGCGAAAACCATTCGCATTGATCATGTTATGGGGCTCTACCGGATTTTCTGTGTGCCCCATGGAGGCAAGCCGGCAGACGGGGCCTATATCTACTATCCTTTCAAAGCCTATCTTGCGGTTCTGAGTCTCGAAGCGCATCGCCACGATGGCATTATTGTCGGTGAGGATCTGGGAACCGTTCCGCCTCAGGTTCGCCGGGCGATGAACGTGCACGGCATGTTGCGGATGTGGCTGTTTCAGTTCGATGTCAAATCCGACCCGGCAAAAACGTTCCGATCTATACCGAGCCGTGCCCTTGCTTCGGTTAACACGCACGACATGTTTCCGTTTGCCGCGTGGTTGAAAGGCGAGGATATAATCTGCCTCAAGGACGTTGGAAATTTCGGAGACGCCCAGAGCGAAAGGCTTTTGAAGGCGAGGAAAAGAATTTTAAAGGGCTGGCGGGACAAGGAAAATCCCTTCATATTCGTTCTTCGTAACTTGGCGGAATCTTCGGCACAGTTTTTGCTGATAAATCTTGAGGACCTCTGGGGTGAAACGAAACCGCAAAACATGCCGGGTACGATCGAACAGTATCCCAACTGGAAAAAGAAGTTTCGTCACACGCTGGAAGTCTGGACACGGGACGTCACCGTCCTCCATATCCTGAGCGAGATTAATCAGAACCGACAAATGAGGAAGTGAACTATGCACATCGGCGAGACCAATCTGACGAAACATGACATTTACCTCTTCAACGAAGGCCGTCATTTTCACATTTATAATATGCTGGGGGCTCAACGGCCCAAGGATGGCCGGGAGGGCGTGCATTTTGCGGTCTGGGCGCCGAATGCGAAAAAGGTCTCAGTGATTGGCGATTTCAATGGCTGGGATCCGGACAGGCACGACCTTCATCCGGTCGAGAGCTCTGGCATCTGGGCCGGGATGGTCCCGGAGGCGAAGCTGGGCGACGTCTATAAGTATTACGTGCGTTCTCACCATAACGACCATGTCGAGCAAAAAGCGGACCCTGTCGGTTTCTGCACGGAATGTCCGCCGAAAAGCGCGTCTGTCGTCTGGGATCTCAGCTACGATTGGAACGACGGGGAATGGATGGAAGCGCGCAAGACGTTCGATCCCCAGCGCAAGCCGGTCTCCATATACGAAATGCACCTCGGCAGCTGGAAGCGGCGTGGCGAGGATGAAGATTATCGCTCGCTCTCCTATCACGAGATCGCCGACGAGCTGATACCCTACCTGAAGGAAATGAACTATACGCATGTCGAGTTCATGCCGGTCATGGAGCATCCGTTCTATGGTTCATGGGGTTATCAGGTTACGGGTTATTTCGCCCCGACCCGCCGTTATGGCGATCCGCAGCTTCTGATGGAGCTGATCGACCGGCTGCATCAGGAAGGAATAGGTGTTATTCTCGACTGGGTTCCTTCGCACTTTCCGACTGACGGGCACGGGCTCGGTTTTTTCGACGGAACGCACCTGTACGAGCATTCGGACCCGCGCAAGGGATTTCATCCTGACTGGTCGAGCTGGATTTTCAACTACGGGCGCGACGAGGTTCGCAGTTTTCTGATTTCGAGCGCTATGTTCTGGCTTGAGAAATACCATGTCGACGGGTTACGCGTGGACGGCGTTGCCTCGATCATCTACCTCGATTATTCACGTCAGGACGGGGAGTGGATTCCGAACCAGTACGGCGGTAACGAGAACCTCGAAGCGCTGCGTTTTCTGCGCGAACTCAACGAGACTGTCTATGCCCACTTCCCTGGCATCCAGATGATCGCGGAAGAGTCGACTGCCTGGCCGATGGTTTCGAAGCCGACCAGCATCGGCGGGCTAGGCTTCGGTATGAAGTGGGATATGGGCTGGATGCACGACACGCTTGAATATTTCCGCAAGGAGCCCATTCACCGCAAATATCACCAGAATGACATCACCTTCCGGTCGATATACCAGTTCCATGAGAATTTCGTCCTCTCGCTTTCGCACGACGAAGTTGTGCACGGCAAAGGGTCGTTGATGGAAAAGATGCCGGGCGATGACTGGCAGCGATTTGCGAACCTGCGTTGCCTTTATGCCTATATGTATGCGCAGTCGGGCAAGAAACTGCTCTTCATGGGCGGCGATTACGGGCAGTGGGAGGAATGGAAGCACGATCAGAGTCTCAATTGGCACCAGCTTGACTACGCGCCGCATCAGCAGATCCAGCGCTGTATGCAGGATCTTAATGCCGTGTACCGGGACGAGCGCGCCATGCACGAGCTCGATTTCGAATCGCGCGGCTTCGAGTGGATCGACGCTTCGGACTACGAGAGCAGCGTGCTGAGTTTCGTACGCAAGCCTATCGGGGGTCAGGAAATGATCCTGTGCGCCTTCAACTTCACTCCCGTTCTGCGGGAAGGATACCGGATCGGAGCACCGATGCCCGGCGAATGGGTTGAAATTTTCAACAGCGACAGCGAGAATTACGGAGGCGGTGACAATCTCAACGGCATCAAGGAAACGAGCATCGGAGAGCATCACGGTCGACCGCAATATCTTGACCTTACTCTACCCCCACTGGGAGCGACATTCTTAAAATGGAAGAGCGAATAGCGACGCGATTGCGCCAGTTCACCACACCGTCCGAACGGCTTGGCGCAACCTGTGTTCCGAATGAGGGAACCTATGTCAGGGTCTGGGCTACGAAAGCCCAGACCGTTTCCGTCATATGGGTCGGCAAAGACGGTGCGGAGAGCAAGCCTGAGCCGCTCGAGGCGGAAGAGCGCTGCTACTATGCAGGGTTTTTCCCGGGGCGAAAGGAAGGTGATCGCTATTTTCTCCTCTTTGACGGCGCGCGGAAGATCCCCGATCCCGCATCGCGATACCAGCCGGAGGGAATCTACGGTCCATCGGAAGTGGTTTCCATTGAGTATGGCTGGACCGACAGCGAATGGCGGGGGCTTCCGTTTTCGGAATGGGTGATATACGAACTTCACACCGGGACCTTTTCGGACAAAGGCACGTTCGAAGGGGTCATTGAAGATCTGCCGCGCTTGCGTGACCTCGGGATCACGACGCTCGAGATCATGCCGGTTGCCCAGTTTCCAGGTAAACGCAACTGGGGCTATGACGGGGTCTTTCCCCATGCCGTGCAGAACAGCTACGGCGGGCCGGAGAACCTCAAGAAGCTCGTCGACGAGGCGCACCGGCATGGTCTCGCCGTCATTCTGGACGTTGTTTACAACCACCTCGGACCGGAGGGGAACGTCCTCTACCAATGCGGGGACTATACGCAAAGCCGTTACAATACCCCGTGGGGGCAGGCGATCAATTTCGACGGGCCGTGGAGCGACGAAGTCCGGCGCTATTTTCTTCAGACCGTCTGGCAGTGGCTTACAGAATTTCACCTCGACGGTCTGCGGTTGGATGCGATCCAGACCATTTTCGATACATCGCCCGTTCCGTTTCTCGAAGAGCTTTCCGTTCTCAAGGAGGAGGCGGAGAAAGTCGTCCGGCGGTCTCTTAACATCATTGCGGAAACCGACACGAACGACTCACGGATATTGATTCCCGCGCGGCAGGGCGGAATTGGCATGGACGCCCACTGGAACGACGACTTGCATCATGCGCTGCATGCCTATCTGACCGGCGAGCGGGACGGTTATTATCTCGATTACGGGAATATCGGACACATCGCCAAGATCTACCGGAACGGCGTATGTTATGATGGCGATTATTCCATCTACCACAAGAGCCGCCGGGGCCGTTCCTACGAGGGCGTCGATGCCCGCCGCCTTGTCGTCTCGTCGCAGAACCACGACCAGATCGGCAACCGCATGTACGGGCGGCGTCTATCCGGCCTTGTCGATTTTGAAAAGCTCAAGCTGGCAGCGGCCTGTATCTTTCTGTCGCCCTTCACGCCTTTTGTTTTTATGGGTGAGGAACTGGCGGCGAAAAACCCGTTCCTGTACTTCGTCGATCATACTGATCCGGATCTCGTGCGCGCTGTGCAGGAAGGTCGCAAGCGCGAGTTTTCTGCGTTCGCCTGGCGCGGCGAGCCGCCGGACCCGGCTGATCCTGAAACCTTCAGGAAATGCGCGTTGACCGATAAAACCCCGGTAAAGAGCGAGTTGTCGGGCGTCATGACGGAATATTACCGGCGTTTGATCGTTATTTCGAAGGGACTCCGCAATCGCTATCTTTTGCATCCGGAGGGATACGACGTGGTCTTCAACGAGGATGCGAAGCAGGTCGCGTTGCAACGGGTCGATGGCAAGGAGTGTTTTGCCGTGATTTTCTCCTTTGGAGAACGTCAGGCGGAATGTGCGGTTACGGATGTTCGGGGCAGAAAATGGACGTCTGTTTTCCAAAGTCAGGATTTTCAGATCGGCGCGCTTGATTTTCCGGAAAAAAAGATTCAAGATGGTCTGCTGATCCTCGCGCCGTTCTCGGCATCGGTTCTTATCGAAACAAAAGAATAATCCAACATGACATCGAATAACCGCTTCGTCTGCATTCACTGTCACTTCTATCAGCCGCCGCGTGAAAATCCCTGGCTGGAGACAATCGAATATCAGGAATCCGCTTACCCGTTCCATGACTGGAACGAGCGTATCAGCGCGGAGTGCTACGGTCCGAACGGCCTGTCGCGCATCCTTGACGAGCAGGGGTGGGTAACGCGTCTTGTCAACAACTACTCGAAAATCAGCTTCAATTTCGGGCCGACGCTGCTTTCATGGCTCGAGAACAAGGATCCGGAAGTCTACGAGGCGATCCTTGAAGGCGACCGTCTGAGCCGTGAGCGCTATGGCGGGCATGGCAGCGCGATCGCGCAGGTCTACAATCACATGATCATGCCGCTCGCAACGCGGCAGGACAAGGAAACCCAGGTTGTCTGGGGTTTGCGGGATTTCGAGAAGCGCTTTGGGCGCGAGCCGGAGGCGATGTGGCTTGCCGAGACGGCGGTTGACACGGAAACGCTCGAGGTTATTGCCGACTACGGGATGAAGTACGCAATCCTTGCGCCTCGTCAGGCGGCAGCCGTCCGTCCACTTGGAAAGGAAGGCGAGTGGCGGCAGATCGTGAACGAGAATGTCGATCCGAAGATCCCCTATCTTTGCAAGTTGCCTTCGGGTCGGACGATCGTCCTGTTTTTCTATGACGGGCCGATTTCCAAGGGCGTCGCGTTCGAGGGATTGCTCCACAACGGCGAGAAGCTCGCCAACCGGCTGATGAGCGGCTTTGGCGGCGGTGAGGCGAAGAGTCCGCAACTGCTTCACATCGCAACCGATGGCGAGACCTACGGGCACCATCACCGTAAGGGGGATATGGCGCTTGCCTATGCGCTCGACTACATTGAGGGCCAGGATCTTGCGACCGTGACAAACTACGGGCAGTTTCTGGAGAGCAATCCGCCGCAGATGGAAGCTCGCATCCACGAGAATTCGTCCTGGAGCTGTGTGCATGGTGTGGAGCGCTGGCGGAGCGACTGTGGCTGTAACAGTGGCGGATATCCGAGCTGGAACCAGCAGTGGCGTGCGCCGCTACGAAATTCGTTCGACATGCTGCGCGACAAGCTCGGCGAAGCGTATGTCAAGTATATGAAGAAAATCACGGACGCCGATCCGTGGGCAATTCGCGACGATTATATTCGCATTATCATGAACCGCTCGGACCGGAACCGGCGCGACTTCATCAAACAGTGGGTCAAGGATACGGACTTCCTTAAGAAGCATCCGGAGGAGCATCTCTGGAAAGCGCTGGAGGTGCAGCGACACCTTCTGCTGATGTACACCAGCTGTGCGTGGTTCTTTGATGAAATTTCGGGTCTTGAAACCGTTCAGAATCTTAAATACGCCGCGCGGGCCGTCGAGCTTGGCAAGGACGTGTTCGGATATGACCTGGAGGAAGAATTCCTCGCGCTACTGGAGAAGGCGCCGACTAACCTGAACTATCTTGATAACGGTCGCGATGTTTTCGAAAAGTACGTCAAACCTGCCTACGTTGATTTTCTAAAGGCGGCTGCCCATTTTGGCGTCATGGCGCTGTTTTCTGAAAAGGAAAGCTCGGGCGAGATATACTGTTTCGATTTCAAGACCAATGATTTCGAGCGCTCTTATGCAGGGAGGACCCAGCTTCTTGTTGCGAATATGGAAATCATATCCCGGGTGACGCGCGAAAGCGAGCGAATCGAGTTCGTGGTTGTGCATCTCGGCGATCATAACATTAATGTCGGTGTGCGGCATTTTGCCGGCGAAGAGCATTACACAGGACTCAAGGAGGAGTTTGTCACCGCGTTTGACCGCGGCGATCTTGCGCAAACGGTGCGTCTGCTTGAGAAACATTTCCAGGATACCTTGTTCTCGCTCAAGGATTTGTTCAAGGATCAGCAGAAGGAAGCGATCGACGTCATTCTCAACCAGACCCTCAAGGCGATCGAAAGCCAGTTCTCGGACATTTACAAGCAGCACTATCCGATCATGTGCTACCTGTCGGATCTGAAGGTGAGCTTTCCGTCTCTGTTCCGTCACATCGCCGAATATGTGCAGAATAGCCAGATAAAGAGGGCGCTTACACAGCCGGAAGTGTCTATTGATATGATCCGCGACCACGTCGAAGAGGCGCGGGAATGGGAGATCAAGCTCGACAAGTACGGCATTCAAAAAAGCTATATCGAGGCGCTTGAGCGTTTATTCGAGCAGTGCAAGCACAAGCCGGCGGATCTGGCGGCGCTGCGGCACTTCCATTTGCTCGTGGCTTCACTCCGTTCGATGCCGTTCGAGGTTGAGCTTGGACCGATCCAGAACGATTTTTACATGTGGTATTACCGCGAGAAAGACAACCATTTCGCCGAGCGGAAGGCCTGGCAGGAACTGACGAGCGATATTGCGAACATCCTGAAGGTCCGCCTCTCGCTGTGAGGGACGAATGACAAAAGAACGGCCCGGCATTGCTGCCACCTATCGCGTTCAGCTGAACAAGGATTATACGCTCTGGGACCTGATCGGGGATGTGCCGTACATTCACCGGCTCGGGGTTTCTCACCTTTACCTTTCGCCGTTGTTCGAATCCGCGCCGGGAAGCAGTCACGGCTACGATGTCGTCGATCCCAACGTCGTGAGCCGCGAGCGGGGGGGTGAGGAGGCGTTCGCCGAGCTTGACCGACGGCTCCGGGCGTTCGATCCACCCATGAAGATCATACTCGATATCGTGCCCAACCATATGGCATGCCGCGGCGAAAATGTTTTCCTTTATGATGTTCTCAAGAGGGGTGGGGCGTCACCATACTGGACAGTATTCGATTTTTGGGTCGAGAGAGGGGAAAAAATCGAGCTTCCTGTGCTCGGGGACCATATGTCACCGTTGCTGGATGCTGGTGAGATCAGGGTTGTCCGGGATGTGGACCGCGGGTGGGAAGTGCGGTACTGGGACAGTTTTTTCCCTGTGCGCGAGGAAGATCAGGCGCGCTGTCATGCCGCCATGAAGCGCGCCGAAATTGCGGCACTCCTTGATAGTCAGTACTACCGTCTTGTGAAGTGGACCAGTGTCAACGAACGCATTCACTACCGCCGCTTTTTCGATATCTCTGGCCTGATCGGTCTGCGTGTGGAGGACCCAGTCGTATTCGATCTCGTTCATCGCAAGCTCTTCGCCATGATGGATGAATACACTACAATTGCGGGTGTGCGTGTCGATCATGTTGACGGCATGGCATGGCCAGCGGGCTATTTGCACCGGCTTGCAAAAAAAATACCACTTATATGGGTGGAAAAAATACTTTGTGACGAAGAGACCCTTCCGAGCGACTGGCCGGTGGCGGGGACGACAGGATACGAGTTCATCGCCCGTACAAACGACCTGATGATTGACCCGCAAGGGTTTGAAAATATAAGAAAAGTATGGAAAGAGATTCAGCCGGGCCGGCGCCACTTCGACCAGACTGTTCGGGAGTCCAAGGCTGAGGCTCTCCAAATCCAGTTCCCGGCCGAAGTCGCGCGGCTTGTCAAGGCGGGCGGGCAAAGCGGTGAGTTCTGGATCGAGGCGACCACGGCGTTGCCGGTCTATCGCACTTATGTGCACAGCGGTGCGTTTAGTGCGCAGGATAGTGTGTATATTGAACATATCTCTAGCATCATTGGTGCTGAAGGCGTTCTTCAGCGCATGTCGCCCGAAAATCCGGAGAACCATCCTGTTCTGGAGCAGTGGCAGCAACTGAGCGGTCCCGCGATGGCCAAGGGACTGGAAGACACCGCACACTATCGCTATACGCCTCTGGCCTGCCTGAACGAGGTCGGGTGCGAGGCACGAATTGGATCGCCTGGGCGCGACGCGTTTGTCGACTGGCTTGGCGATCGATCTGAGCAGTGGCCGCTTGCGATGAACGGATCGACAACGCACGACACGAAGCGCGGTGAGGATGTGCGGGCACGGCTGATGGCGCTTGCCGACATTCCCGGCGAGTGGGAAGCGTTCGTGCGGGACATGGGGGAACAAACGGCACGATTCAGGCAACTTCTTAAGGACGCTTTGCTTCCGTCGGAGGCGACCGCTTATTTTTACCTGCAAACGCTCGTCGGGGCGTGGCCGGTGCAGGGGGAAATCGATGACGCGTTCAAAGGCCGGATACGGGAGACCATGTTAAAGGCGGCCCGCGAGGCGAAGCTGGAGACGAACTGGCTATCGCCGAACTGCGCATATGAAGAAATTCTTGAAAGATATGTTTTTGAAACATTAGGTGATCGTTCATTTGTCGAGGCGGTAAGCGGCTTTTCTGGCCGGGTCATGCGGCTCGGCGGCTACAATTCTCTTGCGGCGCTGACCCTCAAGCTCATGGCGCCTGGGGTCCCGGACATATATCAGGGGAGTGAGCTGTGGACTTTGTGCCTCGTCGACCCGGACAATCGCCGACCCGTCGATTATGCTGCGCGGCGCGCGGTTCTGGATTCGGTGGAAGCAGCGGACCCAACCGGGCTTTTTCGACTTTGGAAGGGCGGCGAGGTCAAGCTCTGGCTGCTCCATCGGCTGCTTAAGGCAAGGGGACGTCACCTCGACCTTCTGCTGGGCGTGCCCGATGTTCAACTGCTTCGCACGGAAGGCGAGCGTGCCGGGCAACTGCTGGCCTATTCGCTTTCCGTGAAGGAAGGCAGGCGGCCGGACATCCTCGTCGCGGTGGCGCTCAACGCCGCGAAATTTGGAACATGCGTCGCTGATGGGTTATTGTTGGAGGGGCGATGCTGGCAGGGAACGCTCGTTGACATTCCGACTGAGATGCTGCATTGCCGCCTGAAAAATGTTCTTACCGGTGCTGAGCATGCCATCGATGGTCGCAAGGCCTCTGCTGCCATGCTGTTTGGCGATCTTCCCGTCGCCGTTTTTGAATTCGTTTGATGGTGAATTTCAGGATGCGCGAGTTTTTCCTGTTCGGGGCTTTGCTGGGTGCAGTTTTTCTGACGGGCTGCGTGCAACAGCGTTTCGAGTACATTCCGCCTGCCGGGGGGTCTGGCGCGGAATGCGCGCGGAAGTGCGAAGAGGATCACGAGATCTGCCGTGCGCAGGAAGGTGAGGTCTGGGACGAATGCGCGGGATCGCGGTTTCCTGATCGCCGCTCTTTCGAGCAGTGCGAAGTGGCGCGCGGAAACGTTTCGGCTGACTGTCTTGCACCGCCCGCGTGTCCGCTGCCCGATCTGGATGGTTGCCGTGAGGTGTTCGATGCCTGTTGGCGCAGATGCGGGGGAGACGTTCGTTTGAAGGGGAAAGAAGAATGACCGGGCGACGGGTAGGGATATTATTGTCGGTTATCGCCGCGAGCGCTATGTGGTGGCTGCCGCAGGCCGGGTGGGCAGAGGCGGAACAGGAACGTGTGGAACTTTTCCGCGAGACGATCGCGGTCGGCGCCCAGATCGACGCGATGGACGAGAAATGCCGTCGTCTCGAGGCCAAGGATACCAGCATGGATCGTCCGGTTGTCGAACAGGTGATGGAAGGTTTCGCACTTGAAGAGCCGTCGCCGGACCAGATCGCGCTATTACAGGAGTCTGCGGATGAAGCCTTCACCAGAAAAATGGAAGCGCTCGACGCGCAGCCGGATGTCAAATGCGAGAGCTCGGACTTTTTGTGGGAAAAACATGCCCTGACGAAGACGTTGAGCGCCCGGCTCAAGAAAATCATCAAGTCTCGAGATGAGGCGAGCCAGCCGAAACCCCTTTGAAAGCGGTTACCGATCCGGTAATCAAGCCGCCCTGCGCTCGAAGCTGCACAGGACCGGAACGATGGCGACAGGGCCGAGGTGGCGGGTGATCTGGCGGCTCAGGGATTTCAGTTCGCTGATGTAGAAATGGCGCAGCCCCGGGGTTTTTCGCCTCCGGTGGCAATAGCAGTCGAGCATGCATTTGAACTTGCGTATGCTCCGCAGTTCGACCCCGCAGGCACGGTCGGCTGATGAGCTCATCACCTGACGGATCGCGCAGATGTCCTCCGGCTCGAAAAAGGCGCATCCCATAAATTCATTCATGTTTTTTAGATGAATTGCGTTCCGGACGCTTTGTTCTTCGCGTGCGAAGCGAATCTGCAACGCTTCGTGATGCCAGCGACGTCGCACGAGGATGGCCTCGAGGTTAGACGCGCGGGTGATTCGCCGGGCGCGGTACCAGTAATCGAGATCGCAGGCGTCGTCAAGGGCCGGGTCGTATTCGAGATCGAACCCGTCGGCAAGGTCCTTGCGGAACATCTCTGTCGAGTGGACGAACGGCGGGCTCCAGAGCGCGGTCCATTCAAGCCGCAGCGGGTCGGATGGTTTGTGGACCTCGCGCTTGATGTTTCCGTGGGCGTCGAAATAAAGCGCGCCGCCGCCGACTATTCCGGTTTCCGGATGCCGGTCGAGAAAGGCGGCCTGCTGCTCCAGCCGCTCGGGGGTCGCGATGTCATCGGCGTCAATACGGGCAATGTATTGCGCCCTGCAGAGAGTCAGACCCCGGTTGAGGGATGCGGCCCTTCCCTGTCTCTCATTGTTGCGGACGACGCGCAATCGACAGTCGACGAACTTCGCAAGGACTTCGGGTGTGGAATCGTTCGAGGCGTCGTCGACAATGATGAATTCAAAATCCTCAAGGGTTTGATCCAAGATGCTGCGCACGGCTTCCGAAAGCCACGTCTCGCCATCGCGCACGGTCATCAGAACACTGACTTTCGGCATTGTTATTCCTCCACGAGCGCGGCGTAAACGTCCCGCTCCGATTCGATGGCCGCTTCAAGACTGTGTTGTCCCGAGGCGGTCTCTCTGGCCATGACGCCCATTCTCCGGGCAGTCCGGGGGTCGCCGAGGCACTCCCGTATCGCTTTTGCCATGGCCCAGCTTTTTAATTCAACCAGTTTCCCCGTTTTGCCGTCTTTGATCAACTCACGAATTCCCGGTGAATCTGCGGCGACGATGCAGGCGCCGCAGGCCATCGCCTCGAGAAGGGCGACGGGCTGACTTTCCCAGGAGGAGGCAAGCGAGAAAATTTCAAAGCTGTTGATGTAGGAGGGCAGATCGGCGTTTTCCCGCACGCCGATCAGGTCGGCCCGAAGGTTTTCCTTTTTGATTCGCGTGCTCAATTCCTTGCGCATGGGGCCGTCGCCGATGATCATCAGCCGCGCGCCTGCCTGTTTGCAGGCGTCCAGCAGCAGATGCAGGTTCTTGCGCCGCTCAAGCGGGCCAACATAGAGAACCTGCCCGGTCCTTGGGAGTTCGGGAGCTGGCTTGAAGAGGTCGCAGTCTATGGCGTTGGGGACAAGGACGATCCGGTCTTCCGCTACGTGATAGCGTTTCCTGAGGATGTTGCAGATAACATCGGTGCTGGCGAGAATTTTGTCGGCGGCCTCATAGATGCTACGCTCGAGAGCAACGGTTTGTGCGGAGGTCTTGTCATTGTCTTCGCCGGATTGCCTTCGGATGAAATCGTGGAGCCAGTAGCTGCTTCGGACAACGAGGTGGGAATTTGTGGCTTCGGCCAGTTTCTTCGCCAGAAGACCTGCGTTCGTCTCCATGCTCTTGATGATGCAGGGACCGGCGGGGAAGGCTGAAATCCGGTTCGCGATGCGCCTGCGGTAAAGGAACGGAGGCAGGCACGCGGTGTTGGCGATGACGTCGATCCCGCGCAGATCCCGTGCTATTGCGGCGTCCTTGCGACCGCCATGCGTGACGAGCGTCACGCTGCCCATATGGCGGCGCAGTCGATGATAGGGCGTAATCTCCTTTTCGAGCACGCCGCTTTGTTTCCACGAAAGCAGCGAGCCGCCTTGCGGCAGAACGGCAATCAGGTGAGTTCGTTTCAGCTCGTCACCAGCCAAGGCGGGATCCTCGTTCACGATCGACAAGCTTTATAAATGCTGAGTAAAGAAGGCCTGTCAACCGGAGAGGTCTTTGGCTTTTATGCGATTCTGGTAGAATGACCCGCAGCATATCCTGGAGGAAGACATGAACGAAGAAGAGAATAAAGTCTCTCCGAATGCACAAGCCGGTGTCAAACTCGATTTTAGCCGTGCGGTTGCGCGTGCGGGGGAACTCTGGCGGGGCGATGTTCCGCTCGTCCGCTGCTTCTGGATATATTTTTTTGCGGCTTCGTTTGTTCTCAGTTTTCTTTCAAACTCGTTCAATGGCGCGCCGGGAAGCCTGTTTCACCTGCTGTCGGTTGCCTGGATGGGGTTCATGGTTATGCCGGTGGTCCGCGCAGCCGGGAAATTCGATGGGGATCCGATGTGGTCCGTTCTGGCCAGGGTTGCCGCAATCCTGGCCGCCGTGGGTGTCGCGGCCAGCGTTCCCGCTATTCTGTTTTAGTCATGTTCCGGTGGATGATGACGATATAAGCCGTTGGTGACAGACCGTTTTCCTTGAAACCTGGCGAAAAACAGCTAAGATCGCCTCCTTACCCTAACAAACAGGACGATTTCCGATGCGCTGCCTGCCTTTGCTTTTCTGGGCCGTTTTCATCTGTCTGCCGGGTTATGCGCAGGCGCAACTGGTCAGTTGCAATGCTGAGGATGACTGGGCTGGCAAAATCATTTGCCGGGACACGGAGCTTTCCCTTCGCGACCGCGCCTTGCAGGGGGCCATCTCAGGTGCCGTCGCTGGGCTTGGGCCGCAGGCGCGTGCGCAGCTTGATATCGACCAGGCGGAGTGGCGAAACACGCTCTCCAGTTGCCGCACCATCAGCATCGAGGAGGGCGTTTCTCCGAAAGACTGTCTTCTCGACAGTTTCGACCGGCGGATAGAGGCAATACGCGGTGCTCGTGCCATGAACTCCGAAGCCAGGTTGTCCGGCTCTGTAGCCCCGGCCGGACCGGCGCTGCTTGCGACTGAGCCGAAGGGGCAGGAGATGTATCCCGCGACTGTTGCCGTCGGCGACGATGGGCCGCAAACGGAAAAGCCGCTTGAGGACATTGTCGGGCAGCCGATGGCGGAAAGCGAGCTTTCGCAGGCGGATGCCGTTCATGCACCGGAGATTCCGCAAGCAATGGCGGAGTCGGCACCGGTCCGGGTTCTTGCCCCTTCCGTTTCCGTGCCTTCGGTTTCCCCCGGACGAATCGATCCGCTCGGAAGTTCGCAGGTTATCGCGGAGTGTGCAGTGGCTGGGACCGAGGAGGTTGAGTCCTGTGTTCGCACATCGCTCGAAAATGCCGAGATCGAGCTTCAGATCGTTGCTTCGCGGCTCGAGTTGAAGTTGCGGGAGATGGATGTGTTGCGCGAGCGTGGCCATTCGGAAAATCGCCTTCACGATACGCAGGTGGACTTCGGCACTTTCCGGGAAACTCACTGTCAGTGGATGGGGGCGCTGGCTGGCGATTCGTTCTCCGGTCAAATTCTTTATGAAGGGTGCATTGTCGATATGACCCGGGCGCGGGCGCGGTCTCTGCAAGCCTTGTATGATATGGTGAAGTGAGGCGAGTTGCCATAACTAAGATTATTTTGTTGCATATTTTGCAACTTCGAGTAATGATGCCTGCCATTGTGTGCAAACTGGCATGGGGCCGATGGCCATTCAAAAAACTGCTCTCATAACGGGAATTACCGGACAGGATGGTTCCATCCTTGCTGCGCTGCTGCTTGGCAAGGGATATCGCGTAACGGGTCTGCAGCAGTGGTCTGCAACGGATAACACCGAGAACCTGCGCGCGCTTATCGGGATTTCCCGGTTTCAGTTGCGTTATGCGGACATGTCCGATAGCGGCTCGCTCATTCGCGCGGTGGAGGAAGTCCAACCGGACGAGATTTATAATCTCGCCGCCATGAGTCATGTGGGCGTAAGCTTCGAGCTTCCGGAAATGACGGCGGATGTGAACGCTCTCGGGACCCTGCGCTTGCTTGAGGCGATCCGGGTCTGCCGTCTCGAGGATTCCTACCGGTTCTACCAGGCTTCCTCGTCAGAGCTTTACGGCAACGTTCCTGCGCCGCAGAACGAACAGACGCCGTTTGCCCCGTGCAGCCCGTACGGTGCTGCAAAACTCTATGCCTACTGGATTGCCGTCAATTACCGGGAGGCATATGGCATGCATGCTTCGAACGGCATCCTTTTTAATCACGAAAGTCCCGTGCGCGGCGAACATTTTGTAACGCGCAAGATAACGCTTGCTGTTGCGAATATTGTTGCGGGTCGTCAGGACAGGCTGCTTCTCGGCAATCTGGACGCCCGCCGGGACTGGGGGCACGCAGCGGATTACGCGGAAGGCATGTGGCGGATCGTCCAGCAGGACAGACCGGGCGATTACGTCCTCGCGACGGGCGAATCCCATAGTGTTCGAGAATTCGTGACGGAGTCGTTTCGTGTTGCAGGAATTGCCATGGACTGGCGTGGCGAGGGAGCCGATGAAGAGGGATTCGATTCGGAAACGGGCCGGGTGCTGGTCTCGGTTGACCCCGACCTTTATCGTCCTGTGGATCTCAACTTCTTATGCGGCGATCCGGCGAAGGCGGTAAAAGTTCTTTCGTGGAAACCGCGCGTTACGTTCCGGCAGCTGGTTGAGGAAATGACACTGGCAGACCTGAGCGATATCATGAAAGGTGGCAGCGATGCGGAAGGAAGGCTTGATGACTCCCGTCTTTTCGCTTGAGGGCAAGCGGGTATGGGTTGCCGGTCACCGGGGGCTCGTTGGCTCCGCGGTTTGCCGGAGGCTGGCCGACGAGAATTGCACGTTTCTTCTGGCAAGCCGGGCCGAGGTCGATCTGCGCCGTCAGGACGCAGTCGAAGCGTTCGTGCGTGCAAAAAAGCCGGACGTCGTCGTCGTCGCGGCGGCTCGTGTCGGGGGCATTTATGCCAACACGAAATTTCCGGCGAGTTTTCTTTACGAAAATCTGGCTATCGAAACCAATATCATCGATACCGTCTGGCGGAATGGCGTCGAAAAGCTTTTGTTTCTTGGGTCGTCATGCATCTACCCGCGCGAGGCTCCCCAGCCGATCCGCGAAGACGACCTTCTTGGCGGTCCGTTGGAGCCAACGAACGAATGGTACGCGATTGCGAAGATCGCCGGACTCAAGCTCTGTCAGGCCTACCGCCGGGAGCATGGTTGCGATTTCATTACCGCGATGCCGTGCAATCTTTACGGACCGCGCGACAACTTCAACCCCGACACCGCGCATGTCATTCCTGCTCTAATGTTGAAAGCGCGGAAGGCGAAAGAAGCGGGAGAACCCTTCGTGGTTTGGGGATCGGGAACGCCCCGGCGAGAGTTTATGTATGTCGACGATCTTGCCGATGCCCTCGTTTTTCTGCTGAAGCACTATTCGGCGGAGAAGCCTGTCAATGTCGGTTGCGGGCGGGACATTTCGATCCGGGATCTGGCTGAAAATGTTGCGAACGTGGTTGGTTACGAGGGTGAACTGTCGTTCGATCCGTCGCGTCCCGATGGGGTTCCGCGCAAGATTATGGATTCTTCGCGCCTTTTCAGTATGGGCTGGAGACCGAGCACGACTCTTGAAGCGGGGCTCGCGGAGACTTGGAGTTGGTATCAGTCGCTTCACAACGAGCGGTATGCGGCCTGAGAGGATTGCCGCAACCAGCAGAATTTCCGGGCAGGTAAAAAACACTTTTAAAACGGTCTTTTGGATCGCCGCCCGTTGCTGGTATAATTCGCAGGCCTTGGAACCAATAGCGCAGAACGATGACAGATCAGGAAAAATCGAAGGAAGACCAGCGCATTAACCAAAACGCTGATGAGTACTTTGACTCGAAGTTTCCGGAAAGCCCGCTTTATATCGGGCCCGGAGATTTCGAATGCACGACGGATCCGAACATAATGCTTGTAGGAAAGGTCGGTTCGGGCGTTGTCATTTGCATTTTCGACCCGGAAATCGGTGTCGGCGGGATGACGCATTTTATTTTGCCCGTCGCGGCGCTGAAATCTTTTCCGAAGGTCAACGGAGATCCTGGTATCAGGCATGTTGAGGATCTGATCGAGCGTTTCATTCGCGCTCTCAAGGCACATGGGGCTGGCAAAAACCGGATCCGCATCCGGCTCTATGGCGGAACGTCGATACTCGAAGAGTTCGCGGACAGCGGTCTAATGAACTATGTATTCGCAAAGGATTACCTGTTGCGTAAAGGCCTGATGGTCGCCTATGTCGATGTCGGTGGCACGGAGTGCCGCCGTATCGAGTTTCATCCGGCAAGCGGGAAGGCTCGTCGCATCAAGTTGCGGCGCACCGGCGATACCGAAGCCTTGCGCGAATCGGAAAAAGCCTACCTCGAAAAGCTCAGGCTGCTTTCCTGACGCTGAGCGGGTTACGCCGTATTTCGAAGTCCGGAAACATGGTCGCGATTTCGTTCTCGGTCGACGCGTCGTAGTTGCGCATGCGCGCCGACGATTCCTGCAAGCGGAAGGTTTTTACACCCATGTCCCGTAATTCGCCTGCCATGACGATCAGGGTTGATGGCGGAATGAGGTCGGGGTCGCAGGTCGTCCGCGTCTCGTAAGCGATGCCGCTTTCCAGCAGCAACTCGAAGCTCTCGCGCGCCTTGGCGCCGCTGCCGCGAACCTGCGTGACGCGCTGGTAGTCCTCGAATTTCGTCTTGATGTCAAACCCGACCCAGTCGACAAGCGGCAGGATTTCCGCGAATCGCACCGGGTTCATGCCCGAGGTGTGCAGCGCAACCTCAAGCCCCATGGCCCGCACGTCGCGCATGGCATCGGGCAGGGCCTTTTGCACGAGCGGCTCGCCGCCGCAAAACGCAACGCCTTCGAGCCGTCCCTTGCGGCTTTCGAGAAAATCCAGAACTGCCTTCCAGCTCAGGTCACCGGGCTGACTCCGCGGGGTCTGAAGCTCCGGATTGTGGCAGTAATGACAGCGCAACGAACATCCCCGGCAATAGACGACGGCGGCGAGCTTTCCGGGGAAGTCGATGGTCGTGAATTTGGTGAGGCCGCCGACCCGGAGTTGCGGGTTTGAGTTCGAGTTATGAGTGCGAGTTGCGAGCGGGGTCGCGCCATCCGTCCGCGCTTCTGTCGAAAACGACGGTGCCTCCGGATAATCGATTTCTCTCCTGCTTCTCATATCTCGCAACTCGCAACTCGAACTCGCAACTCCAGCCTACTCCGCCGCCTCGACGAACTCCGCCATATTGACGTTCGCCGCGGCACGGTCTTCGACGAAGTGGGTGCGGTCCTTGTGCTCGCTTTTCTTGCCCTTGTTGAAGGACTGGACGGGGCGGTGGTATCCCATGACGCGGGTCCAGACTTCTGTTGCGTTGCCGCATTGCGGGCATTCGCACACCTCGCCTTCCAGATAGCCGTGTTCGGGGCAGATCGAGAAGGTCGGCGTGACCGTAATGTAGGGCAGGCGGTAGTTCGTCAGCACCGTCTTCACGAGCTTCGCGCAGGCCTCGGACGAAGATATCCGCTCGCCCATGTAAAGGTGCAGGACCGTGCCGCCCGTATACTTCGTTTGAAGCTCTTCCTGATGGTCGAGCGCCTCGAACGGGTCGTCCGTATAGCCGACAGGAAGCTGCGAGGAGTTGGTGTAGTAGGGGGCGTCTTCTGTGCCCGCCTGCAGGATGTCCGGCCAGCGCTTGCGGTCTTCCTTGGCAAGGCGGTACGTGCAGCCTTCGGCCGGTGTGGCTTCGAGGTTATAGAGGTGGCCCGTTTCTTCCTGGAATTCCACCATGCGCGACCGGATATGGTCAAGAACGCGGGCGGCCAGCGCCTTGCCCTTGTCCGACGTGATGTCGTGGGCGTCGCGGTAGAAATTGCGCACCATCTCGTTGACGCCGTTGACGCCGATGGTCGAGAAGTGGTTGCGCAAGGAGCCGAGATAATGGCGCGTGTAGGGATAGAGGCCGTTGTCGATATGGGCCTGAATTACCTTGCGCTTGATCTCGAGCGAGTTCCGGGCGAGATCCATCAGGTAATCGAGCTTTTCGATCAGGCCCTTCTCGTCGTTCTTGTACAGGTAACCGAGACGTCCGCAATTGACGGTGACGACGCCGATCGAGCCGGTCTGTTCCGCCGAGCCGAACAGCCCGTTGCCGCGTTTTTGCAGTTCGCGCAGGTCGAGCTGCAGGCGGCAGCACATCGAGCGCACCTGCCCGGGATCCATGTCCGAGTTGATGAAGTTCTGGAAGTAGGGCAGGCCGTATTTCGCCGTCATCGCGAACAGGCGCTTCGCGTTCTCGGATTCCCACGGAAAGTCTTTCGTGACGTTGTAGGTGGGAATCGGGAAGGTGAAGACGCGGCCGTGCTTGTCGCCTTCGGTCATGACCTCGATATAGGCGCGGTTGACCATGTCCATTTCGGCCTGAAGGTCGCCGTAGGTGAATTCGCAGTCCTTGCCGCCGATTCGCGGAATCTGCGGGCGCAGATCCTCCGGGCAGGTCCAGTCGAAGGTCAGGTTCGTGAACGGCGTCTGCGTACCCCAGCGCGAGGGGACGTTCAGATTATAGATGAATTCCTGAATATCCTGGCGAACCTGTTCGTATTTCAGGCCGTCCTTTTTGATGAAGGGGGCGAGATAGGTGTCGACCGAAGAGAACGCCTGCGCGCCGGCCCATTCGTTTTGCAGCGTGCCGAGGAAGTTGACCATCTGGCCCAGAGCGGTGGAAAGGTGTTTGGGCGGCGAAGATTCGACCTTGCCCGGAACGCCGTTGAATCCCGTTTCCAGCAGTGTGCGCAGCGACCAGCCCGCGCAGTAACCGGCCAGCATATCGAGGTCGTGGATGTAAAAATCCCCCTCGCGGTGCGCCTGCCCGACCTCGTCCGGGTAGACGTGGGAGAGCCAGTAGTTGGCCGTGACCTTGCCCGAGATATTGAGAATCAGCCCGCCGAGCGAATAGCCCTGATTGGCGTTGGCGTTCACCCGCCAGTCGGCGCGGCCCAGATATTCGTCCATGGACGTGCCGACGTCGACGGCCACGGCCCGGTCCGCGCGTTCGGCGCGGCGGCGTTCGCGATAGCGGATATAGGCGCGGGCCGTGTCGACATAGCCTTCCTTGATAAGGGTCTGTTCGACCACGTCCTGAATTTCCTCGATCGTGCGCTCCGATTCGCCCGTCCGGCCCAGAATAAAGCAGACCAGTTCACTCAAGCGTTCGGCCTCGTTCGCGTCAAAGGCCTTTGTCGCAATCCCGGCGCGCTCGATCGCGCGGGTAATTCGCCGGGCGTCGAAGGCGACTCGTTCGCCATCCCGGCGAATGATATGGCGCGGGGGCGTGTAGCATACGGCGGCGGGAATCTGGTCGAGTTGCGCCATGGCAAAGGTCTCCTTTGTTTTTACTGCGGCTGTGTGTAGCTCTGTGGATTAATACAGGATATTGTGTGGATAGCGTGACGCTATACCTAGATATTGTGTATTTCTGGCTCCGGTATGCAATGTGACAACATGTCGCACCAGGCAAATAAACCGGTTGAAAGCAGTCAGAAAACTCTTCAAACGCGGCGGTGTTTTGGTATTCTCGCGCGCATGCGCAAAAAACAGTCCACCCGTCACATCGTCATGATCGAGCCCGGCGAGTTTTACGCCAATCCCGAGACGATGGATACGAACCATTACCAGATCGACGAGCACGAGGCGATTCCGGAGGTCACAAGGCGGGCGATTGCCGAATTCCGTGGTCTGCGAGATACGCTGGTGGAGGCCGGGGTGCTTGTCACGACGTGGAAAGGTCACAGAACCTGTCCCGACCACGTTTTTCCGAACTGGTTTTCGACCCATTCGGACGGCGGATATGTGCTGTATCCGATGGTGAACGAAAACCGACGGGCCGAGCGGTCGGAGGAGATGATCGAATCGCTTGAGAAAGGCTACCGGCTGCGGCTCGATTTGCGGGAATTCGAATCGCAGGGCCGCGCGCTTGAGAGTAATGGTTCGCTTTGTCAGGATCGAATCAACTATAAGGTCTTCAGCGCGCTGTCCCGTCGCACGGACCCTGAGCTTGCGGAAAAGTGGGCGCGGGAAACGGGTTACGAACTCGTCCTTTTTGAAACGCGCAGCCACACAGGCAAACCGGTTTACCACGTCGATATCGTCATGTTCATCGGCACGGGCTATGCCGGTGTGTGCATGGAAGCGATCCTCCCGGAATATCACGGGCTCGTGCGCGCGGCGCTGGATGGGCTGGAGGTCGTCGAACTGACGATGGACCAGATGAAGCATTTCGCCGGAAATTCACTTGAACTGCTCGGACATGACAACGAAAAAATCCTCGTGATGTCGGGCACGGCCTGCCGCGCCTTGCGGGACGACCAGAAAGAGCGGCTGCTGAAGCACGTCACCAAAATCGTCTGGAGCGATATTCCGACGATAGAAACCTATGGCGGCGGCTCGGCGCGGTGTATGATCCAGGAGCTTTATTAGCGCATTCAAAAGAACGGTTATGAAACTCGCGCTCTTCCTTCCTGATTTCCGCGGCGGCGGCGCCCAGAAGATGATGCTGAATCTGGCGGAGGCTTTGGGGGCTATCGGCCATGAGGTCGTTCTTGTGGTCGCCAGGGCCGAAGGACCTTTTCGTCTGCGGGAAGGAGCGTCGGTGAGGTTGGTCGACCTTGGCTGTTCGCGCACGATTTCTGCCGTTGCTCCGCTGGCCTCGTTTCTTAGGGCCGAGCGCCCTGATGTCCTGCTGTCCGCTCTGTTCAATGCCAATATTGCGGCGATCCTCGGCGGACTTCTTGCAGGCGGGCGACGTCCGAAGATCGTCGTGACAGAACGCAATTATTTCAGCGCAAGGGTGGGCAACAGCGACCGGCTGGCCGACAGGTTTTATCCTTTTTTTGTCCGTTTGTTATATCGGTTTGCCGACAAGGTTGTCGGTATATCGGACGGTGTTACCGAAGACGTGCGTCGCGTGGCCGGAATTCCGCAAGCGAGGGTGTGCCGGATCTACAACCCTGTTGTGACGGAGGATTTTGACCGGCTGCTGGCGGAAGATGTCGCGGACGAGTGGCTTGACGATCCTGAAAGACCTGTGATCGTCACGTCCGGGCGATTTGTGCCGCAGAAGGACTATTTCACCTTGCTCAAGGCCTTTGCCGAGTTGAGAAAAGAGAGCGAGGCGGGTCTTCTCGTCCTCGGTCACGGGCCGTTGCAGGCCGAACTCGAAGAGGTTTGCGAGTCTCTGGCCATTCGGGACGATGTGCATTTTGTCGGTTTCGTCGAGAACCCCCTTGCGTATTTGCGGAAAGCTTCGCTGTTCGTGATGGCTTCGCGCTGGGAAGGGTTTTGCAATGTGATCGTCGAGGCGCTCTATTGCGGCTTGCCGGTCGTGGCTACTGATTGTCCATCGGGTCCGGCCGAAATTCTGGAAGGCGGACGTTACGGGCGTCTTGTGCCGGTGGGAGACGTTGACGCTCTGGCCAGGGCGCTGGCTGATGGGCTTGCGGAGGAGCCGGATCGCGAAGCGCTCCGTGACAGGGCCCACGAATTTTCTGCAGATCGAATCGCTCGCGAATTTGAAGCGCTTTTCATCGAGCTTGTGGGGCTGAGATGAAAATCCTCGTTGTCGCCAGCAAATTTCCGCCTGAATATTCGGGTCCCGGCGTGCGCATCCCGCGTCTTTACAAAGCCATCGGGCCGGAGCTGGACGCGGACGTGCAGGTTCTCTGCGGCGGTACCGAATATACGAAATGGGAGGATTACGAACACGAGGGCTTTCCCGTCAGGCGGCGGGCGGTGCCGTTTTTCAGGCACTTGACGTTCCTGCCACCGAAAATCCGCGAATTCCTGACCCAGTGCGCGGAAAGCCTTGCCGGTCTGCTGGCCCTGCGGGCGTACAAGGATATCGACATGGTCCATATCCTCGGCTGCTCTGGATTGACGGCGGCGGCTATTTTCTGGGCGAACCGAAAAGGGGTACCCGTTTTTCAGGAACTGGTGACCGCCAAAGCCCGTCCGTTTCAGCGTCTCGGGTTTTGGACCGTAAGGCCACATGCCCGGAGCGTTATTATGGCTCTGCGCGAGGACGCTGCAAGGGCTGCGGAGGATATGGGGTATGCGCGTGTATGGAAGCGCCCTAACCCGATAGATACCGATAGCTTTTGTGTTCCGGAACTCCGGGAGAAAATCGAATTGCGCCGGAGGTTGACGCCGTTTGGAGAGGAAGACGTCGTGCTTACGACGGTTGCGAAACTGATGCCGCAAAAGAACCAGATTTTTCTTCTGGATGTTCTCGTAAGGCTTTCCGAAAAATATAAACTGGTTGTCGCGGGGCCGAAAGTAACGCAGGGGCCGTTTCTGGCGCGTGATACGGCTTATTTTGATGCGCTGGCAGGCCGGATCGAGGAACTTGACCTTACTTCCCGGGTGCATATAGTCGCCGACTATGTGAATGCCGCCGATTATATGCGGTTTTCGGATATCTATGCGATGCCCGCCTGGGACGAGGGGTTCGGGACGCCGATGATCGAGGCGCTGGCCTGCGGCTTGCCAGTGATCGCCAATGAGGAGGAGCCTGTTTTCGGCGAGTGGATTCGCAACGGCGACAACGGTTTTGTCTGTTGTCTCGTGCCGGAACTCTGGGAGGAATCGATCCGGAAAGCCGTAGCGTTCCCGCCGGAGCAGCGCCGCGAGGAAGCGGAAAAAATGGCGTTGATCGCAGGCGACAAAACGATTTATGACCGCTATGTTTCTTTGATAAAAGAACTTGTCCTGCGTTGAGAAAAAAATGAACCTTGTATCGGAAATCAGGTCAAAGATTGAAACCGGCGCGATCATCGGCGGCGTAATCGGTCTTGGTTATGTAGGCCTTCCTCTTGTGTCGAGCATGGCGCGCAACGGGGTGAAAGCAATCGGCTTTGATATTGATCCGGCAAAGGCGGGAATGCTGAATTCCGGAAAGAGCTATCTTGAAACAGTTTCTGACGAGGAAATAAGTTACGCCCTTGAAAAGGGTTTGTTCGAGGCGACAGCCGATATGTCCCGGCTGAAGGAGGCGGATTTTCTGATTATCTGCGTGCCGACTCCGCTCGACGAGCACAAGACGCCGGATCTGAGCTATGTCGAGGATACGAGCCGGACCATTGCGACGTATCTCCGTCGTGGCCATGTCGTCAGCCTCGAATCCACGACCTATCCCGGCACGATGGAGGAGGTGGTCAAGCCGATTCTCGAACAGAGCGGGCTCAAGGACGCAGAGGATTTTTACGTCATTTATTCGCCTGAACGCGAAGATCCAGGCAATAAGGATTTCAAAACGCATTCGATTCCCAAGGTCGTCGGGGCCGATCAGCCGGAAGCGCTCGAACTGGCCATGCGATTTTACGGCAAGTTTATCGATACGGTTGTTCCAGTCCGGAACGCGAAGACGGCGGAAGCCGTCAAGATCACCGAAAATATTTTTCGTGCCGTAAATATCGCGCTCGTCAATGAGCTGAAAGTTATTTACGACCGCATGGGAATCGATGTCTGGGAGGTGATCGAGGCAGCCAAAACGAAGCCGTTCGGCTATATGCCGTTCTATCCGGGGCCCGGACTTGGGGGGCACTGCATCCCGATCGATCCGTTTTACCTGTCATGGAAAGCGCAGGAATACGATATGCCGACCCGTTTCATCGAACTGGCCGGCGAGATCAATATCTCCATGCCGCGCTATGTGCTGGAAAAAACGGCATGGGCGCTAAACCATCACGCGTCAAAGGCATTGAACGGCTCGAGGCTGCTCATGCTTGGCGTTGCTTATAAAAAGAACGTCAACGACCAGCGGGAGTCCCCGGCGTTTCCGCTCATCCGACTGTTGGAAGAGCAGGGAGCGCGAGTGGATTTCCATGATCCGCACATCCCCGAAATCCTTCCGACCCGCCATTTCGCGGAACTGGGCGGGCGCAAGTCGGTGGAGCGGGATTCTCTTGATATCGCCGCTTACGACGCTGTTCTGGTCGTGACGGACCATGATGCGATTGACTATGCCTTGGTCGCCGAGAGCGCAAAGCTCATCATCGATTCCCGTAATGTGATGGCGCGGTTTCCTGATGTAGCAAAGAAGACGGTAAAGGCCTGACGTTGAAAGCCTGATGGGTGGCGCTTCGTACTGTTTTTCCGACCTCCGCGGATGCAAATGGGCCGAAAGTCCATTTTCTAGGGGGAAAACAAAACACGCCTTTATGCGCGGATTCTCGAGCGCTGATGCTCATCCTTTTTTGCTACAAACAGTGTCCGTTTGATGTCTGTCAGGCCCGTGTCGAATGTGCCGATAGTTTCCACTTGGGAAAAGCCAATCTCTCTTAGAAAGCGCTCTATCCAGCTTTGGGGTTCCTCTCCCATAAAGGAGAGCTTATCGGCCCATTTCGTGCCTTTTTCATCCGGCTGGCCTGTTTCGAAAAACATCATGTCGCTTTTCGATGCGAGCTCCCGCATCATTTCCTGCGCCTGATCGGCGCCGTAGGCTTTTACCCAGTGGTGAAAGACAGAAAGGTTGTTGACGACTTCAAATGAAGGCATTGTCCGGACGAATTCCGGGTCCATCATTGCCTTAACAAACAGGACATTTTTCATTCCGGAATGTTCTAGAATAGCGTTACAGCAAGTGATGTTGAAGTGATCTGCTTCGATTCCCCAGGCCATAAGCCCTTGTTTCCGGGAAGCTTGAAACGAAAAATAGCCGATGTTGCAGCCGATATCGAGGAACGATCCCCTTTTCCCCTCGAGATGGTGTTCCATCGCGGCCCAGCGGTCCTCGCAGCCGCGGGTTACGTCCGATGAGGTCGAGGATGCGCCAAAAACGGGCTGGTAGTGCTTGAAAACCGGAACTTTGACGATGACGGCATACACAAGGCGATAGGCAAGTGAAAGCAAAACTCTGTAGGCAGATTTAATGTGGCGTTTCATGCGGTAAGGGCCTTCTTGAAGTTATCGATATCGCCGGAGCGAACTCTATAGACCTGCTTGATACGGGGCAATATCTGTTTTTCCAGCAGGGTGGCTGCGCGCTCGTAGTGCGGCCTTAAAGAGTCGGGCGGGAGGGAAAACCGCCGAGGTTCGCGGTTCGTTTCGCGGAAGACGATGGTTTCGATCTCATCCTCGACCCATATAAGTCTTTCCGGAAGGCCGAGCTTTTCAAGCAGCTTCAGTTTTACTTCGCAATTGTCGAAACCGGTGACGATCAGGTTTTCAAGTAGGACCTGCACAATTCCGGAATCGTAAAAAAAAATCCGGTCGTTTTTATTGAGAAAAAACCGGAAAGACAGTCGGTAGGCGAGCTTGCGACCAAGCTCCGGATCTTTGCATTCTCGCCCGATGAAAGGTTTGGCAAGCCGCGTACCAAGAGAATTGATGATTCCGCAGTGGTTCGATCTCACGATTCGGAGTGTTTCAGGGAGAGTGCCCATTACCTGTTCATACAGGCGGGTTTTCCCGACTCCCGGAAGGCCGGTGGTTTCAATCCACATCGTCGTTATCCTCTGGCAGTCCCATCGCCCGCCTTATATCTGGCGACCCCATTTCGTTCTCCATGAGCCATTGGCGGACATAAAGGGAAAAAATGTTCCGGGTGTTGCGATAATGTTTCGCGTGGATGCCGAACGGAAAAAAAGCGAACTGGTTTGAATAATGGCCGAAATAGCGCATGAGGGCGTAGAAATTTGCTTTATGCCGCTTTCCGAAGAGGTTGGCGATTTGCGCAGCCGGGATAACCCAGAGCATTGGCGCGGGCCAGCGCCAGAGTTCAGGTTCTCGCGTTGGGAAAAGACCACAATAATTATAGGCGCGAAGATAGTCTTTAAACAGAGCCTGACCGATTTTCTGGTCGAGCGGCAGGCGAGCGCAGAAATCGACCAGGTCTTTTGCCCAAAGTGGCAGTTCCCAAGCCCAGCCGAAGAACTCATACGATCGCTGCCCGTTGACGACAAGACAGACCTGACGGGCATCGTATTCCCACTGCTCCGCTTTCAGGCCCCAATACGCCGGGTTTGTCTCACCGCAATCGTACGGGGCTTGCTCGTATATCCTGCGCCGGATTGTATCGAGGTTTTCCGCTGAGGCGAGATTTTTCCAGAGATCGTAATGCTTGCTCGCGATGCCGTGGAGGTAATCGGTTTCGCTTACCGGGCTGGAATTCACAGCGTAGCCCGGAATATGGCCGCCGGTAAGATAGTCGCCTGTCTGGCCGTTGATGAGGATCGCTTCGGGGGGAATGGTGCGCTTGTCCTTCAATGTTTTCAGAGCGCAGAATTCCCTCATACTCGGTGCTGCCTTAAGGCCATCGGCGTAATCCTGATATCCATTACGTTCCGGAGAGGCGTAGATAGCCCGGCACGCTCGCATCGATAATCCTGTGAATTGCCATGGAACGTTCAGCTTTCTTGCAACGCGCTGCGCGTACTTGGCTTCAAAGTTGAAGCGCGGACCGTAGGTAAAGGTATGCAGATTCCTGTATCCGTGTTCGTGCAGCTTGCAAAGGATAATCCGGGAATCGAGCCCCGCGCTCAGGGGGATCCATATCGGGCGTCCATCTGCGCGTTCAATGATCTCGAGAGCCTGACGGTCGAGGATCTCTCCAAGCCGCGTCCGGTTGTCTTCCCATCCGTGTGTTGGGTCCGGCATTGTAACATAGCGGAACCATCGATGCAGGAACGGTGCGTCCATTCCCTCGCGCCAGACTATTAGCTCTCCGGGCTGAATGACCTTAAGGTCGCGGTACAGTGTGTGTTTACCGGTTGCATAGCCTGACATTGCGAATTCAATAAGCGATTCGCTATCCGCAACGTCGATATCTGCGGCATCTCGTACGCTGCGCGCATCGTTGCCGATGAATAGTCGGCCATCTTTAAAAGAGTAAAAAATGGGAAAACTTCGGATGTGGTCGGCCCAGGCGATCAGCGTATCGCCGTTCCGGACAAATCCTCCGTGGAAGCCGGTTTGTTTTCCTAGGCGCGAGGTCGCGTTCTCAATAAGTGTGGGAATATCCTCGCTTGTCTCGACGGGAAGGTGATCGGGGGCGTATCTATGGCCGACGAGAATCGTTTCCCGTCCGGCTTCGATAGTCCTTTGCCAGTGCCTGAAGGGACCGTCAAGGATAAAGCAGGTTTCAATCATGCGGGCGGTTCTCTTAAGCGTTCATCTTCAAGGTGGCCGACGATTTGATAGTATTCTGGAGGTCGATCAAATTGTCGGCTAGCTTTTTGGCTGCGGGATTGTGGGTAATCAGAATAACGGCCACGGATGCTGAAACAGCTTTCAATGTTTCGAAAATCTCCGTTTCGCTATCCTTGTCGAGAGCGCTCGTCGGTTCGTCTAGGATCAACAGTTCCGGTTTGCGGATCAGGGCCCGGGCAAGGGCGATGCGCTGTCTCTGGCCTCCGGACAATCGTCCGCCGCGTTCGCCGACAACGGCATCGAGTCCGCCCGGCATTCCACGCACGAATTCCCATGCTGAGGCTTGACGAAGCGCGTCAGTGACGTCTTCCTCGCTGTAACTACCTTCTCCGAGCGTGATGTTTTTTCGGATTGAATCATGGAAGAGAAACGTGTCCTGCGGAACGTACCCGGTTTTCCGGCGCCAGTCTCTTAGGTCGATATCGTCCATTTTTTCCCCATCGATCCGGATTTCGCCTCCGGAAACAGGCAGCAGGCCGAGGACGGCGTCGGTCAGCGTGGTTTTGCCGATGCCGGAGGGACCGAAGAGAACGGTAACTTTCTTCGCCGGGATGGATGCTGAGAAGTCCTCAAACACTGTATGTCCATTGCGGTAGCGAATTGTCACTGCGTCGATATCGATTGATGTATTGAAGGACGGTTTCCGACCTTCATGCATTTTTTCCGAGAACTTCCCGGCGGCGTCGATCTGCCTCTCCAGCGACCAGACGGCGGATTCATTTTGAAGCATGTTCTGGTAGTGGCTTTGAGCAAGACTCACATAACCCATGAGCCGGTGGAACAGGAACGCCAGCAGCAGGACCTGTGGAACCGGCACGCTTGTGAATGTCAGGACAAACCATAGACCGCAAGCCAGAGAGATGACGAGTGCTGGTTCGTAGATGATCTGGATAAGCAGGGAGGAGACGTATTGCTGTTTGCGAGCTTTGACAACCGCGGCGGTTTCTTCGTTGAGCTTCTGGCAGAAACGCTCTTCCTGTGCCATGGCTTTGAGCGGCTTGGCCCCGGAAAGCGCGTCGTTCAGGCGGCCGAGAAGGGAGTCCATCGTTTCCGACAGGTCCCTTCCGGCTTCTCTTGCCATGCGCATGACTCCCTTCACGAGGAAAGCGAGTACGCCGCCGAGCAGAATGGCCAGAAGGCTCAGTTTCCACGAAACGATAAACGCGGCACCGATATAGATTGCCGCCTGCACGAAAGCCGCCAGCGTCTTCCCCGCGAGCATGTAGCTGTGCCCGGCGCGCTGCGATTCGGTGGCAATGGCGTTCGACACGGCGCCGACGGAAAGACCTGTAAAATACTGCCACTCTGCGCTCATCAGGGCGCGGATCAGGCGCATCTGGAAGTCTCTGGCGATATCGGCAGCGACGAAACCTGCGTAGCGGAGCGCATGGAAGAAAATCGTGGCCTTGGCGACGATCGTCAGGACAACCGTGAGAAGCAGAATTTCAAGTTTTGGCTCCAGTCCGGCAAGAGCGTAAAGGGAGGCGATGAAGTCGTTAAGGACGCCGCCGTTTTCTGACGGAGACTGATCGATGACGACCGATATGAGAGGAAGCAGGGCGCTGATCCCAATCGTTTCGGCAAATCCGGCGGCCAGGAGCGCAGCGACGATCGTAAGAGACTGGCGCGGGTAGGCGCGGGCGAAGAAGGGGAAGAGCAAAAAAGATGGTTGTCCAACAATTGGCATTGAATGATCGGTTCGTACACAAAGAGATGTCAAGTGCCAGACTTTAGCAAAGCGCGGCTTTTCGAACGACTCATTTTTCTTTGTATGTTTACCGATTATGCGGATATGAGCTAAGAGAGATCGACAATAGCGAGAAACCAGATTATGGCCAACGACTACGAATGTGTCTCTTATACAACTGCGCGCGATGTGTTCCTGCAGCATTTGCAGCATGCGGGATCGCACGGGTTGCCGTCTTCCAGCGAGTACAGTCTTGAATCTGCATACCGGGCGGCGATTCACAAAGACGATTTTTCCGATTTGTCTTTTTGCCTGACGCGGGGGAATGAGGCGACTGCCTTTGTGTTTGCGCATAAGACGGGCGAACTCTGCAGCTACAATGGAAGCGGAGCGGAAATCCATTTTCTTGGCAATGAAAAAAACGATGCCGTGGCTGTTGTGGATGTTCTTTCCCGCCGGGCAGGGCAGGAGGGACTGGAGGAGTTTTCTGTCGCTGATACCGGTTCGGCGGGGATTTTGTCTGCTCTCGGGGAAGTCTGCTTCAATCTGGGCGGCATGCCACATGCGCATCTACGCGGTCTGATAGACCTCACCCAGGAAGAGGAGGCAATTAAGCGCAACATTCGGAAAAGCTATAAATCGCTTGTCAATCAAGGGCGGCGGGAGATGGAATTTGTATACGTCACAAAGGACAACCCGGATCGGAAATTATTCGAATCCTTCAGGCAGTTTCATATTTTGACCGCGGGCCGGGAAACTCGCCCGATCGAGAGCTGGGATGTGCAGTTCGCAATGATTGAGGCTGGGTGCTCGGAACTCGTATTGGGTTATCTGCCGGAGCACGGGCTGGTCTCGTCAGCCTTGTTTATGGACCATGGGGATTTTTCCAGCTACGCGGTTGCAGTTTATAATCGGGAGCTGTTCGCGGAAAAGCCACTTGCGCACGCCAATGTTTTCGAGGGTATCGCGCGTGCGAAAGCGCGCGGAAAGAAGTGGTTCAATCTCGGTGTCCTTCATTCCAAGAGAGAACTTTCGGAAAAGGAGTTCAACATTGTCAAATTCAAAAAAGGCTTTTGCTCTTCTCTTGCTTGCTTTATTGAATGGACAATGCCTGCCCATGTACCAGAGCAAGTGATAAAAAATGACTCAATTTGATTTCTATGGCCGGATTGCCGAGGCTGGCGTTGAAGAAACGCTTCAAAACGGACGTTATCTCACCCAGAAGGATGCGGAAGCCTTCGTGCCGGAAGATGTTAGCCGTAAGCTCTTGTTTGCTAGCGAAGATGTCGTTCTTGATATTGGTTGTGGCTTGGGGATCAACGCATTTCCGGCGAGCAGGATTGTTCGCGAAGTGACGTGTGTCGATCACGGGAGTGTCCTTAGCCGCCTGCGCGCGAAATGTTCCGGTGAAAACAATATCGTTTTCAAGGAAGGCGACTTTCTCGAATTGTCCTTTAAAGAAAAGTACACAAAAATAATCATGTACTGTGTTGTTCCCGCCCTTCCCGATATGGATGTTGTACGCTCTTTCGTCGATAAGGCCCTGTGCCTGCTTGAGCCGAAAGGCCTTATGCTGATCGGGGATATCGCCAATGTCGATAAGAAAAGGCGTTTTCAGGCGTCCGAACAGGGCAGACAATTTGAGGAGGAGTGGGCTCGGAAACGCGCTGATGAAAAAAAGACAGACCTGTCGCAATATATAAATGATAACAAGACCGTTGTTATGGGAGATGATGAGGTTATAGCTCTCCTCGGACAAATCCGGAGCCAAGGTTTCGACGCTTATCTACTGCCTCAGCCGAAGAATCTACCCTTTGGCTACACGCGTGAAGATATCCTTGTTGTTGGTCCGGAGTATGGAAATGAAGTGCGCTGACAGTCTGGAGCTGGATGTCCACAAAGTCGCGTATAGTCCAGACGGCGTAGAGGGCTTTTACTGGCCGGTCGCAGATGCTGAGAGAGCCTGCTTTGGCGACAACATCATCGAGTCCTATCCCAACATTCTCGCAGAATTATGCGCGCCGGACGACGAAAAGGCACCGTACAGTCTTCTTTTTAAATACTTTCTAGCCGAAGCCGTCGCGATGTTTTGGGCAAGTCTCGTGATAAACCGATGCCGGTCATTGGGCCTGACGTTATCGTATCCGGATCGCCTGCGGTATATTCCACATCTTTCGAGAGGGGAGGCCCCGCCGCTTTATTGTCTGGATGTTCTCCGGCGTCGTTCCAATAATGCAAAAAAGCTGTCCCGCCGCTTAACGTTTAACCGGCTGAGGCGAATCCTCTCGTTGTTGAAATTTGGTTCGTCGGGGGTTCGTGTTGGTCCGCTCAAGGTAAAGCCTCTTACTCGCTCTGTCTTGAAGAATGATGTTGTCGCGACCCAGAGGTCCCCACTTATATATCGTCAGGCTAATGTGGAAGCAAAAGACGTTGTGTTTTGCCGGTCCGACAGATGGTTTTCCCCGGTTTCGGACGACGAGCTTGCCAAATTCAGCCAGTTGGGTCTGGTAGAATTCGAAAAGAAAATTATCGATATCGTGGAGGCCTTGTATAGTGAACACGGGCTTAAACTCGATGCACCTTGCAGAGATTATTTCCACAGTCTTCTGTCTCAGGGATCGGCATGTTTTCGCGCGCACCTTGCACGACTGGGGTCGCTGCCCGATGAGGAACTTCCGAATAATGTCTGGACAGGAAGTGGCGGCAATGTCTGGGATTGTATGCTGCGTTTTGCTGTGATGCGAAAAGGCGGGGTGGCTACTGGGCACGACCACGGTGCCGGGCTTGCGCATGTCGACAATGCTATGATTTCGCTTATTGAATTCTGGGCTTGCGACAGGTTCGTGACGTTTAGCGAGGGCCAAAGGGACGAATTGCGGAGCAGGCAGGACACATGGCCGTCTTTTGCATCGGGATATAAAACAGAGATTCACTCCCCGAGTGACGGAAAGGTGAAGGAAATCAGACATTTTTCTCACATGTCAGCTACTTCGCCTCCCATAAGAACAATCATGGTTCCTCCGCCGATTTATGATGGTGACAGAGGGCGAAATGGACCTTACTCCAGTGATATTGTGTATGCTGACTGGCAGGCGCAGCTTATATCTCGATTGTCCGGCTGGGGCTACAAAGTCATTCTGAAGGTGCACCCCGAATGTCGTGTCCTTCCGCCCCGGCAGTTTGTTGAACAGTTTGGCGCAAATATTGACTTGCGTCCGTTCGATCAGTTTATGTCGGATTCCGACCTCGTGCTTCTGGATCATTTATATACATCCGTCTTTGAGGAAACGCTCGCCAGCAATTTACCAATGGTCATGGTGGATTATTACAAGCATCCTTGGACACCGAAAGGAATGAAGCTTGCTGTTAAGCGCATTGAATTTGTGAATGCGGGGTTCAACGAGAATAACAAGGTTTGCGTCGACTGGAATGCTTTGAAGAAGGCAATCGAGGACGCGCCTTCCAAGCGCGACAACCATGAATTCTATCACTACTATTACGGGTAAGTATGAAGATCGGTCTCGGAACGGTCCAGTTCGGTCTCGATTACGGGATTAGCAACAGCAACGGAAAAACGCCGCCGGACGAAGTCGGCGCTATCCTCAAGCTGGCCGTGGAAAAAGGTGTACGGGTTATCGATACTGCGCGGCTATACGGGGAAAGCGAGGACGTTCTCGGGAGTTCTTTGCCGGATAATCATGCTTTCGATCTCGTGACCAAAACCGTTTCGCTCAGGCGTGAGACGATTTCGAAAGAGGACGTGGAGGCTTTCCGTGAGGGATTTCATGTCTCGCTTGAAAAACTTGAGCAACCACAGATATTCGGTTTGCTCGCGCATCATGCCGATGATGTGCTGGCGCCAGGTGGTGCGCGTCTGTTTGAGGTGATGCAGGATTTCAGGAGCGCTGGTCTGGTACGCAAGATCGGAGCTTCGATTTATGACGGGACGCAAATAGATTTTTTGCTTGATCGCTTTGACATCGATCTTGTCCAGTTGCCGCTTAACGTTTTCGACCAACGCCTGATCGCCGGGGGACATCTCGACAAGCTCAAAGCGAGGGGGGTCGAGATCCACGTTCGCTCGGCTTTTTTGCAAGGGGCCGTGTTTATGAGGCCGGGGGCTTTGCCCCCAAAGCTCGCAGGATTGCGCCCTGCGCTGGAGTTGTTTCACAAAGCGGTGGACGATTGCCGGTTATCGCCCGCGGCACTTGCCTTGTCGTTTCTTCTCGGTAACCCGCATGTCGACAGTGTCGTGTGCGGCGTAAACAACATCCGGCAATTTCATGAGCTTTGCACTGCCGCCGAGGAGGGGAATGTCGCGGACAAGGAACTTTTTGACAAATTCGCAGTCAATGATCCAAAGTTGGTCAATCCGGTCAACTGGTGAATTTAGGGGAGGATGTTAATGTCCGTTGTAGCAAAAAGGATTGCCGGGTCGTCTGGGCGGTACAGTCGATCGGAAGAATTGCTGGCGAGAGCCGAGAAAACAATTCCCCTTGGCTCCCAGACTTTCAGCAAAAGCCGAACGCAGTTCCCGTATGGAATTTCGCCCTATTTCATCGAGCGCGGCGAAGGCGGTCATGTTTTCGATGTCGATGGCAATGAGTATGTCGATTTCATTAACGGCCTTGCAGCGGTCACGCTTGGGTATAACGATCCGGATGTGACGGCGGCGGTGCGTGATCAACTCGAAAATGGTGTGATTTTTTCTCTCGCGCATCCGATCGAAATGCAGGTCGCCGAAAAAGTCGTCGAAATGGTGCCTTGTGCGGAGAAGGTCAGGTTCGGAAAGAACGGTTCCGATGCAACGGCGGGTGCGGTGAGACTGGCGCGTGCCTATACGGGCCGCGACCACGTTTTGGCTTGCGGTTACCACGGCTGGCAGGACTGGTATATTGGGGCGACGCCGAGGCACAAGGGCGTCCCGCAAGCGGTGCGGGATATGACCCACATGTTCCCGTATGACGATCTGGGCGCACTCGACAAGCTTTTGAGGGACCATAACGATGAGGTCGCGGCGATCATTCTTGAGCCGATGAATGTTCGAGAACCTTCGGAAGGGTACTTGCAAGGGGTTAAGGAGCTGGCCCACAGGCACGGCGCTTTGCTGATTTTCGATGAGATCGTTACGGGATTCCGGCTTGCGAATGGCGGTGCACAGGAGTATTTCGGCGTAACGCCGGACCTCGCCACTTTTGGCAAGGGGCTTGCCAATGGCTACCCCGTCTCGGCAATTGCCGGGCGGGCTGATTTGATGGATTTGTTCGAGGAGGTTTATTTCTCGTTCACGTTCGGTGGTGAGACGCTCTCTCTTGCCGCAGCGCTTGCGACGATGACAAAGCTCCAGAGAGAGCCGGTTGTGGAGACCATGGCTCGGCGTGGAAAGAGGCTCAACGACGCGGTGCGCTCGCTAATCGCTGAAAACGGGTTGCAGGAATGGTTGAGCGTGACGGGTCATCCGGCATGGTCGTTCCTGCAGGCAAAAGATCACAAAAAATATGACAGTTTTGTTATCAAAACCTTTTTCCTTCAGGAAATGATGGAGGGAGGGATTTTGACGCTGGGGTCTCATCTTCTGAGCTACGCGCACACGGAGAAGGATATAGACCGGTTTATTTCTGTTTATGGTTCTTTTCTTGAAAAACTGAAAGAGGCGCTCGCGAGGGGGGATCTGGAAGATCGTCTCAAATGCGAGCCGCTTCGGCCCTTGTTTAAGGTGCGGTAAAGCCCATGATTTTCTTCAGGTGCGAAGCCTCGAATGCGATTGGCTTCGGCCATTTGAAGCGCTGTGCCATTCTGGCAAAGGCTCTGAACCAGGTTGGTGAAGCCGTGTCGTTTCTGGTTCCCGAAGGCGGTGAGCGGATGCAGGCGTTTCTGGCAGATCAGGCGTTACCGGTCATCACACTTCCTGCCCTCTCTTCTCTCGCTGAGGAAGTTTCTTATTATCCGGGCGAAGGGAGGGCGATTGTTCTTGATCTTTTTCATGCCTTGAACAGGGACCGGCCAGAGGCTTTGAGCAGGTATTTAAAGCAACTCGACCGGGCTGGCTGGCAGGTTGTTTTCATCGACGGCATGTTTGGTGAGGCATTCAGGCAAGAGGATTCCCCGTGTCTTGCCGTCTGTGTCCAGCCTTATGTCGGGGCGGAACTGGACACCTGGCCGAAAAGCCGCTACTGGATCAGGGGCGGAGCTTATGCGGTGATGGATACGGTTTACAAAAACCGTCCTTCCAGAAGAATCAGGGAGAAAGCGGAAAACGTACTGATTACGTTTGGTGGTGCCGATCCGCAGGGATTGACGCCCTTCGTAATGCGGGCGTTCTCGGGAAGGGTGGATTTTCACTTTCGCGTTATCGTCGGGCCTTTCTTTTCTGATGCTCACAGACAGGAAATCGCATCGATTGCGGGTACCGCGCCGGGGCGGTACGAGCTTTGCAGCGGCGTAACAGATCTTGTTCCGCATTATGATTGGGCCGATATTGCGCTTGGCGGCTCTGGGCTTAGCCGCTACGAATTTGCTGCGTGCGGATTGCCGTCGATTTTTACGTCGATCTACGCGGAACACATGGTTAGCAGCGATATCTTCGCGGAGAAGGGCACCGGGGTTCATCTCGGTCTGTACAGCGAGCTTGACGCTGGCGCGTGGCGTAACGCATTATGCGAACTTGCGTTGTCTTACGGTGAGCTGTCCGAAATGTCACGGCGGGGGCAGGCTTTAATCGATGGCTGTGGTGCTGAGAGGCTCGCCGGTGAAATTTTCAGGATTTTTAATGGCACCCAAATACATTGAAATTGATGGCAGGAAAATCGGGCCTGACTATCCGCCCTATATCATCGCAGAGCTGTCAGGCAATCATAACGGCGATATTGACCGTGCAAAAAAACTGATCGACGTTGCAAAAGAAGCCGGGGCGGACGCTGTCAAGCTACAGACTTACACGGCGGATTCTCTTTCTATCGATACGGATCGCGAGGAGTTTATTATTCGCGGCAATGTCTGGGAGGGGCGAAACCTTTACCAGCTCTATCAGGAAGCGCACACGCCTTGGGACTGGCTGCCGGAGCTTTATGCTCACGCTGGCCGGGCCGAGATTACGATTTTCAGTTCGCCCTTTGACAAAAAAGCCGTTCAGGTTCTTGAAAGCCTAAATTCTCCGGCATACAAAATCGCTTCGAATGAGTTTGTAGACTGGCCGCTTGTCGAGGCGAGCGCGAAAACCGGAAAGCCCCTCATCATGTCGACCGGCGCTGCAAGCAGGCACGACGTTACAAAGACGGTGGATTTTGTTCGTACGCTGGGGGTTCGTGATCTTGTCATCCTGCATTGTGTCAGCGCTTATCCCGCTCCCGCGGAGACTGCCAATATCAGGACGCTTGTCGATATACGCGACAGTTTCGGGGTGCTTGCCGGATTTTCGGACCATACGCTCGGGACGCAGGCTTCGGTGGCAGCCGTTGCGCTCGGGGCCGTGATGATCGAAAAGCATATTACGCTCGACCGGAATGACGGCGGGCCGGACTCTTCTTTCTCACTTGAACCGCTGGAACTGAAGCGGCTGTGCGAAGAGGCGCGTTGGGCGTGGGCTGGGCTCGGCAGGGTTTGTTATGGCGGGGAGACGGATCTCAAAGCGAAAGGGATTTTTACAAGGCAATATTGCACGCTTGCCGATATTCGCAAGGGCGATATTCTTCTCGACGAATACCGGGCAGAGGAAGGACCGGTGAATATAAAGAGCATTCGTGCGCCGCGAGACTGGGGCGGACTGCCGACGACCGACTACAGGAATATTGTCGGACGCCCGGCGGCGCACGACATTCCGAAACATTCTCCTTTAACTGCCGAAGATCTCGGAGAGTGACGCATGACACGCTCGCTTGTCATATTCGGAGCGGCTGAAGTCGCTTCACTCGCTAAATTCTATTTTTCGCATGACAGCGATTATGAAGTAAAAGCGTTTACAGTCGACGACGCATACGTCGGGAGCGATACGTTTGACGGTTTGCCAGTGGTCCCCTTCAGTGAAGTTACGAAAAAATATCCTCCGGGAACGCACCGGATGCATGTCGCCTTGTCCTATATGAAGCTCAATCAATTAAGGGCTGACAAATACGCGCAGGCGAAAGAGGCTGGTTATGAACTTGCTTCTTATATCTGCTCGAAGTCCGTTGTCTGGCCTGATCTCGGGCACGGAGACAATTGTTTCGTTCTCGAAAACCAGACCGTTCAGCCTGGCGTCCGTCTCGGAAATAACGTCATGCTCTGGTCCGGGAATCATATCGGACACGGCAGCGTAATCGGCGACCATACCTATTTCGCCTCGCATGTAGTCGTTTCCGGGCATTGTAAAATCGGACAGCGCTGCTTTTTAGGCGTTAACGCGACTTTGCGCGACTTTCTGACGGTCGGAGATGAGTGCTTTATCACCATGGACGCGTCAGTCGTCAAAAACGTTCCGGATAGAGCGGTCGTCCTCGGCAATCCGGCGACCATTCTGGAAGCGAACGACCGGAAGGCGCAGGCGATAAAGAAAAATTATTTCAAGCTGTAGGAACCGCGCGATGCATTTTCCGAGAACAAAATGGCGCAAAATCGGGCTCGTGGTCAAGCCACAGGAAAATCTCTGGTGGATGCGCTCGCATGCGATGTTACCGACACCGGAGCACATACGGGACAGTGTTTACAGGATTTACTTTGCCAGCAGGAACGATAAAAATCAGTCGCATATCGGCTTTGCGGTAATCGATATCAGGGAGCCTGAGCGCGTTCTGGAGTTCAGTGACCAGCCCGTCCTCGCGCCGGGTCGTCTTGGGACGTTCGACGATAACGGTGTTTTGCCGTCCTGCGTTATCGGGAACGGAGAGGAAACTCTTCTTTACACGATTGGATTCAAGCCGGGAGGAACGACGAGAATGGATCTGTTCGGAGGGCTTGCCGTTTCTTACGACGGGATTTCTTTCAGTCGCTGGTCGGAAGCGCCGATCATAGAGCGTTGCCGCGTTAATCCTTTCATCAATACGGCGCCATGGGTCCTTCGGGAGGCAAGCGGTTACAGGATGTATTATGTTGCCGGAGTCGAATGGGTTCACGTTGATCTGCCGCGCTATAACATCCAGACGGCAATATCCTCTGACGGGAAGAATTGGGAGCGGAGCGGGATGGTTGCCATCGACTTCGCCGAACATGAAAACGCGCTGGCCCGGCCCTATGTCGTCAGTGAAGACGGGATATACCGCATGTGGTTTTCGTCTAAAGGCGATTTTTATTTGCCGCGCTATGCCGAATCCGAAGACGGCTTGAACTGGACTCGCTACGATGAGGCCGTGGGTCTGGCACCGTCGGCAGGCGGTCCTGACGAGGAAATGGTGTGTTATCCGGTTGTTCTAAAACACTTGGGACAACACGTTATGTTTTACAACGGTAACGGTTATGGGAAAAACGGCATTTGCGTGGCAGTCGAAGAATGAGTAGCGAAGCGAAATCAATTGCGATAATGCAGCCGACTTTTCTGCCATGGATCGGTTATTTCGCTCTCATGGAAATGGTTGACGAATTTGTTTTGTTGGACCATGTGCAGTTCGATCGGCGCAGTTGGCAGCAGCGTAACCGGATCAGAACAGTGAACGGGCCGATTTGGCTCACTGTTCCCGTTTCATCGAAAGGGCTCCGCGATCAGGCGATTAGGGACGTGCGGATCAATATGGACAATCCTGATTTCCCCACAAAGATGATTCGGACGATTGCACAGAATTATAAAAAGGCTCCATATTTCCATGACTTTTCGCCCCGCCTGTTTGAGGTTTTGGAAGACGGGCAACAGCTTCTGGCAAATCTAAATCTGGAGCTTATCCGTTTTCTTGCCGGGGCTTTGGCTATCGATACGCCGCTTCTGAAATCTTCGGAAATGCAAGTGCTTGGCAGCAAGGCTGACGGTCTCGTAGATATTTGCCGCAAGCGCGGTGCTTCACGTTATATTTCGCCGCCCGGATCGAAGGATTATCTGGAGGAGACAGACGTTTTTCAACAGGCGGGCATCCCGGTTTCCTATTTCGAGTACGAACATCCCTGTTACCGGCAGTGTTTTGATGATTTTGAACCTTACATGTCAGTGATCGATCTGCTGTTCAACGAAGGCGACAACGCACCCGCAGTCATGAGAAAGGGAGTGTCGGCATGAGACGTTTATGCATAATTCCCGCGCGGGATGGCTCCAAACGTATCCCGCATAAAAACATCAAAGACTTTTGCGGCAAGCCGATGATCGTCCATGCCATCGGTGCGGCTCTGACAAGCGGTCTGTTTTCCAGAGTCCATGTTTCCACGGATAGCGAAACGATAGCCGACGTTTCCAGTGACGCTGGCGCGAAGGTTGATTTTATGCGGCCTGCAAACCTCTCGGGCGACCACACGACGATGATGGAAGTGGTTCGTTTCGTCACTGAAGAATACGAGAGGAGGAACGAGATTTTCGACACCGTCGTATTGATTTACGCTACTAGTCCGCTAATCGACCCGAAAGACCTGAAAGGGGCCTGCGCGGAATTCGAGGCGGGTGACAAAACGAAAGCGCTTCTTGCCGTCGCGCCGTTTCCCGCGCCCATCGAGCAGGCTTTTCGTATTCTGGACGACGGGGCGCTCGTGCCTGATAGCGCGGAGTCGCTTGCCATGCGCACGCAGGACCTCAAGCCGGCTTATTACGATGCCGGAATGTTTGCGATCTATACGCCAGCCTATATAGCGGCCAGCTCGGGAGCGGGTGACTTTATGCGTTTTCGTGGATTTCCGGTGCCGTCGTACCGTGTGACCGACATTGACTGGCCGGATGACTGGGAACGCGCGGAAAAGCTCTATCGGGCGGTTTCAGGGGACAAGTAACTCTGCGAGAAATCTCACGACCGTTCGAACGTCCCCATTTGGCAACCCCGGATAAAGCGGCAGGCTGAGCGTGTGTTCGTAGTAGGTGTCCGCGCCGGGAAGGCGGAGGTCCTTGTTCATTCGGGCGTAAAATGGCTGGCGGTGAACCGGGATGTAGTGGACTTGTGTACCTATGCCGCGTTCGCGCAAGGCGTTCATCAGGTCTGCGCGGTTGATACCGGCGTGTTCGAAGTCAATTCTCGGGGCGTAAAGATGCCACGCCGGTTCGCAGTTTGGCGCGCGGGCGGGCGGCAGGACAAACGGTACGAGTGGTGTAAGCAATTCGTCGTAGAGCGCAACAAGCTTCCTTCGCTCCTCGACGAACCAGCCCAGCTTATCCAGTTGTGTCATGCCGAGCGCGCACTGGAAATCGGTGATGCGGTAATTGAAGCCGGGCTGTTCCATCTCGTAATACCACGGCCCGCCCTCTTCCTTGCGTTCCATGCCGTGAGAGCGCAGAGCGCGCATTCTTTCCGCCAGAGCCGGGTCGCGGGTCGTCGTCGCACCGCCTTCGCCTGTGGTAATGGTTTTGACCGGGTGGAACGAAAAAGCGGCGATGTCTTCGTCGAAGCAGCTTCCGGCCTCGTGCCAGTTCTTGTCCGAGCCTTTGTATCTGGTGCCGAGCGCGTGGCAGCTATCTGAGATCACTGCGATATTCCGGGCGCGGGCGATTCTTGTTATGCCGGGCAGATCGCAACATTGACCGGCCAGATGGACAGGGAAAACTGCCCGGACATTTTCGCCGTTTGTCCTGTCGAGCGCCTCTTCAAAGGTTTCCGGCGTCATCAGGCCGGTTTGCGGGTCGACATCGGCAAAGACGATTTTCGCGCCGCAATAATGCGGAGCATTGGCGGTCGCCAGAAAGGTGAGGGAGGGCACGATAACGGTATCGCCCGGCCCGAGGCCGATCGCCATGCAGGCCAGATGCAGCGCCGCCGTACCGGAATTGCAGGCGACCGCGTGCGGGGCGTTTACTCTTTCCGCGAAGGCGGTTTCGAACGCGTCGACACGGGGGCCGGTGGTCAGGAAGTCGCTATGAAGAGCTTCGCAAACCGCTTCGATATCATATTCGTCGATGAACTGTCGGCCATAGGACTTCACATCAGGCCTTCCCAAGCATGTCGATCAGCCCGGCTTCGTCGAGCCATTCGGGGTTCTGGTCGCTCGAGTAGGCGAAATCCTCCGGTACCGGGGTCGCGCCCGGAATGCCACCGTCCTTCCGGTTAAAGGCGAAGGCTGGCAGAATAATATACCGGTCCTCGATCTCTACCGTGTTGCGACCGTCGTCGACCGGGACCATGATTTCGTGCAGCTTTTCGCCGGGGCGGATGCCGATAATCCTGTGTTCCAGATCGGGAGCCATGGCTCTCGCCAGGTCGGTCATTTTCATGCTGGGAATTTTGGGGACGAATACTTCGCCGCCGCGCATCATCTCCAGCGAGGACAGCACAAAGTTAACGCCCTGCTCCAGCGTGATCCAGAAACGGGTCATGCGCCCGTCGGTGATCGGCAGGAAGGGAGAGCCTTCGTCGATCAGTTTGCGGAAGAACGGGATGACCGAGCCGCGGGAGTTCATCACGTTTCCATACCGCACCACGGAAAAGCGCGTGCGGGCCTTGCCCGTGATGTTGTTCGCGGAAATAAAGATTTTGTCGGAGGCGAGCTTGCTCGCGCCGTAGAGATTGATCGGGTTGGCGGCCTTGTCGGTGGAGAGGGCGATAACCTTTTCGACATTGTTGTCGATGGCGCCGCGCATGACGTTTTCCGCGCCGTCCACATTGGTGCGGATGCACTCCATCGGGTTGTATTCCGCCGTGGGGACCTGTTTGAGCGCGGCGGCGTGGACGACGATATCCACGTCGCGCATGGCGAATGTCAGGCGGTCGCGGTCGCGGACGTCGCCTATGAAATAGCGCATCGCCGGGTAATCCGTGTCGCGGAGGATTTGCGACATTTCATATTGTTTGAGCTCGTCGCGTGAATAGACGATGACGCGCCGGGGCTTGTGCTCTTTCAGGATCGTTTCGATAAATTTCTTTCCGAACGATCCGGTTCCGCCAGTGACCAGAACCGATTTGCCGTCTATGCCGGGATCTTTCGCCTTGAATTCGCGCATGCCTGCTCTGTCTGGTTGTTTTTCTGATTAAGGTTCTTGCTAGCACCAACTTCCGCCGTCTGGCAAGAAAATGTAGGCGGGCTGCTCACTGCTTTTTATCGCGGTAATATTCCCTGAACCACGTTACATACAGCGGAACCCCCATCCCGATCGGCGTCGTCGGTCTGTAACCGATGGTTTGCGTCGTTTCCTCGATATCGGCGCATGTTTCCCTGACGTCCCCGGGCTGCATTTCGAGAAGTTCGATTTCGGCCTTTTTCCCGAATGCCTTTTCAAATTCGGCGATGAAGTCCAGAAGCTGGACGCTCTTGTTGTTGCCGAGATTCAGGACTCGGTGCGGGACGCCGTCCTTTGCGCTATCCGGCGGGGTGCCAAGCGCCGCGACCGTTCCCGAGACGATGTCGTCGATATAGGTGAAGTCGCGTTTCATGTCGCCGTGGTTGAAGACTGGAAGCTTCCGCCCTTCGGCGATGGCGCTCGCGAAAATATACGGAGACATGTCCGGTCGGCCCCACGGGCCGTAGACGGTGAAGAAGCGCAGTCCTGTCTGAGAAATGCCGAAAAGGTGGCTGTAGCTGTGGCTCATCAGTTCGTCGGCGCGTTTGGTCGCGGCGTAGAGCGATATGGGCGTGTCGACGCGGTCGTTTACGGCGTAGGGAGTTTGAGTATTCCCGCCATAGACCGAGGACGAACTCGCATACACGAGGTGACGGAAGCCGGGCGTATGCCGGCACATCTCCAGGATCGTCAAATGGCCGAGGCAATTGCTGTGAATGTAGGCGTAAGGGTCTTGCAGCGAATAACGGACGCCTGCTTGCGCCGCGAGGTGGATGACTTCCCGGAACGGGCCATGACTTTCCCAGAGAGTCTCCATGGCGGCCCGGTCGGCGATATCGGCCTTCACGAAGCTGAAACCCGTTTGCCGTTCAAGCTGTTCGCGTCGGGCCATCTTGAGGCCGGGGTCGTAATAGTCGTTCAGATTGTCGACGCCGACGACCTTTCGGCCATCCGCCAGCAATCGGGCGCAGGTGTGAAAACCGATAAAACCGGCGGCGCCGGTAACGAGTACGGGACGGTACATGAGCGCTCCTGTTTGAAGAGGGGCACTTTAGCGGGATCGGCAGAAAAAACAAGTTCGGCTTAGCGCTCGTCCGCCGTGTTTGCCATGACCGTCCGGCACAGGAAGGCCAGAAATGCGGCGAATCCAATCCACCATCCCTGCCACAGGCCCCAGCCGACAAACATGACGGCGAGCGTGGCGACCAGAAGCGGGAACAGCAGAAGTCGTTCCTCCCGGGTCCGGGCGCTGATTTTTCCGATGAGGGCGGCTATAAACGTTCCGGCCAGCGCAATGCCAGCCGCGCCGGTCTCCAGCCAGATCTGGATAACGAAATTATGAGGGTGAAGAATGGTGTCGCTCGACTCGCCGATAAAGACGCGGTCATCCGGGAAAACGAGTTCTCTCGTAACCTCGAGGCCGTGGCCGAACAGGGGGCGTTCCTCTATGAAGCGGCTTAAAAGCGCCCATGCCTCGAGTCGCTGAAGAACGGATGCTTCTGCAAGAGCGGGGTTATCCTGAATATTCGCGGCAGCCCAATCGTAAATCGCAACGGCGGCAAAAGGCGTTGCGATTAAAACGGCGAATAGCCCGAAAAAGGTAAGGATCTGAAACCATCTTCTGTTCAGAAGGAGCGACGGTACTGCGCCGACAAGAAGGCAAATGGCAGCAAGTTGTGCGGCCTGACTTTCCATGAGTGAGACAGGAACCAGAGCGACCAGCAAAATGCTGACGGCTATCGTTCGTCGGCTGCGTCTCCAGAACATCCATGCGAGAGGCCATGCGGTGAGGCAGAGAATAACGGCGTTCTTGTTGAGGTAATAAATGGGTTCCTTGTTGGGAGAGGCATGGATCGACCGCGTTATCGGGAAGTCGGCCGCGAGTTCGAGTGCGATTATAGCCGCCATGACGACAAAACCGCCTGTCATCCAGTTCGCTGCAAGCGGCATGGCCCTGTGCGGTGCAAGCGCGACCGCGGCCCAGCAGAGCGGGATCAGCGGTCCGATCTTGGCGAGCCGTTCGGATGCTGAAGGGACGCTGGAGGCCCAGAAAAGCGTGGCGGCGCACCAGATGAGGAAAGCGATAAGCGCCAGAAATTCCGGCGACTTTGCTTCATCGAGTGGGTCGCTGTCTTTTGAACGCAGCGCATTGCCGATGGCGAACAGGCCTGCCATACCCATGATATACGGAAGGAGACGCGGACTAATGGCGCTGACGACCAGAATAAACGCGGCAAACGCGGCTGCAAGCGGAAAACCCCGCCGGATCGATACGGCGTTCGCGGAAGCCGTGGGCAACATGCTCGAACACCTGCCGTAAAGGAACCAAAACGATGTCATAGCTTAAGCACGCCAGGGCAGGAATTCAACCGCGAGAAAACTTCCTAGACGGCTTTTCGCGACAGGAGTCCGGATGCGGGGAGTTCCCGGTGGATAATAATGTCTGCAAAAGACCGGTTCACCTCTTCCATGGAAAAGTGAGCGGGCAGGAGGGACGGACGCATGGAGCCGACAGGGTCGGGTGTGACCCGGTTCATGACTCCGACGAATTCTTCCATCGTCCGGACGACCGTCAGGTCGCCCGGTTTTGTGAGGTTGGCGATATCCCTTATCCCGCCGGACTCGGCGGTCGCGATTACTTTCGTCCCCGCTGCCAGTGATTCGAGGACCACGTTCGGCAGCCCTTCCCATCGGGAGGGCAAAACGAAACAGTCGGCGGAAGCGATGGCTGGCCAGGGGTCGCTGGAAAGGCCGCGCAGGAATACGTTCTTCTCCAGCCCGAGACCTGCGATCTGGTTTTGCAGGTTGCTCATCTCTTCGCCGGTGCCGTAAATGTCAAGCCGCCATTTCTTAACCGACATTTTGTGAAGATTTCCGATCAGCCGGTCGAAGCCTTTTTGGCGGTGAAGGCGCCCAGCGGCGACAAAGTTGACGGTGTTCGCATCGCGCAGGAGCAGTCTGCTTTCGTCCTTGCGGATTCGATGGACGTCGACAGGGTTGCGCAGCAGGTGATGATTGTCGGTCGTCATGCCGAGATAGTCGCGGAATTCGTCGATGATACATTGCGCGGGGCTAAGGACTGCATCGGCGACCGGGTAGAGCCGTCGATAGGCCTCCCGTACCATCCACGGCTTTCCAATACGCACATTTTCGGCGATGGACGAGGGAATGTTCGCCTCCCTCACAACCATGCGCGTATGCCGCAGGGCCGGGCGGAGCATGAGGAGGGCGAAGTTCATGTGCGCCATGGTGGAGACGATGACGTCGGGGTCGACCCAACGGATTTCACGGAGCAGGCGGGGCAGGGCGCTGGCGAGGTGGCGCTGGTCGAGCGCATGAAACGGGATGTCCTCGGCGATCCAGTCGCGCATCGCGTCGCCTTCCTTCACGGAGATCAGCTCAGGCTCGAATTCCGAGCGGTCGAGGCCGTTCATGAGCGAGATGAGAACGCGCTCGGCACCGCCGGTGTAAAGCCGTGGCAGAACGAACGCGACCCGCGTCTTCGAGTAAGGCTCGCGCTTCAACGGGTGGCCGATCGCGTGTCGGTACTTCATTATTCCGGGCCGTGGTATTGCGTTGGTTGCAAAGGCGGATTTATACGCCGCTTTCGCCGGAATTGCACGCGAAAAAAGCAGGAAGCCACTTTAGTGGATTGATGTTAAATGGTTTATTGGTCATACGATGGTGGGGTCGACGATCTTGCGCATCGTGATAAAAATCATATCCAGCCCGTAGGAAATCTGACCGGACATTTGAATCTGCTCGCCTTTACGGGCGAGTCGCAGCGTGGCGCGGTAGGTGACCGGGTCGCGGGTCGGACTGCCGTCCGGGCGGGTCAGGAGGAAGTTCGCCTCGGCCTCGGTCGGATCGGCGACCGAGACCATCTCCACTTCTCTCTCGTTCAGAACCGTGAAAGTGCTCGTCCATCGGCATCCGGCGCGGTCGAGCCGGTCGGTCCTGCCGTCCACGATCTCGGTCTCGCCATCGCTCTTTTTCTGGAGCGGGCCCTTATAGTCGCTTATCGTCGTGACGCGGTAGCGACCGTCGAGTTCGGTTGACATGTGAGAAAATCCTCCAGCGATCGATTTTAGCGGGAAACGGCGGAGGAAGCGAACGGGAAATTCAGGCGACCTTTCGCGCGGCGATTTTGGAAGGTGAAATTCGTTTGAAGGCACATCGTTCAAGACCAAGAAGAATGCGGGGAAGCGAATCATTGCTCCGCACAAGATGAAAATAGCTTTCGTGCCAGCGCCCGGGGTAGAGGTGGGCTACCGGTTCCCTGCGTCCCATGATGATGTCGGCGGTGGTTTCTTCGAGCAGGTAGTTCAAGCTGGATCGGCGCAGGACTTCACGATCGAGGCTGGACTTTCGATTAAGGAAAACCCTGGTGTCCGCAAGGGCCAGCGCTCTGTATTGACTGTCCGTATAATAGTATTCCCACAAGGCCTCGTGGGTCGGGCCGAATTCCGGATGGTTGAGCCAATCGTCGCTGCGGACGATTTCGTAATTAATAGAAAGATCGCTCAGAATAGTGTTGTTCGCCTGAAGCCACTCGTCCCCCATACGCCGGGTTCTCTCGCGAGCCGTTTCCATCGAAACGGCGCCATGAGCGAGGTTGTGGCGGTGAAGAGTGTCGCCCAGATTGACGATACACCGTTCAAACCGGCGATTGATCCAGTGGATAATGCTCGCAAGATAGCCGCCTTGTTCGTAGCGGTTGCCAAGACTGATATCGAGAGAGCAGCAAGCCAGTTCCGTCCATGCCGGTGGAAGGGGCGCTGGTCTTCCGGAATTACCGGTCAAACAGGTGTCTTGCCTAGGCTCCATATGATTTCAAACTCGCTTCGTTTCATATCCGCAATCGTCCGGTCGCGTATGACGATAATCTTTTCAACATCGGTACTGCCCGGTTTGTTCACGACCGTTGCGAATTTGTCTGCGTAAACTGCTGACAGGTTGTGCAGAAAATGACCTTTCGGAATCCAGCGATATTCTGACGGAGGATGAATGAGGTTATCGTCGCCATAGCGGATGAGGCTCCTGTACCGGATGCCGTCGTCGCGTATAATTTTTTCCTTTGCGACGACTTCGGGCGGAGAGAGGCCTTCCTCGACAAAGCTCCACAGGACCTCGTCGCCGGACCCTTTGAGGGTATAATATATGTCGTCGAGCAGGAGGAGGAACGGGTTGGCGTCTTCGCGTCCTTCGAGTATCGTGACGAGATCGTCCCGAAAGCGAACGCCTTTCTGAAGAACGAATTCGAGCCCCGCGTTTTCGAAGGTACTCTGAATCCGGCCGAGCGTGTCGGGCGTGGAATTGATCCTGCCCAGTTCGATCAGTTTGATCGTGGGCTCCGAGACGCCGCTGTTTTCGGCGAGGACCTTTTGGCTCCAGTCGAGCATGGCACGGGCGGCTTTTATCTGTTCTCGTACGATCATCTCCACGGGGTTATAAAACCCTTATACCGGGCGGTCAATATTATTGTTTGTTTCGTATTATACGAATCGTATAATAAGGTTATATTTTTTGTTGACACGAGCGCGCGTTAGCGGTACTTTCCCACAATCAGACAACACAAGGCGAGTGAACAGGGTGTCAATGGACGAGTTTGAAGGGCTCGAGAACCGGTATGGAAGCGCATTCGTGCAGGATATCCGCGATCGGCTGGCCCTTTGCGAAACGAAGGAAATTCAGTATTTCGAACTGAAGCAAATGAACGATTTTATTTTGCCGCGATACCGGATGACGGCGCGGCGGCTGGTCCGGCAGGTGCGTCTGTGGAAGGCGCAATACGAACGGGAAGAAGACCAGCTCGAGCGCGTCTACAAGGCCTACGAAGGAATTTTCCTGCGCCGCCAGCTGAGCGACGCGCTGAATTTGTACGTCATGGCGAACCGCGACTACCACGAGATGCGCCGTACGTACTTGCACCGCCTGATGGGCCTGACAAGTTTCTCCGGCAAATCCGCGAAGGCGGCCTAGCCAAGTTTTACCCCACACGCCTTGACCCCCCGGATTTATGCCGGGGGATTTTTTTCGCGAAAGGGAGATGTTGAGTGATATGGGCTCCCTGGTTGTTTAGCTCTAACTTGGCTCGTGCGGACTAGGTTTGCAGCTAGCGTGAATAACGTGAAGGTTAGTGCCTGGTTGGACATAGGAGTCTACGCTCGTGAAACCTGCCTTTTGGAGGAGCTCGAAATGTGCATCGATGGGGCCTTTTCTTGAAAAGGTGACGGAAAGCAGGTCGCCTTTACTGATTTGAAAAGTAGGCGTTCCTTTTCCAATGGAATTGAAGTCTGTCGTCAACTCATGGTCAACTTTTGCCCGTGCAAAAATTTCGACGGCGTTTTTTTTCGTATCGTAAACGGGGTTGAACAGTTGCCAATGCGCAAAGACATTGTAATTCTGATTTCTTATTACCCCATCTTCGATGGCGCGTGGAAAGAAGTTAAGAATAAATCCCTCAAGCTCTTGGGACCAGCGGTAGGAATCAAGATTCTCCTTTGGGTCAGCGGAGGCGTTAACAGGCATGACGAGATGCACATCCTTGCCGTGGTGCTCAATTATGTTCCGGTACTGTTTGACGGCTTCTTCGTCTGGAACATTTTGAAAAAAACCGCCGAAGATGGCAACGAGAGATGGCGCCTTCGTCTGTAAATCTTTTCTTGCGCGCTTTATAGCTCTCGCGCCATTGGCGATAAGGTTTACACGAAAAGCAAGAGTGTGGACATTGAATTCCTCGTTAATTCTTGTGGCTGCTCTGGACGCGTAACGCTGGACATTGTCGAAAGTGGCCGCCCCGGCAATTTTGAGGCCTTCGGTCACTGCCGTTCGTATCAAAAGGACATCTTTGGCTTCGACTGCGCGTTCTTCACCGGGACCATAGGCAAAATAACAGACCTCACGCGGCAGTTCGTCAAGCAAGCCTAAGCGCAAGGCATAAAAAAGTGCACTCGGTTCAGAATTCCAGGCGCTGAAATTCGAAGCGTGGACCAACGTATCCCATGGCGGCAAGGCAGGGGGGACGGGATTTCCCCATGCTTCTCGGGGCGATTTTGCCATCCAGTAGAGATGTTCCAGCATCAGGCCTTGGGGGTGAGCCGGGATGGTAATGCCACCCTCTCCTACCACTCTCGCGTCCAGGTGGCCGGGTGGCTGGATGTGCTCGGGAACGACGATCGAGCTGGCCGATACCTTGTTCTCCAGTGTCGTATACAGCGCTTTTACGAAACGCGTTTCATCCGGCGACGCTCGGGGTTCGAGAAATGCAACCGGCGCTTCCTCTGTAATGCCGCTAGGACGACTCGACGCGTTTATAGCTGCTGCCACTTAACTCATTCTTCTAATTACTGGGGTTCTTCTGCCCCCTTTCCCTTTCATCCGAAAGGATCGAAATCCGGTGCTCTTACCGCTTTCGCCAGGATGACTCCGCCCGCGCGGCTGGGGTCTCTTTTATGGGCGACGATTTCATATCCGGCGTTTTCGAGGATTTCCCTCTGTGTATCTATCTCCCATTTGTGCGAGAGAATGATGTTGATTCTGTGCCCTCGCTCGATTTTCCGGTCGCATGGGAGTCCATTCATTTCCCTGAGCGGAAGGACATGGGTCTCTTTGCAGACCAGGTTAAGTCGGGCCGCTTCCTGTTCTTCATCAAATTCTGCGGGTTCCATCTCCCAGTATTGTCCGGGATCATAATTCGGGTCGCGGATGACGCCCTCCTGACAGGCCCGGTGAAAAAAGCTCAGCAAAAAGGGCTCAAATTCCTCCCTTGGATACTTTGCCTCGATTTTTGCAGGATCGTGTTCGGCATTGTATGTCTTTACGATGTAAGAGCCCAGCCCATGTTGCCTGTTCAGGCGCGTGTAGTACTCAACAGCGCTGGTTTTCGGTGCCTGTGTGTGGCCGTTGTGGATATTGGGAGGGTTTTCGAATGTTCCGCCAAAAATCGCGATAACCGGCGTGCAACCTTCCGGGACAGTGGGCAACTCGAGGGGCGTATCGCTCATCATAAAGTTTCCGACCGAAGCGAAGGCGTCAACCTCATATTCCGCATAGTCGACAGCGGACTCCCGCGCATAACGAGACAGAATGTCCACGGCAGTTGCCGAGCAAACGATTACGCTCGGATCCGCTCCGTCTTTTTCGGGGTACCCGAAGGCTGTAAGAAACTGCTGCGGCTTTCGAAAGCCGGTATGGCCGCCACTGCCGTATTCGAGCCACGCAATATTTTTGGGAAATTTTGATAGCAGGTCATGGTCCAAGGCATATTCAATGGCGGCCATGTCGTCGTCGGATACGCCCAGACTTTTCCCGTCCGCAACATATTGGTTTCCTTTGCGTACTTGCCCTTTTCCGGCGATCATGTCCCAAGCGCGGCTACCCCAGCTTTTCCTTTTTAAGTTTGCTTCCGAAACGGCTTCCGAATGATTTCCGCCCACAGACGCCGGGGCTTCCCACCAAAGGTAAACCGTTCCAAGTCCTTCACCTCTGTTGTTAACGGTACGGAAAAAATCGCGCCGAAACTTCCGGTTTTCATTCGAATTGTCATTCGAGCCACCCTCCTTGTTGGAGGCCCGGGGAATGTAGGTTAATTTTGAGGAGGAGTTGCCGTGGGGGGCGGCTCCGCTCATTCTGGAAAGCCCCCTGTCATCGGCAGCTAACACAGCCGATTCATAAAAATCGCCAGAGACATTATGCACTGGTTGGTTCATCTCTCATCTCGCCGCTCTGTTTTGCTGTATTTTCGTGTCATGATATTTCTAAACACTTTCCTGTTTGTCTGTAGGCGGTATTTTGAATGTGTCCCATATGGCGTCAAACTGGCTTCTGTATGCTTCTGCGACCGCCGGGTAGTTCAGAAGAATTACAGTCGGCTCCGCATTAAAAAGCAAAATGGCCAGCTTCTTGCCATAAGCATAAAAGGGCACGGAGGAAAAGTACTCCCTGGGCATCCATCGATACTCGGCGTATTTCGAGGAGGCCAGATAATAAGTGTCCCCTTCCTTGATGGCGATTTTGTAACGTAGTCCTTCTATTTTCTTCATTCTGTCAACATGGATGGCAACGTTTTCTTCCGATAGCCATTTCATGAATTCGCGTTCATCTACGTTGCTAACCAATACAGGCAAAGGTTCGTTCAAACATGTGCGGTAAATATCTTCATAAAATTCCCAAAAACCGACTTTACCCCGGAAGGTTTGGATCTCGCCCGTCTTGATGCGTACTCCTTCACGGCCCAGAAACTCGATCCCCCCGCTCTCAAACGCATGCTGAATCGCCTGCACCGTGCTCTCGCGTGGCTGGCTTTGGCCTTTTTCGATGCTGCCGATCGAGGTCGCGGATATGCCGGTGCGCTGGGCCAGGTCGGACTGGCTCCAGTTCAGAATGCCGCGTGCCCCCCTGATCTGTGCTGTCGTAATTGCCATTTGCTCAATTCAGTTGTTGTTTTTCGAACTTAATCTTCGGGGATTGCCCAATTATGTAACCTATTGCTCCCCGCTGTTCAATATAAATATTGAGTATGAGTGCAAAAAGCCTCTTGACAACCGCATGGTAAATTTTAAAAAGATGAAGCTTGGGTTAGAATTTATAAAACTTGTTCGCCGGGTGCGCCCTGGTTCGCGGGATGACGGCGGAAATAGAGGGACCCCACACACAGGAAACCCTTCGCTTTCGGGCGAAGGGTTTTTCTTTTTAGGTACTCCCCAGCCATTCGTACATAGTGGGGCAAAGGGGACACAATATGCTTCGCTTTATTATGTCCCCGCGACGCCTCTCCGGGGCGTCATTTTTTCAGCAGCCCCTCGCGCCGCAGCAACGCGTTTGGGTCGGCGTCGCGGCCGCGGAAGTTGCGGTACAGCACTTTCGGATGCTCGCTGCCGCCTTTCGCGAGGATCTGTTCCTTGTAGGCGTCGGCGGTGGCGCGGTCGTAGATGCCTTTTTTCTCGAACAGTTCGAACGTGTCGGCGTCGAGCACTTCGGCCCATTTATAGCTGTAGTACCCGGCAGAATAGCCGCCCGCGAAAATGTGGTTGAAGCCGGTCGAGATCGGCCCGGCGAGGCGCGGGAAGAGCGTGACGCCTGCGAGCGCCGTATCCTCGAAGCGCGCCGGGTCCTCGATGGATGAGGGGTCGCGGTCGTGCCAGGCCATGTCGAGCGTGCAGAAGGCGATCTGACGCAGTCCGCTCCAGGCGACCATGAAGTTTTTGGCCTTGTTGAGCTTTTTCACCAGCCCTTCGGGGATGGATTCGCCGGTCTGGTAATGGCGGGCGAAGAGGTCGAGCGTTTCCTTGGAGTAGGCCCAGTTCTCCTGAACCTGCGAGGGCAATTCGACGAAATCCCAGAGCACGTTCGTGCCCGCGACCGATGAGTACGTGACGTCCGAGAGGAGCGCGTGCATCGCATGGCCCATCTCGTGGAACAGCGTTGTGACCTCGTCGTGGCTCAGAAGCGAGGGGGTGTCGCCGGACGGTTTGGGGAAGTTGCAGCAGATGGCGACGACCGGGCGCTCGACCGTGCCGTGATACAGGCCCTGATCGCGATAGCTTGTCATCCATGCGCCGTCCTTCTTGCCCTTGCGCGGGTAGAAATCGCCGTAGAACGTGCCGAGGAAGCGTCCGTTTCCATCGTCGAAAATGTCATAGGCGACCACGTCCTTGTGATAGAGCGGATAGGCGTCCGTTTCCTCGAAGCGGAGATTGAACAGCTTGCCGAAATGCGCGAACGCGCCCGTGAGAACGTTTTCGAGCGGGAAGTAAGGGCGCAGATCCTCGCTGGAGAAATCGAACAGCTTCTGGCGGAGTTTCTCGCTGTAATAGCCGACGTCCCACGGTCTGAGTTCAATCGGGCCGCCATTGTCCCGCGCGTATTGTTTCAGTCGTTCGAGATCCTGCTGCGCCTTTGGCTTGTAAGTGTCCCGGAGCGCGTCGATGAACGCGAGAACCGTTTCCGGCTTTTCGGCCATGCGGCGTTCCAGAACGAAAGCGGCATGGGTTTCATAGCCGAGCAATCGCGCCCGCTCGTGGCGCAGGCGGACGATTTCAAGGCAGTTTTCCGAATTGTCGAAAGCGTCTTTCCATGCCCGGCTCGCGTAGGCCCGCCAGACCTTCTCGCGCAGGTCGCGGTTGTCGGCGTACTGGATCACCGGAATATACATCGGCATGTCGAGCGTGATGACGTATTTGCCCTCCATGTCGCGTTCACGCGCGTTGTCGGCGGCCATTTGAATGGCGTTGTCCGGCATGCCCGCGAGCTCGCTGCGGTCCTCGATCACCAGTTCGAAGGCCTCGATGGCTTTCTTGGTGTTGTTCATGAAAGCGGGGCCGAGCACCGACTGGCGCTCGTTAATGGCGGTGAGGCGTTTTTTGTCCTCGTCGTTTAAAAGGGCGCCGCCGCGTACGAAGCCCTTGTAGCTGTCTTCGAGCACCATGGATTGCTCGGGGGTGAGGTCCAGCGTGTCCCGCTTGTCCCAGACCGCTTTGACGCGGGCGAAGACGGCCGGGTCCTGCGCGACCTCGCTGGAAAACGCCGCCGAAAGCGGGCCGATCTCTTCGGCGATCTTTTGCATTGCGTCGCTGCCGTTGGCGGAGAGCTGGCTGTAAAAGATCGAGAGCGCGGTGCTCAAGGTTTCGCTCGCGCCTTCCAGCGCGGCGACGGTGTTTTCGAAATCCGGCTCGGCCTCGTTTGTTTTCAGCGCATTTATATTCGCGCGCGCCTCCTCGATACCGGCCCTGATCGCGGGCAGATAATGTTCGTCTTTTATCCGGTCGAAGGGCGGGGCCTTGTTGGGCAGGGGCGAGACGGTCAGCAGCGGGTTTTCGCTCATAAGACTTCCTTTTCGGTGCGTACCCCTGTTACATAGTCCATCATGCCGGGCGCGCCAAGATCGGAAATCTTTGACGACATTTATTTTTCCCCCGAAGACGGGGTGGCGGAAAGTCGTTACGTGTTTCTGGAGGGCAATGGATTGCCCGGCGCGTGGCGGGGCCGGGCGCGCTTTACGATTTGCGAAACCGGCTTCGGGACGGGGCTGAATTTCCTGCTGGCGGCGGATCTGTTCGGGCGGACGGCGAACGGGCAAAGGCTTGATTACCGGTCGTTTGAGAAGTATCCGTTGACGGCTGACGATATAGGCTTGTTTTTGATGCCCCTCACCCAGCCATCTCCCAACAGGGGAGAGGGAGGAGCGCGGTGCGCGGAGGGTGCAGGGAGCATGCTTGCGAAGCTCGTTAAAAAATACCCCTTGCGCATCCCCGGTTTCCACCCGCTCGAATTCGGCCCGGTGAGGCTCGTTTTAATGTTCGATGACGTCAACAAGGCGCTGCCCGAACTGGACGCATCGGTGGATGCATGGTTTCTCGACGGGTTCGCGCCGTCGAAAAATCCCGATATGTGGTCGGAGACCTTGTTTAAAGAGATGGCGCGGTTATCCGGGCCGGGCGCGAGTTTCGCGACCTTCACGGCGGCGGGCGTTGTCAAGCGGGGACTCGCTGCGGCAGGTTTTCACATTGAAAGAATCAAGGGTTTCGGTCAAAAGAAGCATATGTTGAAGGGAACGCTGATATCTCCCTTTCCCTCGGGAGAGGGCCGGGGCGAGGGGACGCCGCAAGTTCAAAAGATCGCCATCGTCGGCGCGGGCCTTGCGGGCACGGCCTGTGCGTGGCTGCTCAGGAAACACGGCGTGAAATCCGTGATTTTCGAAGCTTCGCAGGACGTGGCTGGCGGGGCGTCGGGGAATGCGACCGGGATTTTCAACCCGCGCTTCTCGCAGGGGCGCACGGCGGAGAGCGAGTTTTACAGTTCCGCCTACGCGCTCGCGATCCGCACGATGCAAGAACTGTCTGAGACGAATGATATCGGCTACAGGCGGCTCGGTTCGCTGCATCTTGTCAATTCGCCGGAAAAGCAAAAACGTTTTCGCAGCGTGGCTGAAAGCTGGGGTTGGCACAGCGACCATATGCGCTATGTCGACTCCGACGAGGCCAGCAGGGTCGCGCATGTAAAAGTGCCGCATGAAGCCTTGTACCTGCCCGATTCCGGTTCCGTGTCTCCGGCGTCCATGTGCGCGGCCTATGCGGACGGGATCGACGTGAAGCTCGGCGTGCAGTTGATGGTCGGCGATATCGAGCGTGTCGGCGAGAACTGGCGGGTTCTGGGCGAGGAATATGACGCCATCATCCTCGCTTGCGGGGAAGGGGCGAAGTGGTTCCGGGAGACGAGCTGGTTGCCCGTCCATACGGTGCGCGGCCAGATTATCCAGGTCGAGGATAGTGGTTTTGCCGATGATCTGGTGTGTAATATCTGTTATGGCGGCTATATCTCTCCGGGCGAGAGCGGGGTGCATACGCTTGGCTCGACCTTCCAGAAATGGCTGACCACCACCGACATTCGCGAAGAGGATAACGACGAGATCATCGCTCGTTTTACCGGCGCGCTTCCCAGGGCGGAGGACGTGAACGTCACGCCCACGGCGGCGCGGGCGGGCTTGCGGACGGCGTCGCAGGACCACTTTCCTATAGCGGGGAGCGTTCCGGATCTGACATCGTGGAAGCTCGGGCAGGACAAAGACGTGCCGAACCTGTACCTGACGACGGCGCACGGTTCGCACGGGATCGTCTCTTCCATCGCCGCCGCGACGCTCGTCACGGACCGGATTGTCGGGCGAGCGCCGGGATTAAGCGTGCCGGTCATCGAAGCCCTCAGTGCTTCGAGGTTCCTGAAGCGGGCGAGGAAAAAGGGGCAACTCGATCGATTTCAAGAGAATGTCTCTCTCCCCGGAGTATAGGGAGTCGAGGGGGAGTAAAGGCCGGTTTGATGAATAAATTCCCAAGTTGGGCTTGACAAATCGGCGCCGGTAGAGAATAGTCTTTCTTATACACGGGATAGATGTATCCGCCTTTCGGTTGCCGAAAGGCGGCTTTTTTTGTTCAAATCACGAGGGGGCCGGGGCCCCGCAACCGAAAAGGACCACGATCATGCCGACTATTCTTCCCAAAGATGCCGACAACAACCCCTTGCCCGTCATGCGCCTGCGGAACGGCGGCGCGCACGTTGTCAACGTGACGGACGTGTCCGCCCGCAACAGCGTTGCGTTCGATGCCGGAACGAAGGTCGTCAGTCTCTATGCGACCGGACCGGTTTTTCTTCGCTTCGGGGATGCCGCGGTCACCGCTTCGGGCGGCGACCACTATTTTCCGGACGGGGTTTATTACGATGTGGCAATCGGCGGCGGAAAGACGAAAAGCGCCACGCATGTGGCCGCTATTCGCGTCGGCGGTGACTGCCAGCTCTTTATTTCCGAGAAAGAGTAAGCGAAGGCAGGGCGGTCGCGAGTGCCTCCGGATCAGTCGGAAACGACCTTGATTTCTTGCGCGGCCGAGCGGCCCGTGGTCTCCACGGCCCGGACCGTATGCCTGCCGGGCGAAGGGGCCCAGAACAGCGGGCGGTCCGGAGCGCTTGTGCCGATCAGCCGGTTGTCCGCGAACCAGTAGACGATGTCGCTGCCGGACGCGGTTTTCGCCTCAAGCGGAATTCGGGAAGGCTCGCCGCTCTTTTCGCTTGCCACGTACGCGATACCCGCTCGTGGCGAGAGAATTTCGGGGGTTTCGGATCCGGATCGCGGGCCGGAAATGGGCGACTTACCCGGAATGAACCAGCCTTCGCGGTGACCGAGAGCGACGCGCGCGATGTTGAGCTTGTCGGCGGCCGGATGAATGGCATCCTCCAGCCGTTCCCGGCGTGCGAGTGCGTCGGCGATTTCAAGGAAAAGCGGCATGGCGGCCTCGGAACCGACAAGCGCCGGGCTCGGGCGGCCGTCGAAATGTCCGGTCCAGACGGCGAGAACGTAGGGGCCGATGACGCCGACCGTCCACGCGTCGCGGAAGCCGCTCGAGGTCCCTGTTTTCCAGTAGACCGGCAGGGAAGGGCGGTTTGTAAAGGGCAGGGTGTCGGGCCGCTCCTGTTCGAGCATCAGCAGCGTAAGGATGGCGGCTTCCGGAGAGAGCATCGGCCGCAGCGTATCGGCTTTCCGGTCCGTGGCGGTCCGGAGTTCCCGCAAGACGCCGCCATTGGCAAGCAGGGCGTAAAGCTTGACGATCGTACGCATGTCCACTTCCGCTCCGCCGACGGCAATCGAAAGGCCGTAGTGCGATGCGTTCTTCGGCAGGTCCGCCCCGGCCTGCTGCAGGAACGCGTAAAGGTCCGGTTCGTCGATTTCTGCGGCAAGCGCTATGGCCGGGATGTTGCGCGAGAGGCGCAGGGCTTCTGTGGCCGGGATTTGTCCGATAAAGCGCCGGTCGAAATTGCCCGGCTTGTACTCGGCGAACGCCGCCGGGTCGTCGGAGAGCAGTGTCTGCGGATGGATCAGTCCCTGTTCGAGCGCGAGCGCATAAATGAAGGGTTTCAGGGTCGATCCGGGAGAGCGCCGCGCGAGCGTGCCGTCGACCTGTCCGTTGATGGACGGGTCGAAAAAGTCGCCCGAGCCGAGCAGCGCGCGAACCTCCATAGACGGAAAATGCACGAGCATCGCGGCCGCATTGGTCAGTCCGAGCGACCGCTCGCGTGCGAGCCATGCCGAAACTCTTTCCTCGAGCAGGGACTGAAGGTCGCCGTCGAGGGTCGTCCGGATCCGGCCGGGTGATGGTTCCTTCAGACCGTCGACAAAATGGGGGGCAAGGAAGGGCAGGTCTTCGCGTCCATAGACCGGCAGCGGCAGGGTCGAAAGGTCCGCGAATTGTCTGTAACGCTCCGGGAGCCGGGCGAACAGGCGGGCGCGGGCGTCGTTCCACGCGCTTTTGTCGTCGCCATGCGGGTTGCGGCGAACCGGGTTTTGCGGAATGACGGCGAGCGCAAGGCTCTGCGGCATGGCGAGGTCTGCCGCTTCGCGGTGAAAGTAGATCAGCGAGGCCGTGCCCGCGCCGTGGATGTTACCGCCATACGGGGCGAGGTTGAGATAGGCCTCCAGAATTTCGTCCTTGCCGTAATGGCGCTCGAGGACGAGTGCCCGCCAGATTTGTACGATTTTGCCGGCAATGCCGCGCGTATCGAGCGCGTCGCGCATCCGGACGAGCTGCATCGTAACGGTCGACCCGCCCATGGGGCGCGAGCGCGCCGCGTAGGTTTCAAAGGCGGCGCGGACGAGCGAAAACGGGTTGACGCCCGGGTGGGCGTAGAAGTGCCGGTCTTCCTGGGCGAGTGTCGCGGTGATCAGATCGGCGCTCATGTCCTCCAGCGGTGTGAACAGGCGGTATTTGTCGTCGTGCGCGAGCGACAAACGCAGCAGGTTGCCCTCGCGGTCGTGGAAAGCGGTTGAAAAGGGCGTTGCGCCATAAAGAGGCGGTTTCGGGCTTGTGACGAGCGCCGTTCCGGTAACGGTGCAGGCCGCGAGCGAGACGAGCAGCAGGATGGGCGGCGTCCGCCTATGGCGCGTTGGCAATCGTAATCGCACCGGGCAGGCCTCTCGCTTTGGTGGTCGGGTCGTACATGGCTTCGGCGAAGGGTGGCGGAACGATAAAGCGGCCTTCGGAAACCGCGCGGATGCGGTAGCGGAAGGTCCGCTCGACCGGCGTCACGGTTCCGAACGCGATCACCCGGTCCTCGCGCTTGTCGACAAAGTCGGTCCAGAATGTCGAGTTCTTCCCGGCACCTTCAAGCTCAAGCTCGAACCCGCCCGGCAGCAGGTCGACGATGGCCACGTTTTCAACGCTCCGGCTTCCGTGGCTGCGGATGGTGATCACGGCTTCAATGACATCCCCTGTCGCCACCGATTTGCCGACGGGCGTTCCGTCCGGCATCCGGTAGGCGCGCGCGATCTCCATTTTGTCCGCGACCGGCTCTTCGGGAAGGGTCCGGTCGAAGCCGGTCTCGGTGACGGTGAAAAAGACCGGGCGACCGGCGCCGCGGAACGTCAGTTCGTGAGTATCCGTCGAAACCTCGACGGAAAGGGCGTTTTCGGGCAGGCCGAGCGGCTGTCCGTCGGCGAACAGTTCGATGCTTTCACCGGTCAGGCGGTCGCGTTCGCGCGCGGCGAAATCCTGCAGCGCCATGATCGCGTAAGACGAGGAAATCGTGCTGTAGCGTCCTTCGTTGACGAAGGCCGCAAGCCGGAAGACGAGATCCGGGTCCATCGACTCGAAACGCTCCGGAAAATGCCGGGCGAGCAGTGAGACATAGCGCGCCAGTTCGATGAACGGGTTGTACCAGGGGGCGTTCCACGATCCTTCCGAATAGCCGATCCGCTGTGCCGAAAGGCCGCTCTCGAAGGCGCCGAGCGTTTTTTCCGCAAGCGCGTCCTGACGCATCATCCGGTAGGCTGCGGCGATATAGACGGCCGACAGGTCGGTTTTCCAGGCCGTTTGTTTCTCGAAATATTTCAGAAGATGCAGGATCTCGTTGGTGGTCACGATCCCGCTGCGCGTAAGGACGTAGATCCCGTAGGCTTTTATGCGCGCATCGTCCATCGAGCGGATGTCCCGGTTGGTCCAGTTGCGCAGGTAACGCAGTCCCTGCTCGACCGGTTCGGACGGCACCGGGTGGCCTGCTTCGCGTGCCTGGACAAGGAAATCGAGCGCGTAGACGGTCAGGAAATCGTGCGGCTCCCGTCCCCCGTCCCACATCGCAAAGCCTCCCTCATCCGTCTGCCGCCTGCGTAGCGCTGAAACCGCCTCCGAAAGCCGTTTTTCCATGTCCTCTTCCCGGACGCCGAATTCGGGCGCGCTCTCGAGCGCGAGCTGCGGCATCGCCCGGCTGACGAGTTGTTCGGTGCAGCCGTAAGGGTAGGATTCGAGATAGCGCAGCAGGCCGTATATATAAGCGCTCGGTAGCGGCGAGAGCGCAACGCTTCGCCGGGCGCCATGATCGTACAGTGCGCGTTCGAAGGCGATCGTGCCGCTTCCGTCTTTTGCGTAACCCGAGCGCATCGTGGTCTCGAGCGGCACAGGCGGGCGGATCGAGAGGGTGGCCGCGGCTTCCTGTGTCCTATCGTTCAGGGCGGCTTTGACGTTGAGCGCCGTGGGTCCCGGTTCGGCCTTGGCGGTGACCGGGAAGGTGAAGGTCTCTTCCGTCCCTTCCGGCACGTCGATGCGCTCGGGCATCTGCCCGATCTCCAGGCCTTCGCCCTCCATCCCGAGCGAAAGACCTGCGCCTTCGCCAGACCCTTCGACGTTGTTCGCAAGGGTGACGCTTACGCTTGCCTCGTCGCCCGGGGCGAGAAAAAGCGGCGCGTTCGGCGTGACGATCAGTTCTCCCTGAAGGACGATATCGCGTTCCGCGCTGCCGACGCCGTCATCCGAAACCCCGACGGCCATGACGCGCATCGTTCCGTTGAAGTGGCCGGGAGGCGTGAATGTCAGGCTGCGCTCCTCCTCGCCGATATCGACAATTCCCGACCAGTAGATCGCCGGAGCGAGCGTTTTGCGCTTGAAGGGATTGAGATGTTTGCCAAGCGTGGTGGCTTCGGCCGCCGCTCCTCCGCCGTCGGCCGAGAGCTTGCGGACCAGATCGAACTCCGGCATCAGCAGGTCGAGCATTTGCGACGTGCGCACCTGTAACGCCCGGTCGAGCAGGAAGAATTCGACCGGGTCGGGCGTGCGGTAGTCCGCGACCTGCAGAATGCCCTCGTCGACCGCGTAGACGAGCGCCTTGCCCTTGCCGCTGCCGGAATAGGTCACCGTCACCGGTTCGCCCGGTCTGGCGGTTTCCGGGACGGACAGATCGATTTCCAGCGTTCCGGCCTGTGTGTTCGCTGTGAAGGGAACGGCGGCGTAGCTCAGCGGACTCAAGTAAATTTCAGGCGAATTGATGTCCCGCACGAAGGCAACGTTCACATAGCCCTTCCCGGAAAATTCGTCCGGCACCGGGATTGTCTGAACCGTGTCGGTCTTTTCGCTTCGGAACCATTTGTGTGCGAGGACGCGGTCGCTCTCGAGCGTGATCAGTCCCGCGCCGCCATAGGGGGCGGAAATGCCGATCCGGATTTCCTCGCCTGCTTTGTAGCTCTGCTTGTCGATGCGCAGATCCAGTACCGTCTCCTTGTCGAGATCGGCCGTGCGCTGACCTTCGCCTGCGACGGCGTAGGGAATATCGGCGACGACACGTCCGTCCCCGTCCACAAGACGCACTGAAAACCGGCCCGGTTTGGTCGTTTGTATTGCCAGATCGCTTCCGGATTCCGCGATCAAAAAAGGCAATTCGGAGACGATCTCTTCCTTTGGTACCGACTCGTAGGCGTAGGAGCCGTCGTCGCGACGGATGAGCGAGGACACGGACGTTCGGCGCACACGCTGCAGGGTCAGATTTTCCGCGGCCACTTGCTGAAGGTCCGGCCCCACGGCGATCAAATGCAGTTCATAATTCTTATCCGTCGCGAGCCATGACAGCCGCGCGTTCGTCCTGTAGCCGACCGCCCAGGGCATTGGCGATACGAGGGCTGTCGAATAGCTTGTTACGCCCCGACCGCTGCCCGCCTCGAATCCGCGCGTTTCGAGGTGAAGGCTGTAGGTCGCCGGATCCTGTCCGCTCAGACGCAACGGGATCGCCGCCTTGCCCTCTCCGTTCGTCTCTGTGGCCGGAAGATCGAGCTGTACCGATCGGGCGCGCGCCGGGTAGGGATCGTAAAAGCGGTAGTCCGGAAATCCGTCGAACCTGAGGAGGGCGGGGTTGAGCGTAATTGCCGCTTCGACCCGCCGGTCCGTGGCCGGCGTTCCGTAGAGGTTGGTCAACGTCACGTTCGCGCTCAGTCCTTCGGGGTTCAGCCAGCCGGAGGGCGCGTGCGAGAATGCGGTCTCGATCCGGAGCCGGTCGGGCTGGAATTCCTCGACGCGCAGCACGGTGCTGCCGAGAAGGCTGCCGGACTTGCCGTCACGGGAAATGGAGAGCGTCGCCCGGTAAGCGCCGGTGGGCCAGTTTTCCGCTGTGTCCAGCGAGAGTTCCTGCAAGCCTTCCGGCGGGAAGCGCAGAACCCGGTCGAGCACCGTTCGGCCGCGCGGGTCGACGATCGCGAACTGAAGCGGCAGTCCTTCAGGCAGGGCCGTCCAGTCGGCATTGCGTACAATGGCTCCGACGCGCAGCGTTTCGCCCGGCCGGTAGATACCCCGGTCTGAAAACAGCAGGGCGTTCAGCCCTTCCGTCATCGTTACCGCGCCGCCGGTATCGAATTTCGAGAAGTTCAGTAAGCGGTCGTCGCGGCTCCAGGGGATGAAGGTGAAATCGCCGTTCATTTTCGCGACGATGGCCACCGGCTCGCGGTCTTCGGCCGCCCCCTCGAACGCGGGCACGGAAATGTGTCCGTCCGCGCTCGTCCGCCCGGAGAAGACCGGAACGCCGTTGCGCCCGAGGACGGAGAGTTCCGCTCCCTTCACCGGCTTCCCGGTGGTGAAGGAAGCAAGGTAGGCGTCGCGCGTGCCGTTGCCGCTTTCCTTGACGATCAGGCCCATATCGCTCACCAGAACAAAACGCTGGCGCGTCGCTCCGGCGGTCTTCCCGTCTCGGTAGCCCCGGATGGTCAGGAGGAACAGCCCCTTTCTGTCGTCCTTGAGGTATGGCGCAAAATCGAAGGCGGCGAACTGCGAGGCGGAGGGGCCTTCATAGGCCATCGGGATCGAGGCGGTATCGATTTCGGCGATATCCTGCGCCCCGAAACGCCAGTTGGTGAAGGAGGGGCTTTCGATGTCGCCGGAGGTCTGGCTGATGAAATGCTGGAGCGCCTGCGGGAGGATATGCGCCACCTCGACTTCGAGCCGGTCGGTGCCGCGCGCGTGGAGCGAGAGCTTCTTCGATCCGCTGAGGCTCATGATGCTTCCCGCTTGACGGATATCCAGATCGTGCGGCCATTCGGGGACCTGCAGGATCGTGCGGAATTCCCGCCCGAGCGTATAGCCGCCGAAAGCGCCGAGTTCGGGCGCGGCGCTTACGAACAGGTAGCGCCCTTCCGGTGCGGTAAAGGGAAAGCCGAAACGGGTTGTATACTCGTTGCCGTCGATGGCCGGGTTCAGCGTGAGCGGTTCGGACAGGCCGAGGATGGCAGGCGTGACTTCATTGTCCGCCTTCCAGCGATAGGGCTCGCCGCTCTTTTCGTTCCCGGCGGCCGGGTGCCGTTCGGGGAGGAGGTAGAGCGTGATGTGCTCGCGGATGTCGGCGGGCCGCGCCTGCACGTTTGTCGAAAACGAGAGGATTTGCCCCGGCGTGCCGTCCTGCGCGCGGACGATCGCGGCGGCAGGCTGTTCGATGGCGAGGTAACTCGAGAGGGTCGGAATGCGCGTGCGTTCGCTGAAAGGCTGCGAGGATGCCTCGCCGCCATGTTCGGGGACAAGGCCTGCCTCGACGATCAGCCGCAGAAACCGCTCGGCTTCGGGCAGGCCGTCCAGAGAGACATTGACGCGAGCGCCCATCCCGTCCGTATCGGCAATGACTTCGGCCTCGGGCATCGTTTCCGCGCTTTCAAGCCGGTCGCCGCTTGTCTTTTCAAGCTGGAGGCGGAGTTTCTTTTCGAGCCCGCCCGGCTCCAGCGGATAATTCGCCCGCAGCTTCGCCGTGATCAGCTTGCGCCCGGGATCCGTTGGGTCCTGCATATAGCGCATTTCCGGAAAGGTAACCGTCAGGGGTTCGGTGGTGAAGCCAACCGTTGCCCGCCGGGCGCCGTCGTCCATCCGGACGCTCTCCGGCACGCCGAGAGCGTCCAGATCCAGTTCGATCTCGTAGCGCGTTCCGGCTCTCCAGACTTCCCCGGGCGTAAACTGCAGCGCATAATCGCCCTGCCAGCGCCATTCGCCCTTGACGGGCGGGTTTATGTCGGCGCCGGTTTCCGCTCTCGTCCCGTCAAGTTCGAGACGTCGCTGGCAACCTGCATGGTATTTGCGTCCGTAATGCGCGCGACAACGCTCGTAATCATATGAGACATAAAGCGTAAAGGATTCTTGTGCGTTCACGCTGTCGGATACGGACGGCGTCTTGACGAATATCGGGTCGGCCAGTCTCTCGAGATCCTGCGCCGATACCGACGATGCGGCGAAGACGAAAAACGAAAAAAACAAAGATACATAAACGAAGGCACGGGCGGCGAGCATTCGAAACCCCTTAATCCAAAAGCAGATTTGACGAAGAAAAACACGCTAGCAAATCTTGCCGCTAATTAAGAGCAAAATATGGTGGGAAAGGATCGTTCCGGGGGCATATGCCCGAACGTCGGACGGGCAGGGGGCGAACTCAGGCCAGCCCCAATACTTTCAGAATCTTGAGCGCGCTATCGAGCTTGATGGTCGTTTTGCCTTGTTCGAAGCTGTTGAGTGTGGGTTTGCTCACGCCCGCCAGAACGGCCAGTTGCTCCTGCGTGAGTTTTTGCTCCTTGCGGCGTCTTACTGCTTCTTCGACAAAGCCTTGCCAACTAAGGCGCCCAAATTTTGAAAAGTCCCGTTCCATCGCTTCCCTATCTGTTCAATGAGATTGTCCTTGAAATCAGCACCGCCCAGTGGCGCCTCTTGAATTGCGTCCTTGGCGGCTTCAATATGCTTCTCCAGCCCCTGTGCGGCCATGTTGATGGCGGCGGGCGACAAACCAAACTCTTCACCCAGCAGCGTGAGATGACGCGCCTTGAGATCACCAATCGGGTGATCCTTGGATCCGGCGATCTTGAGTGCAAGCGTCTTGTAGTTATAAAGCGAGGCAGCGACCTGATCGTAAGACGGGGTCAGGCGCAAACCGGCCTCCGTGTGGGACATCGCAAAGTTTTTAAGATGCATGTCGGTATTGCCCAAAAGCAACCCGGCCAGAATGCGGCGGTAGAGCAGATAGGCTTGCGTTGGCAGGCATCCATCCGTCCCCAGTATAAAATCTGCCATGTCCTTATGCGCACCGTCATACTTCGTACGGGAGGATCGTCCTAGTAGCTGGTTGAACTCCTCAAAGTGGAAGCGTCTTATTGAGAACGGAGATGATTGATAGCGACTATCTCCCGAACCATCGGGCCAACCAAAACCAGCCGCACTGCCCCCGCCATAACCGGAACCATCTCCAAAACCAGCCCCATCACCCGAACCACCACCAAATCCTTCTTCAAGGGGCGTTAAATCACGATCAAATCTCTTAATCAGAAGCGCGGGTTCGTTCAGACCTTTGACTTCCTCAATATCCAGCTGGACGACTTCGTCATCAGGCAGGAGTGCCTTGAAGGCCAGAGTCGTCAAATACTCATTGAGCGTCAGATCCGGGTGGTTGGCTGAGGGGAATTTGGCAATGTGCGTACTTAGCTCGTTGATACGTGCCGGACGATAAATGCCGCCTTCCTGAACAACAGCGAGCTTGGGCTGAACACCGGAGAGTGATGCCCGGCTGGTCAGAACGGCCATTTCTTTTGGATCATCCAGATCCAGCATCGCTTCACTGAGCGCGGACGGTTCCGGGTCAACAATTGAAACCGCGCCCGCGCAATCGAAACCAAAAGCCAGCAGCAATTCAAACCTTGTGACCTCGCGCCGCCCCAGCAGACGACTTTGTGCTTGCTCCAACCAGCCTTCAGAAACCAGATTGTCAAAGAACGGGTGCAGCCCGTTATTGCTGATATGGGGTTGTTCACGAACAGGTAGCGTTTGGGCAATGGCCGGATGACCGCCATCAATATAGCTGCTATCATAGGTGAAAGTGACACGATCTCCTGGCTCTTCGCGGAGATTGCCCGCGAAGATATCCTTGTAATAGACCTTGCCCCACAACAAGCTTGCCACGGTTAAGTCCCTTTAACTCACAAGCCCTCGTTGGGCTACAAAGTAAAATATACCGCACTTTTGCGGAGTTTTCAATAATAAAGTAAAGTGCATTTTACTTTTGGTCTCAATCTCTTTACCCCTCTCATCCAATCCGGCTCATTCGAACCCGCCACGGCAATCGGGGTAGTCGAAAGCGCCGAAAAAATGCGCAGGTCGAGTGGCGGAAAGTGAGCGGTCCGGGACGGAAAAACTGACCGCTCACTTTGTGGATTTTCCGCTCATGCGCCGGTTCGAATCCGTGTTCAGTCTTAGCGTTCTTTTTTCAAATCAATGTGTTGGTTGTCGCACATGTTGTGGTGGGGAATGATACAATTCCCACTTTGACTTTTTCCCACCATTTTGATATCGTGGAACAAGTATAGGAGAATAAGCCATGGAACGGGTTGTTCAGCTCAGGCCGGATTCGAAAGGCCGCATCAGTTTAGGGAAGCTGGCTCAAGGGGTCAGCAGTTTTCAGGCGCGGCGCATGGAAGACGGCAGCATCGTTCTGGAGCCTTTCGCAGAGATCCCCGCCCGCGAGAAATGGCTGTTCGACAATCCGGCTGCGCTTGGTGCCGTCAAAGCCGGACTGGGTCAAGCCGCCGCCGGAAAAACGCGCGCCATCGGCAGCTTTGCGCAATATGCCGACGAGGATATCGACTAAAGGCATGACTTTCACGCTCAAATTCACGCCGCAAGCGGAAGCCGACCTGCAATCGCTTGAGGCGGACAAATCTTTACTCAAACGTCTCAAGGCTGTTCGCAAAGCGCTTGGCTATCTTGAAACAAACCCCAGACACACCGGTTTGAATACACACAAATACAGCGCCATCACCGGGCCGAACGGGGAAGAGATTTTCGAGGCCTACGCCGAAAACAAAACGCCGGCCGCCTACCGGATTTTCTGGTTTTACGGTCCGGACAAAAAGGAAATCACCATCATCGCTATCACGCCGCATCCATAGGTCGGATTTCATCTCCGTTTTGATCACCATTGCCATTATCGACTACTGGGTCTTGTCCTGATACAGGTTCCATTTGAGTAGCTACAACAGCTAATAAAACAATACCAACTGCAGCTATCGCACCAGTATAGGTAACATATTTTTTAAGGCGATCTAACTGCCAACCATCCGTTACACGTTCAATCGTTGGAGTAAAGATATTCATAATAAGGATAGAGTATAATACTCCTCCTGGTAAATTTGCTTGAACTCTAATTAATACTGTTAAGATACCAACACCTAAAGCAAAAATAATTCTTCCAGCAGTTGATGTTGGATTGGTTACTGGGTCAGTTAACATAAACACAGCAGCAAACATGACACCACC